>JAVBJO010000106.1:0-35352 GCA_031546925.1 Rhodospirillaceae bacterium
GGGGGGGGGGCTGGGGTCATGGGCTTACGCCCTCGCAAGGGGCGCTGCCCCCTGCACCCCCGCAAGGACCCTCCGGCCCTTGCCCCTTCTTCAACTTCCTGGCTGCACAACCAAGCACGTCCTCTTCGCCTTCACCAAGGAACTACAAGCATTCTGCGCCAACGTCTCCGTTTTGAACCCAGACAGTCGCGCCCGATACAACGTGGACTTCCCCTGCTTTGTCGGCAGAATCTTGACGGTCGCCTGTTTCGCGGATCCGCCTAAGTGTTTAGAGACCTCGGCTGCGGCCTTTTTTGCACTGGCTTCAGCGGGAAAGGCCCCCACTTGGATGCTCCAAAAGGCGGGTGGTGTGGCAGCAACGACCGTACTCGCCTCGACAGGTTTTTTCTTATCGGGAACCTGAGCCGCGACAGCGGTAACCTTTTTGGTGGGAACGGGCTTCTTGGGCGGCGGCGTGGGATCGGCCCCTCCAACCCGGGGGGCGCTGGCGAGGGTGGCACCGCCTTGAGCGAGAACATCGAATCCCCGATCCAGGATTTGCGCCATATTATTGTCGCGCCAAGCGGCAGTATTGCCGCCGAAGACAACACCGACCAAACGTTGATTGTCGCGCACAGCCGAGGAGAGCAGGTTAAACCCGGAAGCGTTGATGTATCCGGTTTTGATTCCGTCGGCGCCTTCATAGCGAAGCATGAGGCGATTATGGGTCGGAATCTCCTCTCCGTTCCAACTGAAGCGGCGTGCTGAGAAGTAATTGTAGTACCCGCTGTGCGCCCGAATGAGAGCTCGACCAAGGATCGCCTGATCGCGCGGGGTGGAGATTTGCCCTGGATTGGGCAGCCCCGAGGCATTGCGATAGGTTGTATTCCGCATTCCCAGTTGGCGGGCTTTTCGGGTCATCATTCCGGCAAAGGCGCTTTCGCTTCCGCCGAGTCCTTCGGCGACGACCACGGCCACATCATTGGCAGACTTGATGACGAGGGCCATGATGGCATCCTCGGTAGAGATGAGATCGCCGACCTGGAGTCCAAGTTTCGAGGGTGCCTGTTTGGTGGCATGCGCCGAGACACGGAACTTGGTCTGAAGCGTCACCCGCCCCTGATTCAAAGCATCAAATAATAAATACAGGGTCATGACTTTCGTCAGTGACGCTGGGTAGGACCGCCGATCGGGATTAACAGAATATAATATTCTGCCGCTTTTATGATCAATGACGATAGAACCGTAACGATCAACCGGCTGCCTGGTTTTTCCTCCCGCAGCATGGGCGGGGGGCGCGGTTATCCCGGCGATAACAGCAACAGTGAGACAGATCCGAAACAATCGGGAAAAAAATCGATAAAATATAGAGCTCATCCTCTTCGCCTCAACTTTCCGTATGCTCTCGCCATCAATGAGAGTAGTGGGGGACGATAGAGATATCGGAGCGAAAAGTCCAGCATTCCCAAGGTCGAGGTGGTCACTCTTTCGAGCCTCTATCTCTTGTTTCCCGGCAGGGGGCGAAACTCATCCGGTGGTGGGGTGTGACCCCCAGTTGCGCCAATCCCGCCAGGTGCAGGGCCGTTCCGTATCCGGCATTCTTTTCCCATCCATAGCCTGGATATGTCAAAGCCAATTCGGTCATGATCCGATCGCGCCGCACCTTGGCCACCACCGAGGCCGCCGCGATGGAAAACGATAGCCCATCGCCCTTGATCAAGCATCGAACCGCATCGGCGGCGATACCGGGAAGGAGCGGTTTGCGATTGCCATCGACCAGAACGCCATCGACCTTGATTTTCAAGGCGGAAAAAGCCTTTCCCATGGCAATGAAGGTCGCTTGCAGAATATTCACCCGATCAATCTCGGCCACATCGACCTCGCCAAACCCGACATGACACGTCTCCAGGATGATTTTTTCCAAGGCCTCGCGTTTTCGTGCCGTCAATTTCTTGGAATCATCCAATGCCTCCCGCGCTTGATCGGGAAAGCCCTGGGGAGGGATGACAACCGCCGCCGCAATCACGGGGCCAGCAAGGGGGCCTCGTCCCACCTCATCGATCCCAGCGACAACACCGCCCATTTCCATTTCAAACGTGAAATCAGGCATCCGCGCGCTCCGGCGGCGGGGTTTCCTCAAGGGAAGGCGGCGGAAGAGACTTCTTCCTTGTGGCAGCACCGGGGAAAAATCGGCGAATACCCCGAGAAATCACCTCGACCTCGTGCTCGCAGAGAGACCCCAGCACGGCAGGGAGGGTCACGCGTCCACCCGCGACTTGGTGGAGACGGCGCAAGGTAAACAACCAGATCGGTGAGAGCACCAACGACAACACGGTGACCGCGACTACCAATTTTGTCTCTGAGAAGGTGATCAACTTCACAGACTTTCCCACATCCGCGAGCAGAAAGGAGAACTCCCCCACCTGCGCCAAGGCTGCGCCCGCCACGAATGCACTGGTCCAGTCCTGACGCAAAAGACGCAAGGCGCCGATATTCAGAGCCGTTTTAAAGACCGTCACCATCAACAACAAAAGAAACACATTGCGGAGGTTGTTGTAGATGAAACGAAGATCCAACAGCAGCCCGATGGACAAGAAGAACATCATCAACAAAACGCTTTGCAAGGGCTCGACGTGCTTAAGGACGGCCTCGCGCTGGGTCGAGCTGCCGATGATCACCCCGGCGAGGAAGGCCCCGTAGGCCGGGGATAAATTCATCAATCCTGAGAGGGAGGCCGCGCCGAAACACCACAGCAAGGCCGCCAATGGCCCTAAATCTTGTGATTTTGAAAGTCGCTCGGTCAGCGGCAGACGCAGTTGCTTCTTTCCTAGTCCCCAGAAGAGAACAATCAAGAAGACGATGGAAAGAATCACCTTCCCCACATCGGTGGGAACGATACCTTTCTTCTGTAGTCCACCAAGGAACAGCATCATGGGGACAACGGCAATGTCTTGAGCAATCAAGATGCCAATAACCGTGCGTCCTACGGGCGTATGAAGCTCGTCGCTGCCTTCCAGGATCTTAATGACGACGGCCGTGGAGGACACTGCCACCGCGAATCCCAAGACCAAGGCGAGGCCAAAGCTCCACCCCATCAACTGCCGAAACAGCAACGCCGCCGCCACCGAGCCGCCAATCTGGATGATGGTGGTAAAAACCGCGACCTTCCAGCCCTGAACGAAGCGCCGCAAATCCAATTCGATGCCCACCACGAAGAGCAGCATCAAAACGCCGAATTCCGCCAGCGTGTTAATGGCATCGCGATCCGAGACCAATTCCAGGGCGGACGGCCCCAGCATGACACCGGCAAGGATATAGCCAACGATGGCAGGCTGTCGAAGCAGCCTCATTCCCATGCCGCAAAAGAGAGCGGCAAGGATAACCAAGGCCATAGAGGTCAGTTCGGAATGAGCTTCAGGCATAACACCTAATATCTAGCACATTCCGGAGACCTTCTTGGGAAAAAAATCGCCTTCCGTGGGAAGGCGATGAAGAAAATCTATCGCTTGAGGGAATTTGCCTCGTCGATCATTTCCTCGGTTGTGGTAATGATCTTGGTTGCTGCGGTATAGGCGCGTTGAGCCACGATCATGGTGGTAAATTCGGTGCCCAGATCGACGGTGGAGGCCTCTAGACTGGCGGCATTCAGGGTTCCCGCGCCATCATTCCCGGCCATGCGCAACATGGCGTCGCCAGAGTTGTTGGTGGGCCGGAAGATGTTTCCACTCAGGCTTTCCAAGGCGTTGGGATTGGAAAAAGTCGCGACGGGGATCTGAAAGATGGGCCGCGCCACGCCATTGTCGAACAAGGCCGTGACGATCCCTGTGTCTCCCACGCTCAACCCAGCGTAATTCCCATAACGTGCTCCATTCTGAGACCAGCCCTTTAAGTTGTAGGGTCCGTCCAACTGCGTCATGCCATCACTCACGCCAAGGTTGCCCAAGGACAAGCCCACCCAGTTGTCCTTCCCAACCATGTCATTGGCCCCCGTGGACCAATCAATCTCGACGGCGGAAACATTGATCTCGGCCGGGGTTCCGTCACCGGAGAAACGCAGGGCAGGATTAGCGTTGGCGACGGCCGACACGGTAAATGAATTCGGGTCGCCCCCCTGATCTTTTCCCTGCGCAATGGCGGGATTACCATCGGCCAAAACAAAGCCTCCCGTGCTGTTCAGTCCCGAGATGGAAATGGGACCGCCTACGGTGCTATCTTGGTAGAAGGCTAAGGCATTGCCGTCTCCTAAGGCCTCGCAATACACCTTCCCGGTTCCATTGACGGTCGTAAAGGGGGCCCCGGTCTCGTCCGTCAACTTAATGCTTTGCGTGTCCTTGGCGTAAAGAACCACCTGTCCCAGGGGATACTCTGCGGCGTATATCCCCGTTTTCGAGCTTTGAGCATTGATGTCTCGACAGGTTGTATAAGAGTCGGTGGCGTTGCTCATATCAATGGAGACAACATTTCCATCCGCTCGGTGCACATTGATCTGCTTCCCCGCGCCGTAGGAATTGGTAATCGGCGAGGATTCCACGGAAAGACGGAAGGCGAGATCAATATCCGATGCCAAATTATCCACAAAACTCCCCACCGAGCCATCGGATTTTGTGTACATGACGGAGTTCCAGGTCTCGTCTGCATCGGGGCCGACGCGGAAGGTCCAGGGATGACTTCCGATCTGCATGTTGATCGCGCTGCCGGTCTGCGGCATGCCGAGAAAATCCAATCGTCCCGAGGCAGAATTAACTTCTTGGGTGGTCCCATTCAACAACCCCACACTGCGGGCTCCCTTGGGAGGAACAGCGTGAAGCGTCCAGTCATTGGTGTCCTGCTTGCGCCAGTTAAGCTGTAGGGTGGCATCGGTCCCAAGGGAATCATAAATACTGATGGGGGAACTGACTCGCGTCCCCAACGATGCTGCACTGGGAAGATTGGCCGCAATGTTGGCGTTGCGCGTTGGGACCGCGTTGGCCTCCATTTTACCGACATTCAAAGGGAATAAATTTCCAGACGAAACGTTTTTGTCATTGATGGAAATGACATTTCCATTCGCATCCTTATAGCCCTTCATATAGGTGTTGCCGTTGATCACCATCGTCGACGCGCCCGCCGGGGCACCGGTGGACGAGGTGCCAATCAACGGCCACCCCCGCATGTAAAACCCCGAGGTATTGCGCAGAAAACCATCGGCGTCCATTTGGAACGAGCCCGCGCGGGTAAAAGCGAAGTCTTCAGGCCCATCCCCACGGGGAGAATTGCTCACCACCATGAACCCGTTCCCCGACAAGGCAAAGTCGGTGGTGGAGTTGGTCGATTGCAGCAGACCCTGAACACTGACCCCCATACGAGGCTGCGCCAAGACCCCTCCCGGGACATAGCGATCCTGGGTCATGTGCTTGTTGACCAGGGAGTTAAAGTTAACCTTCGTCCCTTTATAGCCAATGGTATTGACGTTGCTGATATTGTCGGAGACCGCGCCAATGGCAGCGGACTGAGCCTTCAAACCGGAAACGCCGATTAGTAAAGCGCCGTTCAGACTCATGATATGCTCCTACCCTCGCGACAATGACGCACAGAGAGATGGTATGCAACGATCATGCCAACGAGTCAGCACAGCGTTATCTTCGGATTTCTTAGGGAAAAGAGAGGTACTTTGTGCCGTGCGGCAGTTTTTTCCCATCTCGGAGGGTCAAGAACAGACCTTCTTGACCCCGGAAAGCCTCTCCCTTTCCAAAGAAAGGGATACGGGTTTCCTTACTTCTTGTAGATACCGATATAGACGATATAGTCCTTGCCCGGAACACGTTTCACATAGGTGATCTTGGGCTGGACGGAGTTGGTGGCGGGGTTCTTCCAACGATATTCGACCCAACCTTCGCCAGCCTTTCCAGTGGCCAAGAGATCCTCGCCCAACTTTTTGCCATCTTCGTCGATGAAGCCAAGGATAGAGCGCCCTTTATTCGCCGGCTTGGGCGGATAGATGACCCAATCGCCATTCAGATCAATGACGTTGACGTAAACTTCCCCGAATTTGAATTCCCCATCCACGTTGAAGACCTTCTCGGCTCCTTCGACACCGCTGGAGGCGACAAGTTCCGCCGCCTTAATGGTCAAAGCCTTGACATCTTCTTGGGTTGCAACTTTTTCTTGTGCCTGTGCCGCCCCAACGGACCCGACGGAAGCGAACAGGGCAAGCGCGAGCACGCTCAATAGGCGAAATATTTTTACCATTGGATGATTCCTCCTCATAGACGTTTGATTTATTAGGTGATACCTTCACCCCCTGGTTGCTGTCAAGTCTCCGGGGTCTGGCCGCGTACCCTAGAATAAGGGCACAAATCCAGGAGTCGTTTTTTGTGAGCGTTTTAAGAAGGAAATGCGCAAGCCTTCCATGGCTGTGCGCCGATGGTGGTGTTTAGGGAGACGTCAATATGGCATCTGGAATTACCGTCCAAAAACGGGTTTATGGTGGATTTTTTCTTCTTCTTGCCTTTCTCGCCGCACTTTCTGTCTTCATCATCCTGGCAATATCGCGCGTTGCTCAAGAATCGGACACCCTTGGCGGAGGAATCGACTCCACAATCACCGTGCTGGATGTGGATCGAGGAATGGTGAACGCCCGTCGCGCAGCTTTCCGTTTCCGCGCCATACCAACCGCTGAGAATCATCAAGCGGTTAAAAAAATCATGACAGACCTTGGCGAGTCCATCCGGCAGCTTAGGGAAAAACTTCATGTTCCAGACGATATTGCCAAGATTGATAAATTAAACGAGATCCTTAACACCTATTCAAATACATACGCCGAAGCATCGGCTCTTGAACTGTCCAAGGATGGTAAAATAGCAGATCTTGGTAAAATTGGTGAAAAAGTCAGTAATACCATCAGAATCATTCAGACAATCGCCGAGGGAGACGATGATATCGCCTCTATAACACGAGCGTCCCAACTGAATGTGAAGCTGCTTGAGCTTCGTTATCTGGTTTTGGCTTTCATCTACAAACCCTCTGATGCAACCAAAGCGCTTACCGAAAAGCAGATCCGCGAAATGTACGAAGCCGTGGCTCGGGGCATCAAAGGCGCGCCCGGGGACGAGATCCGAGGTCGCTATGAAGCGGTCGATGCCGCCTTGAAGAACTACGAGTCCGGCTTTAAGACCCTGATCGACACGGCGGCTCGCGTTGATTACCTCTATCTCACGGTTCTGAATCGAACTGGGGTGCAATTCACCGAAATTGCCGGCGAATTACGCACCTCTTGGCGGGGCAAGCTCTCCCAAGGCCAGGCTTCCATCACCAAGACGATCGGCAACATGGATGGCACTACCAAGATCATTGCCATCGTTGCCCTCATCTTGGGGAGCATCTCTGCCTTCCTGATTGCCCGCTCGATCCTGGTGCCCTTGGGACGCATTACCGGAGCCATGACCCGAATCGCAGGGGGAGCGCTGGAAACACCCGTACCGGATCTGGAACGCTCCGACGAAGTGGGAGATCTGGCCAAGACTTTGCAGACCTTCAAAGACGGCATGGTGAGCAACAAAAAAATGCAGGAGGACGCCAAGCTCGCCGAACAGCACGCGGCCGCCGAACAAAAAAAAGCGATGCTGGCGTTGGCGGATCGCTTCGAGGCCAGCGTCAAAGGGATCGTCAGTGGCGTTTCCGCCGAATCTCACACCATGCAGGTGAGCGCTCAGGATATGTCGAGCGCCGCCGATGAAACCACGCGCCAAGTCTCCGCTGTTGCCGTAGCAACCGAACAGGCCTCGGCCAACGTTCAGACCGTGGCCGCTGCCGCCGAGCAGCTTTCCGCCTCCATCCGCGAAATCAGCCAGCAGGTGAGCCAATCCACCAAAGTCGCCGGAGAGGCCGAGCAACAAGCCCAGCATACCTCTAAAATCGTCCAAGGCTTGGCCGATGCCGCAAACCGCATCGGCGAAGTCGTCAGCCTCATCAGCGGTGTCGCCAGCCAAACCAACCTGCTCGCCCTCAACGCCACTATCGAGGCGGCTCGGGCCGGAGAGGCCGGCAAAGGGTTCGCCGTCGTCGCCAATGAAGTCAAGCATCTGGCCAACCAAACCGCCAAGGCGACCGATGAAATCTCAACTCAGATCGAATCCGTGCAAGGCATTACCCGAGAGGTGGTGCAAGCCATTGGACTTATTGGCAATACCATCCATACCATCAGCGAAATTTCCGCCCAAATCGCCTCCGCTGTCGAGGAGCAGTCTGCGGCAACGGGAGAGATCGCAGGAAACGTCGAGCAAGCCGCTGCCGGAACCCGAGAGGTCACCGCCAATATCGAGGACGTACGAAAAGCAACCCAAGGCGTGGGCGTCGTCGCAAATACGGTGTTGCAATGCTCTGGGAAATTGAGCAAACAGTCTGGGGAATTGCGGGAAGGGGTTGAAGAGTTCTTACGGACGGTGCGCAGCAGCTAACTTTGGGTCAAGGGTCTTTGACCCTTGACCCAAAGTGAAGAGAGCTGACGCATGAAACCAGACACCCATCTTATCCACACCGGCCGCCCTGCTCCCCGTGATCACGAGTGCGTGAATGTCCCGGTTTACCGCGCCTCGACCATTCTCCATGCTGATCTTGCCGCTCTGGAAGCGGCGAGCAAGGGTTTCGAGACGCTCCGTTACGGTCGCTTCGGCACCCCCACGACGTTTGCATTCGAGGAGGCGGTGGCGACGATTGAGGGTGGTTGGCGCAGCATTGCCATGTCGTCTGGTCTGGCGGCGATCACAGGGACGTTGTTGGCCCTTCTGAAGACGGGTGACCATCTTCTGATGGTTGACACGGTTTACGGCCCGACTCGGAAGTTCTGCGACGAGATTCTGGCGAAGTTTGGCATTGAGACGACGTATTATTCTCCGGCACTGAGCAGAGATATAGAACCGTTCTTTCGCCCGAACACACGTTTGGTTTATGCGGAGTCGCCGGGCTCGATGACTTTCGAGGTTCAGGATATTCCTGCGATTGCCTCTGTGGCGCATGCGCATGGGGCTTTGGTTGTTCTCGACAACACGTGGGGCGTTCTGAACTTCCAACCTTTCCGTCATGGTGTTGATGTTTCTCTCCAGGCGTGCACGAAGTACATTGTGGGTCATGCGGATGCGATGTTGGGAGCCATCACGACCACGGAGCAACATTGGCGTGGCTTGAAGGACGCCATCTGCACCCAGGGCAATTCCCCCGGCTCGGAGGAGCTTTTCCTCGGGCTGCGCGGCGTGCGGACCCTGGCGGTGCGCTTGCGCCAGCATACCGCGAGTGCGCTTCGCGTGGCGGAGTGGCTTTCCTCTCGCCCCGAGGTGGATCGTGTCCTTTACCCGGCTCTTCCCTCTGATCCGGGGCATGGGTTGTGGAAGCGTGATTTTACGGGGGCTTGTGGGCTGTTTGGAGTGATTTTGAAGCCAGCGTCGCGCCCCGGTCTAGAGGTAATGCTCAACCATTATGACCACTTCAAGCTGGGCTTTTCTTGGGGTGGATTTGAAAGTCTCGTCGTCCCAACCATGGGGCACGCCATTGTCCGCACGGCGGAGTCGTGGGCTCCGAAAGGGCCGAGCCTGCGCTATCATGTTGGCTTGGAAGATCCTGAGGACTTGATTTCCGATCTCGAAGCTGGTTTCCAACGCCTGGCCTCTTCCTAAACAAGGGTTTTTATTGCGTCATGCCGACTCTTCTTCTTCTTCGCCATGGAGAAACCCACTGGAACCGGGAGCGGCGGTTTCAAGGCCATGGGGATTCGCCTCTGACCCTGGTGGGACTCCGTCAAGCCGAGGCGTATGGGCACCTCCTCCTGGACTTGGTGGGACGAGGCGACGGCTGGCAGGTTGTTGCCAGTCCGGCCCCACGATGTCTCCAAACGGCGGCGATTCTGTGCGAGATTGCCGGCCTCCCCTTCTCCCAAGTCCAAACCGACGAGCGCTTGCGTGAAATTTCCGTCGGAACGTGGACCGGACGGCTGAAGTCCGAGATTGATCCCGCCCTGCTCTCCGGCAAAGGCACCCAGTCGTGGGTTTTCCGCTGTCCAGGAGGGGAGACCCACGCCCAAATCGTTGCACGGCTCTCGTCTTGGCTGTCGGAGCGCGCGACGGGGGAGCGCCTGATCGTGGTTGGACATGGTCTTACCGGCCGTGTTCTGCGTGGCCTCTACGCGAAAGAGACACCCGATAGTGCACTTGCCGGCGACAGCCCTCAGGATGCCGTATTTCGCCTCTCCGGCGGGGCGGTTGAACGCCTTCCGACCGGCGTAGGTCTTGCGCCTTGAGGAAAGTCATCCAGTTTGCATTCGGGCTTCGACAGGAAAGAATAGAGCGAGAGAGACGTTCCAAACGGTATTAGGTCAAAAAAAGCCCCTCCCCTTAAAAGCAAGAGGAGGGGCTTCTGGTCTATAAAATCATCGGGTTCCGAACAGTCCACCTGATTTGGAGCCATTGTTTGGCGGCGGCACTTTGTTCATCTGATTGTTCGTCTGATTGTTCATCTGGTTATTCATCTGATTGTTTGTCTGATTCTTCGGATTGTCTTGGATCATGCCGTTGCCGACGCAGACGCGCTTGGACTTAGAGATGTCCCCATTCGCACACACGAACTTCCCATTCTCACACCGAGCAATCCCGCCCTTCTTCCCCGAGCATGGCCCACGAGCGGCGGCATCGGCGCTGTCGGGAGTCATCACCCCCAAAAAGAAGGTCAAGGCAGCCGCAGCGGGAACAAGGAAATGATGCATCTTCATTTTAACAATCCCTTTAGTAGATTTACCGGTTAAGGATATTCCGTAGAAAAAGGCCTAATCTGTCAAGAGAAATAACGAAAAAGGAATAAGACTCTTGCCAGGGGAAGCGCTGCGTCCCCCTTGGAGCAAGAGCTAGGACATCAGGGGGCTTTTTGTGGAAGAATCCCTTCCCCACATGACTCCTCACAACAAGATCAGAGGCGACCCCCTGATGAGCCGAACATTGCGTCTGAAAATTGGTAAAATCATCATTGATGCTGACTTGTTCAGTACACCAACGGCGGATGCCTTATATGCCGCTGCGCCATTCGAGGCACGTGTTACCACTTGGGGGCAGGATGTCTATTTCACCATCCCCCTGCATCTCCCCATGGAGGAGGATGCTCGCGAGGTCTTGGAACTCGGCGAACTCGCCTTTCGCGTCGAGGGGGAGGCCGTCGAACTCGGCTTTGGACCAACGCCGCGCTCCTTGGGCAAGGAAATTCGTCTGGCGCGGCCCGCCAATATTTGGGGTAGAACCCACGCTGACTTGCGTCAACTCCGCCATGTGGAGCCCGGACAATTGATCCGCGTCGAGCCTTTGGAAACCACCCCATGATTCGAGTCATCGTCCTGGGTGCGGGGAAAATTGGGACCACGCTGGCGGAGATGTTGGCCGAAAGTGGTTCGTACCGCGTTACCTTGGCGGATCGCGAGGCGAAAGAGGTCTCTCCTCAAGGGATTCAGGGCCAAGGGGTTCAGAGGACAAATGTGGATGTGCTTGACCCTTTTTCCTTGCGCTCGGCTTTGTCCGGACATCAGGTCGTCGTTGCGGCCCTGCCCTTCTTCCTGGGGACCCAAGTGGCCGAGGCGGCTCGGGTGGAGCGCCTTCACTACTTCGATCTGACGGAGGATGTTGCAACCGCTCGTGCCATCCGCAAGATCGCGGAAGAAGGGGGACAAACCGCCTTCATTCCACAATGTGGGTTGGCTCCGGGAGTCATCGCCATCGCCGGGAGAGCTGTCGCCGAAACCTTCGACGAAGTGCTCGATATTCGTCTCCGTGTGGGCGCTTTGCCTCAGTTTCCCGACAATGCCTTGAAATACAACCTGACCTGGAGCACCGACGGCCTCCTCAACGAATACTGCAATCCTTGTGAAGCTTTGGTGGATGGGCGCTCTCTTGAACTGCCTCCCCTGGAGAGTTTGGAGGAATTTTCCCTTGATGGCGTTTCCTACGAGGCCTTCTCCACTTCGGGCGGGGTCGGGACTTTGTGCGAGAGTCTCCAGGGAAGGGTGCGCAATCTCAGCTACAAAACCATCCGCTATCCAGGGCACCGCGATCGGATCCGCATGCTTTCCCGAGACCTTAAACTCTGCGAGCGGCGCGATCTCTTTCGAGACGTGATTGACCACGCGATTCCGGTGACGCGCCAGGATGTGGTGTTGATCTTCATCACCGTGGTGGGATACCGCAAGGGCCAACTGACTCAGGAAAGTTGGGCACGAAAAATCTACGGCGATGGGATCTGTGCCGCGATCCGCAAAACCACCGCTGCGGGCGTTTGTGCCATGATCGATCTCCATGCCGAAGGTTTACTGCCGGCAAAAGGGTTCGTGCGACAGGAACAAGCCAGGCTCGCGGACGTCTTGGAAAACAGATTCGGCCGTATCTTTGCGTAAAAAAAGAAGGGGGTCCGGGGCATTGCCTCGGGCGGGGGTTGGGGCGGCAGCCCCGGCGCAAGCCCATCGACCAGATTTTTCCTTCCCCCGCATTTTCACCCATTGACAGCCCCACCGAGGTCGAGTATCCCTTTGCGCCTCGACGGCCCCTCCGTCGGACCACCTGCCCAGGTGGCGGAACTGGTAGACGCGCTAGATTCAGGTTCTAGTGGCCGAAAGGTCGTGGAAGTTCGAGTCTTCTCCTGGGCACCAACTTCGCTCTCACGAGAGTGGGGTTTGTTTTTCGTCCCGAGGGGGTCCGTATGTAAACGGCTTCTTCGGGCTAGCCCTGAAGGAGCTGTTCGCATGTCGATCAGTTATCATTTTAATGATCTCCCTGCGGATGTGGATTTGGGCTCCGTGGTCGCCGTGGATACGGAGACCATGGGGCTATCCTTGACGCGCGACCGCCTGTGCGTGGTGCAGTTGTCCAGCGGGGATGGGAACGCCCATGTGGTCCATTTTCCCACGGCGCAGTATGCGGCCCCCTTTCCCACGGCGCAGTATGCGGCCCCCAATTTGAAGCGCCTTTTGTCCAATCCGAAGACGCTGAAGCTGTTTCATTTTGCTCGGTTTGATCTGGCGATGATTGAGCGCTATCTGGGCGTGCGTTGTGAGCCGGTGTGGTGTACGCGGATAGCCTCGAAACTGACTCGCACCAACACGGAGTCCCACAGTTTGAAGGAACTGTGCCGGGAGATGGTCGGCATCGAGCTGTCCAAGCAGCAGCAGACCTCCGATTGGGGGGCCGTCCGCTTAAGCGACGAGCAGCTCTCCTATGCGGCGGCGGACGTTCTTTATCTGCATCAGATCAAGGCCAAGATGGAGCTGTTGCTCGACCGCGAGGGACGTCGTCCCCTGGCGGAGGCCTGTTTCCGCTTTCTGCCCGACCGCGCCGCCTTGGATCTCGCCGGGTGGGACGAGCAGGATATTTTTGCCCACTAAGAAGGCCTCGCCAACCGGGTCAAGAGCCCCGGCCTGGAGGAGGAGGCAGAATTTACCGGCCTTCGGGCCGGGGAACACAGGGAAAGGACGAAGTCTTCGTTCTTTTCCCCGCCACGGGGGTGGCGCTAGGGCGACAATCCCTTATTTTCCGCCTTTTCCCTTCTCTGGCACGCTGCGTGCATCTCCCTGATAGCGCAAACGTATCGTGCTTAAGGGAACAAGGTCATGGCGGTAAATTGGATCAAGCAGCGGGCAATCGAGCAGGCAAACAGCGTCGTTCCGACGCCCGCGACTCCGGCATCCACTTCCAACCAGACAGCGACGGCAGCCAGTGCGGCCGAGGAATTCGCCGCTGCGTTGCGGCAGGCGGGATTGAGCATCAGTCCCGTTCTCAATAAGCCGTCCGCGGCCGGGATTATCGCCACACGCGAGCGTCCGGAAGAAGCGCCTCGGGCCGAGAAGCCCGCCCCCAAGCAAGAGCGTTCTGACACTCGTCGCAATGACGACAAGCGTCCAGTGGAAAAGGCCGCGAAGGAGGACTCCGCTCCGGCCCCCAAGTCCACCCCCCAGGCCTCCTCCGACGAGGGCAAGGGCGATGAGGCGGTTCAGGTTGACGTCAAGAATACCAACGCCGATGCCTCAACCGAGGTGGTGGTGCAGGCCAACGTCGCCACGCCGCAAGAGGCCGTCGCGGTGGTGATCCAGGCCCCTCAAGAGCAGTTGGTGCAGCAGACCGCGCAGGTTCAGGTTCAGACCACCGAGCCAGGGGCCAACACCCAAGCCCAAGTTGGCACCGGTCCCGTGCAACAAACGACGGATACCACCGGGCAGAAGCAGGCAACGATTGACCCGCGCGCCGCGCAGAACGCTGCGAAGGACGAGACGGTGGTCGATCCGCAGGTGCTCCAGGCGGCCGCCAAGGCGGTCAAGCAGGCGAGCGGTGGCGATAAGCAGAACCTGGAAGAGACCCCCGATCTGTTGCAGACTCAAGCCCAGGATCTGGCCGCAAAGTTGAGCGCCACCGGCGCTCGGGTGAACGTTCAGGTGCAAGAGACTCGTCAGGCGACCGCGCCGACCTCGACCACCCTGTCGAGCGGAGAGGCCGTGCTGGCGCAAGACGTAAGCGCAGTGACTCCGGTTGCGGGGCAGCAGACGGGTGCGGGGCAAGCCGGCTCTCAGGATCGGAACGCCGCCGGGACCTTGGCCCAACAGACCGCCACCCTGACCGCCAATGGTCCCGCGACCACCGGGGCCGAGGTGGCGGGCTCGTTTGCCGCCTCCATGACGACCCAGACCCAGGGAACAACGAACACGCAAACCACCTCCCAGGGGCCGCAGCAGGTGGTGGGATTGGGGAACGCCGAGGGCGCCTCGTCTGCGCAAAAGGCCTCTACGCCTCAGGCTCCTCAGGCCCCGCGTCAGCCTTCCAAGGCGTCGCAGCAAGAGGTCGTGGACCAGATCACCGTGCAGATTGCTCGGCAGGTCAAGGGCGGCAACGATACTATCAAGATCACGCTGAAGCCGGTCGAGCTGGGCACTATCGAGGTCAAGCTCGAGGTTGCTCCCGATGGACGGGTCACCGCCATCGTCACCGCCGACAACAAGGACACCCTGGCGCTGCTGCAAAAGGACACCCGGGGGTTGGAGAAAGCCCTGAACGATGCCGGTTTGAACACCGACAGCAGTTCGCTCAGCTTCAACCTACGCGGCGAAGGCCAACAGACCGCCGGCCAACAAAGCCAAGGTCAAGGCACACAAGCCCGTCGGTCCCGGATTGCCGCCGCTGCCGCGATCGATGCCGCGAATGCTCAGGCTGCCGCCGCCGCGCAGGCGCGCTGGACCGGCTCGGGCAGCGTCAACATCAAGGTTTGAACCGCGCTGATCCAGCGCATCACAGAATGAAGTTTGAGGAGTTTTGAGATTATGAGCACCGACGGCGTTAGCAGCTCCATCCTGGGACAAGGAGCCCCCTCCTCCCAAGCGACAACCAGTAAGGCCTCCCTGGCCAAGAACTTCGACACCTTCCTGAACATGCTCACCACGCAGCTGAAGAACCAGGATCCGTTGTCGCCCATGGACTCCACCCAGTTCACCAACCAGTTGGTGCAGTTCGCCAACGTGGAGCAGGGCATCAACATGAACGCCAACATGGAAAAGTTGATTGGCGTCAACAAGACCAACCTGACCGCGCAGGCCATCAGCTATATCGGCCACGTCGTCGAGGTGCCCGGTGGGGATCTGCCGCTCCAAGACGGCAAGGGTGACTTCAGCTACTACCTGGGCGGGGAAGCGCGCACGGCCATGGTGGTGATCAAGTCCGCCGACGGCACCATCATTAACTCCATCCCAGGGGCAACTTCTGCCGGGCGGCACGAAATGTCCTGGGACGGTAAGGACGCCAACGGCAAGCAACTGGAGGACGGCCACTACATCATCGAGGTCGTCGCCAACGATGCCGAGGGCAACACGGTGAAAAATGGCGTGAACTGCTACGGTCGCGTGACCGATGTGGCGAGCGATCCGTCTGGCACGCTTGTTGCAATGGGTAAAGTGGTGACAACGGTGGATGACATTCTGACCGTCCGGGAAAAACCCGCTGTCAAGAATTAAGTCCGTCACCAAGACATAAGAAGTACCGGGAGGTCTCTCCCGTTTTGGAACCAGGGTTTTAAAAAGGACACGTGTCGCGTTTTGCGGTCGTGGACGAATTTTAGGAGAGTATCATGAGCTTGTACGGCGCTTTGTTCTCTGGTGTCTCGGGACTTGCGGCTCAATCTTCCGCGATGGCCGCCATTTCCGACAACATCACCAACGTCAATACCGTCGGCTACAAGAGCACGAAGGTCAACTTCAGCACCTTGGTGACCAAGCAGGTGTCGTTGACCAGCTACTCTCCGGGCGGTGTGCAGTCGCGGCCTCGGGCCGGGATCGACAATCAGGGTTTGTTGCAGGCGACGAACTCCTCCACCGACATCGCCCTGGCCGGACAAGGCTTCATGGTGGTGAACAAGTCGGCGCACTCGGACGAAGGCGGCATGTTCGCCTATACCCGCGCCGGCTCGTTCAAGGCCGACCGCGAGGGTTTCTTGCAAAACGTCTCTGGCTGGTACATGCAGGGCTGGCCGTTGATGAGCACCTCCTCGGCGACGCCGCCTCCTGGTGCGTCCTTGGTGGATGTGGCCGGCAATACCTTCATGAAGGCCTATAAAAACGAGACCGGCCAGACCGTGTTGATCAACGATAACGTGGTCTCTCCTGTCCATTTGCAGCCCCTGAACCTGACTCGCATCGGTGGCACGGCGGCCCAGACGCGCAATCTCTCCATGGCAGCCAATCTGCCTGCGGCCGCAAAGGTGGGCGACAGCTTCAATCAGCCGTTGACCATTTATGACTCCCTCGGCACGGACGCGAACCTCCAGTTCACTTGGACTAAGAACGATACCAATGCCTGGGATCTGCGCGGCTATCCGCCAGCGGGAGCCCGCAGCATGTCTTTGGTGCAACGGCCCCAGCCTCCGGGAGCGGTCAACTCCGCCGCCGCACGGCTTGACTTCCTCGGCATGCCCAAGTCGGGTGGGAAGCTCAATCTGACCCTGGGAGCTTCATCCAGCACCGTGTCGCCAAATTGGACCTTCGACCTGGACGCAGCAACGGATGGCGCGACCGCCAATCACATGTCCACCCAGGCGGGAAATGGTTCCGTTGGCGAGTTCGTCAACAATTTGGCCACCGATATCAATACCGCCTATCGCATCACCCTTGAATCGGTGGAAATTCCCCTCACTGCGGGTGGCGCTGCCGGTAAGAAACTGGTCATGACGGGATCGAATGGCCTGCCCGTCACCATCGACACCGCCACCGCCAGCACCGCCATAGCCTTAGCGCAGGAAATCAACAAATATTCCACCGATACCGGTGTGGAAGCCTTCGTCAATGGGGGCAAGGTCTATGCCTGCGCCACCGACGCCCGAACCGTTACCATCGCGGATGAAACCGCTGCTCCCATCGGAACCCCTGTCCTCGGTGGTGCCGTCGGCACCCTCGTCGGGACTGGTAAAGCCTATTGCGAGGCCGTGGGGGGGTCCAACGCCCTGGTCTTCCGTCAGGATTACGCCATGGCGGGCGATCTTGTCGTCGCCGGGCTGAATTCTACTCTGACCCTCGCCAACGGCAACCCTGCCACCCAGCAGGGTATGGATAAGATCGGAGACGCGGATACGTTTAGCGTCAAGGCCCTCGATAACGAATACTCCGCCATAGAGTTCAATGGGGACGGAACGCCCAAGAAAATCAATATTGCCGCAATCGAAATCGACTGGGCCAATGGCTCCAACGATATGAACGGTGCCGCCGACTCCATCGGTTTCTTCCTCGGGAACGAGGGGGTCGATGGGGGCATGGGACAAAAAGAAGGACCGTACCAGCTCGGCTATTGGAACCAGAACGGGGCCAAGTTCGGAAACTTCGCTGGCGTGTCCGTGGGAGCCGATGGAATTGTGACCGCTCTGTTCGACAACGGCGTGACGCGGGCCGTATTCCAGATCCCGGTGGCCACCTTCACCAACCCCAACGGCATGAACAGCCTGAGTGGAAACGTCTTCCTCTCCACCGATAACTCTGGCGAGCCCACCTTGCGCACCGCCGGAGCGGCCGGAGCGGCCTCGACCGCCTCGGCATCGTTGGAAGCGTCCACCGTCGATATCGGTGAAGAATTCACCACCATGATCGTGACTCAGCGGGCCTACTCCGCAGCGGCAAAGATCATCACCACGGCGGACGAGATGTTGGACGAACTGGTCAGGATCAAGCGCTAAAGGTCAAGGGTTCCTGACCCTTGCAGGGGTGTCGGGGGCAGCGTCCCTGACCAGGGCGTAAGCCCATTCCCCCCCCAAAAAAAGCCCCCGACCTCATCGGGGGCTTTTCTTTTTACCCGCGCCGCGCCGCCTCAATGGCGGCAACATCGATTTTCTGCATGGTCATCATGGCCTCAAACGCGCGCTTTGCTTCATGGCCGCCAGCCGCCAGCGCATCGGTCAGGACGCGCGGCGTGATTTGCCAGGAAACACCCCACTTGTCCTTACACCAACCGCACGCACTCTCCTGCCCCCCGTTACCAACGATGGCGTTCCAGTAACGATCGGTTTCCTCCTGATCGTCGGTCGCGATCTGGAACGAGAAGGCTTCGTTATGCTTGAACACCGGCCCTCCGTTGAGGCCGAGACAAGAAACGCCCGCAATCGTGAATTCCACCGTCAACACGTCGCCCTCTTTGCCGGACGGGTAGTCACTGGGGGCACGGTGCACGGCCCTCACCCCGCTGTCGGGGAAGATGCTGACGTAGAAGCGAGCAGCAGCCTCGGCCTCTTTGTCGTACCAGAGACAAATCGTGTTCTTTGCCATGGCGTGCTCCTTTCGCATGGAAGCCAAGATTTCAGTCTTCAAAAATACACCAGGGTCTGGATAAAAAAAGGGAGTCTGAGGGTGGCCTCCGCTTCCCCCTTTTTATTTTATCGCTTCCCCCCTGTCTCTGGAGCGGGGTATTCTGTGCAGAGCGCTCGCCGGGGCAGAGCACTCGCCGGGAGCGGGTTTTTGCCAACTCAACCAGCTTGTTGAAGAGAGGAACAGCCTTGACGCGTTGATCAAGGACTTAAGGAGAAGTTCCTTCAGGGCTGCGGCACGGTATGATGTGACAAGAGATGGATCTCCGAATGCCTATTCCTGACTATCAGTCTTTGATGCTTCCGATGTTGCAAATTACCGTGCGGGGTGAAACCTCAGTATCGGCTGTGGAGACAGAAGTGACAAAAGCGCTCGCGCTCCCCCCGGAGGAATGCGAGCAGTTGCTTCCAAGCGGGAGGCAGAGGGTTCTCAATAACCGTCTTCATTGGGCGAAGTTCTACCTGACCAAAGCTGGATACCTGGAATCGAGCAAACGTGGCCGATTTACCATAACGCCTTCCGGGCGAGCCCTCCTCAAGACGGCACCTGAAAAGCTTGATACGCAATTCCTGCTCACAGTTCCGGCATTCCGAGAGTTCTATCGTGCTGATCGAGCGGGAGAGACCACAACGGAGCTAACGCCGGGGGCTGCACTTGTTGCAACCCCAGAGGAAATGATCGAAACCGCATTTAAGGCCACTCAGACGGCCCTGCGAGCCGAGCTCCTTGAACGCATTCTCCAGAATAATCCAAGCTTTTTTGAAGTCCTCATCATCGATCTTTTAGTCGCAATGGGTTATGGAGGCTCTCACCAGAACGCTGCGGAACAACTCGGTCGATCTGGAGATGGTGGTGTGGACGGAGTGATTAACGAAGACATCCTAGGTCTCGACCGCCTTTATGTGCAAGCGAAGCGTTATAGTCCCAATACGTCCGTCGGGCGGCCGGATGTTCAGGCCTTCACAGGAAGCCTCGTCGGGCTTGGCGCGACAAAGGGGGTGTTCGTCACCACATCGACATTCTCCACAGGTGCCATCGAGTTCGCGGCGCGGATCCCCCAGAGGGTGATCCTGATCGATGGGAAAAGGCTAACAGAACTCATGATCGAGCACGGGGTCGGGGTACGAACCAGCCGGGTCTTGGAGTTCAAGCGTCTGGATGAGGATTTCTTCGTTGAGGGGTAGCAGCAGGGTCAAGGGGCAAAGCCCCTTGACCCTGCTGCTAGACCATGCGCGCCTTCACATAGGCCCCAGGAGCTTCCTCCAGCGCCTTCACCTTCCCTTCTCCCGGCATGCGGGCAGAGGTGGTATCATTCTCGGCGAACTTTGCCGCCCAAGCATGCCAATCCGGCCACCAAGATCCCTCTTCCTGCTTGGCCCCATTCAACCAAGTATCGGCATTTTTGACCTTTTTGGTATTGGTCCAGAAGCAATACTTATTCGCGGCGGGAGGATTGACCACGCCGGCGATATGCCCAGAGGCGGCCAGGACGAACTTAACCGGCCCATTGACCATCTGAGTCAAGGCGTAGGTGCTCTTCCAGGGGGCGATATGATCTTCCCGGGTGGAGAGCATATAGATGGGAGTCTTGATCTTGGTGAGATCAATGGCGACCCCATTCAGTTCGATGCCGCCGGGCTGGATCAGCTTATTTTCCTGATACATCTTGCGGAGGTAGAAGCTGTGCATGGCTGCGGGCATCCGAGTGGAGTCGGAATTCCAGTACAGCAGATCGAACGGGAAGGGGTCTTTACCCAGGAGGTAGTTATTAACGACGAACGACCAGATCAGATCGTTGGCGCGCAGCATATTGAAGGTCATAGCCATGTCACGGCCATCCAAATAGCCGTGCTGGGTCATGATGTTTTCGATATTGGTGAGCTGCTCTTCATCGATGAAGACGCCCAATTCGCCGGGATCTTCAAAGTCGGTCATGGTGGTCAGCAGGGTTGCCGACGAGATCCGAGTGTCATTTTTCTCGGCCATGTAGGCGAGGGTAGAGACGGTGAGCGTCCCGCCCAGACAATACCCGACAGCATTGACTTCGCGTTGACCGGTGATCTTCTCGATGACCTCAAGAGCAGCCAACGGACCTTCATTCATGTAGTCGTTGAAGGTTTTGTTGGCGAGGCTTTCATCGGGATTGACCCAAGAGATCACGAAGACGGTATGCCCTTGATCAACGGCCCACTTGATGAAGCTGTTCTTGGGACGGAGATCGAGAATGTAGTACTTGTTGATCCACGGCGGCACAATCATCAAAGGCTTGCTCAGCACTTTGTCGGTCGAGGGCGTGAATTGCAGCAACTGCATCAGGTCATTCTGATAAACGACCTTACCGGGAGTCACCGCGATATTCTCGCCAACCTTGAAGGCGTCATAGTCGGTCATGCGGATGGACAGACGGCCTTTACCGCGCTCCAGATCCTCCAGCAGGTTGTTCAACCCCTTGACCAGATTTTCACCGCCGGACTCGATGGTGGCGCGGAGAACCTCGGGATTGGTCAACACGAAGTTGGACGGTGCCATGGCATCGACGAACTGACGGGTATAGAAGTCCACCTTCTGCGCGGTGTGATCATCCAGACCTTCAACGCTATTGACGACTCCGTGCATGTAGCGGGCCGACAGAAGGTACGACTGCTTAATGAAGTCGAAGACTTCATTTTCTTGCCACATGTCGTCCTTGAAGCGGCGATCGGTGGAATCGGGCTTGGCGATGGGTTCGGAGGTCTCTCCCATGAAACGCTTGGCCGTGTTCTGCCAAAGTGCCATGTAGTCCTGCCACAGATTGAAATTAGCTTCCACGATCTTGGCGGGATCGCTCATCATTTTTGCTGTCATCTCAAGAAAGGCATTACCGATATTGAGAGGATCGACGGGCGATTTTGATGGCTCCCCGGTCTGACGGGAAAGGAAATCGGTGACGATGCGCTGACTCCGCTCGGCGATACTCGCCATCGCCTTGGACAGTTCGGCGGGATCGATCAACTTGATGTCTGCGCCCATTTGTTCGGCCATTTGGTTCCTCGTTCAAGGCGTTATGGGAACCGCCAACCGATATCAGCGGCAGTTCGGACACATAGGAAGGGACTTACGCTGAAATGAGGGCACCTGCCCTCTTCGCATCCACTTCGGGGTTCTATATACTTTTGTTTCTCGGACTGTTAAACGTGAACCTCTGGTGCAAGTTTCCACCACGGGTCCGCCGCCTTAGGTCGTTACACATGGTTGATAGCACGGTTGACGGTTTTGTCCAATGCGTTGTCGGAAAGAGGTGACCTGTGAGTCGGGTTTTTAGAGCGATTTTTCTCGTAGGGTTGCTCTCCGGGTGCGCTGTTCCCTCTGGGGAGAGCGCGCCGGGGCAGACCTCTGCCCTCCCCGAGGCCTTGCCCGCCGACCGGGGGAATGCGCGTTATTCGGCTCCGATCGTTCGAAGCGCAGAGCCCCCGCCCAGCGTTCCCATGGTGATGCCGCCGCCTCGGCCTCGGGCAGAGGTGGTGCCGCCTCCAGAGCAGCCCAAGACGACCCTCGTCGAGTTAAACAAGGCGGAAGAGCCCAAAGCCGAAGTCGTTGCTGCGGTTGAGCCGCCACCTCCGCCGCCCCCCCCACCTCCTCCCCCGCCGCCACCGCCCGCTCCGAAGATTGAGTCCCCCCCTCCGCCTGCGGAAAATCTTTCGAGGGGCTCCGAAACCGCCGAGCCCGTTCGTCCCAAGGCCGAAATTGCCGTTGAGGAAATAGCAGAGGCGTCTCCTCCCCCTAAAGCGGTCGAGGAACCCACGCCGCCTCGGATTTCGCCGGACCACCCGATGCCGGCCGCTCGGGATGAGGGGCCGGCTGCGCCGCCGGCTCGGGTGGACACCACTCCGCCGCCGCGACCCAAGCTCCAGACGCAGCCAGAGGCCACGAGGCCAAAGCCTCCCATTTCGGAAGAGGTCACTCCGCCACCGCCTCCCACGCCACCGCCACCACCTGCACCGACGTTTGATCCTCCGCCGGCGAAGGCTCCGCCCCGGGGGGGAGCTTGGTTGCTTGACCAGCAATATCAGAGCCGTCTTGCGGAATCCGCTCAGCAACGCCTCCCCCTCGACGCGATAAGAGGCGGGGGAGGAAGTGAATCGCTCCGCTCTCCCGAGGAGCAATCGGTTCGCCTCATTCCTCCGCCGTCGTTACGACGCCCGGCGGCTCCGACCAAGGTGTCTCCCCCCAAGGTCGTTGGTCAGGAGGTGACTCCTCCGGCCCCGGAGAAAACGGTGGCACGGCGGTCTTCTGAAAGGCCTCGTCTGCCTCGTCTGGACACGGCCTCGACCTTCTTGGTGGGCGCGGTGGCGTTCGAGTCCGACGACGTGCAGTTGTCTTCCGCCGACCAGAAAACTATTGCCGATATCGCCACCGTGTACCACAAAAGCCCCGGGATTCTCCGGGTGGTCGGCGTGACTCCCCCCCTGGCCACGCCCAACATGGGATCGCGGCGTGCCAATGTCGTGGCGCAGGCGCTGACGCGTCGGGGCGTCCCCGCCGAGCGAATCATGATCGGTGTTGATCTCGATAGCAGCGTCATCGGTGCCGAGGGCGCTCGCGTCTACTTGGATCTGCCATAGAAAGAAGCGCACAATGTCGTTTTTCCTTTTCGGTGTCGGTTTCTCAGGGAAGGTTATTGCGCGTTCCCTCCTCGCCGCAGGGTGGGAGGTGCGAGGGACGGTTCGCTCCCTAGGAGACTCTGGCCTGCCCGGAGTGACCTTATTTCCCTTTGATCGCTCGCACCCCTTGCCGGATGAGGCGCTGGAGGGCGTGACCCATGTGCTCTCCGCCATTCCCCCCGATCCAGAGGGCGATCCCGTTTTGGATACCCTCCGCGACCGATTGGGACAGCTTCCCTTGCAATGGGTTGGCTATCTCTCCACCACCGGCGTTTATGGAGACCGACAAGGGGGGTGGGTTGACGAAACCTCGGAGCTTCGCCCGACCTCAGAGCGCTCTCATCGTCGCGTCGCCGCCGAGGCGGAGTGGCTGGCCACGGGGGGGCCGGTTCACCTTTTCCGTCTAGCGGGGATCTACGGACCGGGACGCTCGGTCCTTGAGACGGTGAGAAAAGGCGAGGCGCGTCGGATCGTCAAACCTGGGCAGGTGTTCGGACGAATCCACGTCGAGGATATCGCGGCAACGATCCTCGCTTCCATGGAGAAGCCCAATCCAGGACAGATCTACAATGTAAGTGATGATGATCCCGCTCCGCCGTGGGAGGTTCTTGCTTACGCTTACACCCTGCTGGGGCAAGAGCCCTCGCCGGAAATCCCGTGGGAGGAGGCGCAACATCTCCTCTCGCCCATGGCGCTCTCCTTCTACCAGGACAACAAGCGAGTGCGGAACGACAGGATCAAGGAAGAACTCGGGGTACGGTTGCGCTATCCGTCCTATCGAGAGGGATTGCGAACCTCTTCCCCTGAGACGGTTTGGCCTTCCAAGCGATGAAAAAAAGGGGGTCCGGGCCATGCCTCGGACCCCCTTTTCTTTCACCGCACGAGGTCATTCCAATCGGGATTACGTATCCCGCTCCAGAGGCGCGCCTTTTAGAGTCCCCCCCTGATGGAAGCCTGCGATTTTGACGGGAACGATCTCTCCGATGCGGTCCTCGTGCACGTAAACCGGAAGGTAGTGCTCGCAAAAACCGATGCCGTGCTCTTCCACCAGCACGTTGGCCTCGTGGCCCCAGCGCAGACGGAGGAAGGCCTCCATGGCATCCGCCCCTTTGGCGCGTAGGCGACGGGCTCTCTCCTTGATCGCCTCGCCGGAGACGCGCGGCATCTGCGCCGCAGGCGTTCCCGGGCGGGCCGAGAAGGGGAAAACGTGAAGGTGCGACAGGCCGGCCTCGTCCACCAGAGCGAGGGACTGTTGGAAGTGTTCCTCGGTCTCGGTGGGAAAGCCGACGATGATATCGGCACCAAGAGCAATATCGCCGCGCAGGGAACGCAGCCGGCGCGCGACCTCAAGCACATCGGCGCGGAGATGACGCCGCTTCATGCGCTTCAGGATCAGATCGTCCCCCGCCTGGATTGAGAGATGAAAATGCGGCATTAACCGAGGCTCCTCCGCCACCAGACGGAAGACATCCTCGTCAATCTCCACCGGATCGAGGGAGGAGAGGCGCAGCCTCGGCAAGTCGGGGACCAGGGCGAGAAGGCGACGCACCATCTGCCCCAGGCTCGGGTGACCGGGGAGGTCTGCGCCATACGCGGTGATATCAACGCCACTCAGGACGATTTCCCGAACGCCTCCCGCCACCAGACTCCTGGCTTGCTCCACCAGAGGACCAATGGGGACCGAGCGGTTGGGGCCGCGCCCGAAGGGGATAATGCAGAAGGTACAGCGGTGATCGCAGCCTGTTTGAATCTCCATGAAGGCGCGAACGCGACCAGCGAACCCCGACACCAAATGCGCGGCGGTTTCGTGCACCGTCATGATGTCGCTGACCACCACCCGCTCCGACGAAGGGGTGTGGAAGGTCTCGGGTTTGACCTTTTCGGCGTTCCCCAGCACTTGATCCACCTCGGGCATGGCGGCGAAGGCCTCAGGGTGGACTTGGGCCGCGCAGCCGGTCACCACGATACGCGCCAAGGGATGCTCGCGGCGGAGCTTGCGCACAGTTTGGCGCGCCTGACGCTCCGCCTCGCCGGTGACGGCGCAGGTGTTGACGATGATGGTTTCGGTCTCGGGGGCATGGGCCTCGGCATGCGTGCGCATGACCTCGGACTCGTAGGCGTTGAGACGGCAGCCGAAGGTGACGATACGAACCTTATCACTCATAGGGGTGTTTTATCACTCATGGAGGGGGGCGTTATAGCGTGAGACGCCCCTTGAAGGCGACCGCTACCGGTCCTGTCATCACAACGTGATCGTCGGGGAGCCATTCGATGGTCAAAGCTCCGCCATCAAGAAGAATCTCTGCCCGGCGTTCGGTCAGCTCCCGCCGCGCCGCCGCCACCAAGGTCGCGCAAGCTCCCGTGCCACAGGCTTGCGTGATGCCCGCCCCCCGCTCCCACACCCGCATGCGGAGGCGATCGGGGGCGAGAACTTGAGCAATCTCCACATTGGTGCGCTCGGGGAAGAGGGGGTGGTGCTCCAGAATAGGACCAAGACTGGCCAAATCCACCGCCTCCACATCGTCCACGAAGAACACCGCGTGCGGATTGCCCATTCCCACACCCACCGGATCGTGCAACATCCCGGCGGAAATCCCCAGGTGCAGGGTATCCCTGGCTTCCGCCAAAGGAATGGAGCGCCAATCCACACGAGCTTGCCCCATGTCCACGCTCACCAACCCATCCACACGGGCTTCAGCCCTCAGCATGCCGGCCTTGGTTTCAATCACAACCGTATCCTGCCGGAGATCTTGCATCATCAGCCAGGCCACGCATCGGCTGGCATTGCCACAAGCTCCCACCTCCGAGCCATCCGCATTGTGGATGCTCATCCAAAGGTCGGCCCCTGCGCTGCGTGGCGCGCCCATCACGATCACCTGATCGCAGCCCACGCCCAATCGCCGATCCGCAATGGACAGGACGTGTCCGCTGGACAGCATCATCCCGGTTCGCCGCGCGTCAAAAACGACAAAGTCGTTTCCCAGCCCGTGCATTTTGACGAAATCATATTCCATGGCCGTCACTATAACAGACGGACGCTGCCCCCCGGTATCCCCTTTTCCGCCCTTGACGCGAGACCGGCCTTGCAGGCTACAGTCATGGGAATGAAACAAGAGGCGAGACCCCCATGCTTTCACATCATGCGGCCCTCATCTACATGATGGTGATGGTTTCGGCAGCGGATCGGAATATGACCGATGCCGAGTTGAAAACCATCGGGGAGATCGTTGGATTTCTCCCGATTTTCCAAGATTATGATACCAACATGCTCCCCAAAACCACCATCGCCTGCGCCGAGATGCTCGATTCCGACGATGGACTGGATCGGATGCTGGGAGGAATCAAGGCCGCTCTTCCCCCGCGTCTGCGCGAGACTGGGTATGCCTTAGCGTGCGACGTAGCCGCCTCTGACGGAGAAGCCCATCAGGAGGTGCTCCGTTTGCTGGAGATGATGCGCCATCGTTTGGAGATTGATCGCCTAACGGCAGCGGCGATCGAAAGAGGAGCAAGAGCGCGCTTTACCCGCAACGGGACCAAGGGGCTCTAGCCTCTAGGAGGGGGGGCTTCGCTTTTGCGGGCCCCCCGCTGCTTGTTCCTAGGCGGCGTCCGCAGGCTTGTTCGCCAGTGCCTTCAACACCCGCTTCTTCAACCGCCGCGCCTCTTCCGGCAGCTTCAGGTCCGAGGTGGTGAGAAGGAATGCATCCAATCCCCCATTATGCTCGATGGTCTTGAGCCCCCGGGCAGAGACCTTCAAACGCACCATCTGCCCCAGGGCATCCGACAGCACGGAAGTCAGTTGGAGATTGGGGAGAAACCGGCGGCGGGTTTTGTTATTGGCGTGGCTGACATTGTTGCCACTCATAACGCCTTTACCAGTAATGGAGCAACGACGGGCCATTGCAGCAATCCTTCTTGTTTTCCTGGTCGGCCCAACGGCGCGCCAAAAGTCATCCTGTCCCGGCGGATCCGGGAAGACCTGCGTTTCTAGGGGGGGAGAGGGCATTCGTCAAGAGGATTTTAGAGAGGTCAAGGGTCACGGACCCTTGACCCCTTTGTGCAGGAGGACATCCCGGGCTTGGTTGACTCGGGAAGCCGCCCAAGTTGACCCCCCATGATCGGGATGATGGTCGCGCATGAGCCGACGATGGGCCGCTTTGACCTCCGCCGCCGTCGCGTCCTTGGGGAGGCCTAAAATTGAGCAAGCCTCCTCGATTTTCATCCCCTGACTGACGGCAGGAGGAGGAGGGGCATGTCGAGGCCGCCGCGCCGCACTACGCCAGTGCGGCCAAGCTCGGTCAAGCCAAGCATCCAGCCACCGCAAGGACTCGGGGTCGCTTTCGGCAAGCAAGCGAAATTCCAGCAGTTGCTGTTGAGTCAACTGGGTGAGGCGCTTGCCTTGATGAGGGCCTGCGCGGATTTCTCCATCCATGCGCAAGCCGGCCTGATCCAGTCCCATTTTCAGCAGGAGGGTATCGACACGAGCGCTTCGACGTCTTCGTTCGGTGCGCATTTGGACGATCCAGGTCGTGTAGAGGCGCAAGGTTCGAACGATCCAAGGCAAAAGCCCCAGCAAAACGAGGATAATCCCGGAAGGATACCCCATGATCAAGGCTGCGGCGCCTGCTCCCGCCAGAGTGGTGGGCAGGAACTTCATCGCCAGGGTGAGAAACGGCGAAGGAGGCGGACGATCCATCATGGAGTCAAAAAGGGGCATGGAATCGAAACCGGGTGTTTTTGGATAAGAGACTCAAGTTCGGCCATGTCTTCGTGCGTATTAACGTTGTAAAAGGGATCGAACGGCTCGGCGGGCCAGGAAACGGACACGGAACCAACCTGCTGCGTGAAGGCGCGGACTTTCCGCACATCGTGCTCGACCAAGGCGGTGTGCAGGCGTTCAAGCAAGCGGGGAGACCACACGGCGAAAACAGGATGGTCGCGTTCTTCGGATGGGGTACCGGATTTGGCGGTGGCGACGAGGGCCTTGGCGTCCTCGGCTGCTGCCATCAGGCGGCTCACCAAGTCCAGGGGGAAGAAGGGGGTGTCTCCGGCGACGCTGGCCAACCAGGTTGCGCCTTTTTCCCGTGCCCACGCCAGCCCCGTGAGGACTCCCACCAGCGGCCCCCCATACCCAGGCAGAGCATCGGCGCGAACCGCCAAGCCAACCGAGGCGAATCGTTCAGGCGCCCCGTTGGCGTTGAGCAGGATCTCGTCCACCTGAGGCGCCAGGCGCAGAATAACGTGATCCAGCAGCGTTCTGTCCTTCAGAACGAGCAACGGCTTATCGCCCCCCCCCATGCGCCGCGCGCGGCCTCCCGCCAAGATGACCCCAGCAATCATAGCAGAGCCTGTGTTTCAGTCCAAGACGTAGTCAAGGAAGGGCACTTTGCCATCGGTCTTCTCCACCTCTAGAACCCACACGTCGGAGTCCACGGCGCGCGCTCGATTGATATAGTCTTCCGCGCTTTTTTCGCTCACGCTTTCGGCTCCGGTCGCCCTGATCCAGCCCAAGCGGCCCTCGTGGTCTCTTCCTTGAGCATACACCATATAGCGCTCGGGAGAGAGCATGACGCGCACCAACACCGCGCCCGCATCCTCATCGCCCTTGTGGACGACGACCACCGGGATGGCGTCTTGGCCGCAGCGTCGCAAGGCCGCTTGCACGAAGAGTTTACTTTTGACTCGAGGGTCTCGCATCATTCGTCCTTGGGGGAAAAAAATTGCCTCTGCGCTCGGGGAACTGTTAGAACTTCGGGAAATTAGGATCGTTTCTGGAGTGTCCGCATGCCCAATTCCCCCGTTCTTGGCGCCCCGATCTTGGGTATCATTGGTGGCTCTGGAGTCTACGATCTTGAAGGGCTTGGCGATTGTCAATGGCGATCCATTGAAAGCCCTTTTGGGCGGCCCTCGGATGACATTCTGTTTGGAACCTTTCAGGGGCAGCCTATTCGTTTTCTTCCCCGGCATGGGCGGGGCCACCGGCTTCCCCCTTCTCGGCTAAACTTCCGAGCCAACATTGATGCGCTCAAACGGGCTGGCGTGACCGAGATTCTCTCGGTGTCCGCCGTGGGGTCGCTTCAGGAGAACTTGGACCCTGGAACTTTTGTCATCGTCGATCAATTTGTCGATCGCACCTTCGCCCGGGAAAAAAGCTTCTTCGATACCGGACTGGTGGCTCATGTCTCCATGGCCGAACCCGTCTGTCCTCGTTTGGGCGATGTGGTCGAAGCCGCAGCCCTTAGCGCCGGGATCAAAACCGTGCGCGGAGGAACCTGCTTGGTCATGGAAGGTCCGCAATTCTCGACCAAAGCCGAAAGCCAGCTTTACCGCCAGTGGGGATGTGACGTTATCGGCATGACCAACATGCCCGAGGCCAAATTGGCCCGAGAGGCCGAGCTGTGTTACGCCACCGTGGCCATGGTCACCGATTACGACTGTTGGCACCCCCATCACGATGCCGTCACCGTGGAACAGGTGGTGCGGATTCTCCACGAGAACGCTGTCCATGCTCGGGCGTTGGTACAGGCGGTGATTCCGCGTTTGGGGGCCGCCAGCACCCGAGTCTGTTCCTGTCACCAGGCGTTGGAGTACGCGGTGATCACGGCAAAGGGGGCGAGGGATCCCCAGATGGTGGAAAAGCTGAGTGTGGTGGCGGGACGGGTTTTGCGGGGTACGTAATCCCGTCTCACGATGAAAGAAAAGGGGGCGCGCTCCAAACGCTTTTAGGACGAGCTGGGAATCTCTTGCAGATTGAACAACTCTCCGGGGGTCATGACCAGGTCGAGCCCCAAGCGCAGACACACCAGCAAGACAATAACCGACAACATCAAACGCAGTTGCTCGCCGCGCAACTTGGCTCCGAAGCGGGCGCCGATTTGAGCTCCCACCACGCCACCCACCAGCAGAGTCAGCATCAATACCGCGTCCACGGTCTGGGTGTGAATTGCCTGAAGCAGCGTGACATTCGCGGCAACGAAGATAATTTGAAACAGCGAGGTGCCAACCACGATGGTGGTGGGCATTTCCAGAATATAAATCATCATGGGGACCATGACGAAGCCGCCACCGACCCCCATGATGGCGGCAAGCACGCCGCCGAAAATCCCCACCCCCAAGGGAACCAGGGCACTGATGTAAAGCCCAGAACGAGGAAAGCGCATTTTGAAGGGCAGGCCTTGCCAACGGTGGCGGTGGCGTTTGCGCGCGGGCTGGGTCACGCCTCTTTTAAGCAGACTGGAGAGGGACTCCCAGCCCATGGTCAGGCCGATGAAGCCGAGAAACACCACGTAGCTGAGCGAAATGACAAGATCAATCTGTCCCCCTCGCTTCAGCCAGCCGAACAGAAAGACTCCCAGGGAAGAGCCGATGAAGCCGCCGATCAGCAACACCAAGCCCATGCGCACATCCACATTGCGCCGACGCCAGTGCGCGAACAGCCCCGAGACGGAGGCTCCCACCACCTGATTGGCTCCCGTGGCCACCGCAACCGCAGGGGGAATCCCCATGAACATCAAGAGCGGAGTCAGTAAGAAGCCACCGCCCACGCCAAACATGCCCGACAAAAAGCCCACGCCTCCGCCCAGGATGAGCAGGGCATAAACATCCACCGAAAGACCCGCGATGGGGAGGTAGATGGGCATGTCCCGCCGGTTCCCTAATAACGGGAGGTTTTGTTGAAAAGCGCACTGTCCTGGTAAGGCGCCACTGCCTCAGTGTCCGCCTTGGTGAGGGGCGGAACCGGGCGCTCTACCGTGCGAGCGGCCAACGCGACATCATTGGGACTGGTACAGGCTGCCACTCCGCCCAGCAAAGCCACCGCGAGGGCCGCGCGAACCATCAAGGCCGAAGTCGTCAATGGAATTCTCCTGGTTGAGAATGGAGATGGGTGGTGCTGCCCGCGATATCCTGGTCGTAGATCCCGCCATCGTAGAATCCATCGGGAGAAGGGGCCTCGACACCCAATACCGCGCCGAGTTGCTCCCCCCCCGAGGGGCGGCTCCGGTAGCCGTCGCAACCGGACAACAGAGCCATAAAGAGGGGCGGCGCAAGAAGGGAAAATCGGATCATGGTCATAATAGGGGGTCTCCACTCGACCTTCGTGGGGTCCGGATACGAACCTGGAAGGTGGGGATGGGATTGACGCGATGTCAATAACCGGTTGGAGAGTATGACGGGTGGAAAGGCAACGGGTCAAGGAAATCAGACCTTGGGCCTCTAACAAACCGGATCAAGGGTCACGGACCCTTGACCCGGTTTGTTAGAGGCCCTAAGAGCCTTCCTTTTTCGCGGCTTGCGCCTCTTCCTTGGGAAGGGGAGGAAGATTGCTCTCAATGGATAGATTGATGGGACAGGGTAAGCGCTCTTTCCCATTGATCAAACAGCGTTTTGGCCAGGCCTCTCTATCTTGAAGATCAACGGTGACAAAACCGCTCACCTGGCAGAGATACACCCGGCTAGAGAGTTCGCTACTCTTCAACATCCCGCTGGGGACCATCCAGGAGTTGGTCGGTTTCTTGTCAATATCCGCAGTGCGGATTAACGTAAAGAACTCGATCGTTTGGTTGGTCGGGTTACTGATCGTGACACTAAGACGACAGTTTCTTGGTCCCGGTAATCCTGCGTATTGTGCTTGGTTAATGACGATCCTAACCTCTCCCAGAACCTCCTTCCCCTGAGGAACGGCGTTAACGTCAAAATAAAACGTCTCGGTCCGAGGGATGATTTCAACCTTCTTCTCACGGTCCGCCGCAACCGCCAGATGGGGAACGGCAGAGGCAAGGACAAGCGTGGCGACGACGGCGGTAAAAGATCTCACGGCTCGCAGTTCCTTTGCACGGCCAGGCATGGGGGCGGTGCGCAGGATGGCACGAAATGATCCATAAGAAAAGGAGAGCCGCCGCTCTCTTATTCCTCTACCGCTTTGCGAAGCAAATGTTCGTGTTCTGCGGCGTAAAGGCGGGATTCGCTCCCCCCTATGCCCGCAAGGGCCGGCCCGACCAAAATGAGCGCCGTCCGTGTAATTCCCTCCGCCTTCACGCGCTCGCGGATGTCTGCGAGAGTCCCCCGGAGAATTTTCTCGTCCGGCCAAGAGACCCGATAGGCAATCACCACCGGACAGTCGTACCCGTAAAATGGTTCCAGGTCCTCCACCACCCGCTTCAGGTTGTTGATGGACAGGTGGATCGCCAAGGTGGCGCGGCTTTGCCCCAACACGCTGAGACTCTCGCCCTCGGGCATGGCCGAGGAACGGATGCTGGTGCGAGTCAGAATCACCGTTTGGCAAACATCGGGCAGAGTCAGCTCGGTGGCCAAGGCCGCGGCGGCGGCGGCGAAGGCGGGGACTCCGGGAGTCACGTCATAGGGAATCCCCAACGCCTCCAGCCGCCGCATTTGCTCGGCGGTGGCACCGTAAAGAGAGGAGTCCCCGGAATGCACCCTTGCCACATCCACGCCACGGCCATGAGCCGTCACGCATTCGGCGATGATTTCCTCCAGATGGAGGGGCGCGGTATCCACCACCCGCGCTCCCTCTGGAGCCTCCGCCACAATTTCCGCAGGAACCAAGGAGCCAGCGTACAAACACACCGGACAGCGGCGAATCAGCCGAAGGCCGCGCAAGGTGATAAGGTCAGGAGCGCCAGGACCAGCGCCAATAAAATGAACCGTCATTGCGCCACGAGGGGCGCCACGAGGGGAAGAGCTTGCAAGGCACGCTCCAGCTCTTTGCTTTCCAGGGGGAGATCGCGCAATTTCCCGCCCAGGAAGTCGGTGTAGGCCTGCATGTCGAAGTGTCCATGCCCCGACAGGCAGAACAAGATGGAGCGGCTTTTCCCCTCGGCCTTGCAGAGGAGCGCTTCCTTGATCGCGGCCATGACCGCATGAGACGACTCAGGGGCGGGGATGATGCCCTCGGCGCGGGCGAACTGGAGCGCCGCGGCGAAGCATTCGGTTTGGGCGTAGGAATGCGCCTCCATCAGCCCCAATTCCTTCACATGACTCACCATAGGAGCCATCCCATGGTAGCGCAGCCCGCCCGAATGCGACCCCGGCGGCATGAAGGTCGACCCCAGCGTGTGCATCTTCACCAACGGCGTTAGATGCCCCGTGTCGCCATAATCATAGGCGTACTTTCCGCGCGTCAACGTCGGACACGAGGCGGGCTCGACTCCGATGATGCGGTGCCTTGCGCCCTTCTTCAGGTTCTCGCGAATGAAGGGGAAGGCCAGCCCGGCAAAATTAGAGCCTCCGCCCGTGCAGGCGATCACCACATCGGGACTATCGTTAGCCATGTCCATCTGCATCAGGGCTTCCTCGCCGATGATGGTCTGATGGAGGCAGACATGGTTGAGGACGCTCCCCAGGGCGTACTTGGTGTCCTCCCGGCTGGCGGCGACTTCTACCGCCTCGGAGATGGCAATCCCCAACGAGCCGTTGGAGTCCGGATCCCGCGCCAGGATCTCCCGACCGCAATTGGTCGTGTCTGATGGGCTGGCGATGCAACGCGCCCCATAGGTCTCCATCAGGGCTCGCCGGTACGGCTTCTGACCATAGGAAATCCGCACCATAAAAACATCCACCTCAAGCCCGAACAGGGCTCCGGCAAAGGCCAGGGAGCTTCCCCACTGACCCGCGCCCGTCTCGGTAGAAAGACGCTTCACGCCTTCCTGCTGATTGTAAAACGCCTGAGGCACCGCCGTGTTCGGCTTGTGACTCCCCGCAGGAGACCCTCCCTCGTACTTAAAATAAATCCGCGCGGGGGTATCGAGCGCCTTCTCCAACCGCCGGGCCCGGATCAACGGAGCTGGACGCCACAACCGTAAAACCTCGCGAACCGGGGTGGGAATCTCGACCCACCGCTCGGTGGTCATCTCTTGCTCGATCACCGCCCGAGGAAAAATCGGTGCCAGATCCTCGGCCGATAACGGCTGAAATGTGCCCGGATGCAAAGGCGGAGGCAATGGCGTGGGGAAATCCGCCGCTAGATTGTACCAGCTCTTCGGCATCTTGCTCTCGGGAAGGAGGTATTTCACAGAGTCGGCCATCGTCATCCTCAACAAAATCGCCCCGTCATAAGGCTGAAGTTACACGTTAAACCAAAAACAGGAAACCAAGAACAGGGTCAAGGGCAACTCAAAGCCCCTCATCCCACGATCTTATAGATTTTTACCTCTCGCTCCGTCCGATCCTCTAACGCCAGCGACGTCGGAACCGTCATCCGCGTTAACTCCAACAAACCCAAGCGAGGCAAATACGCCCGCCCCGGATCCGCCATCAGAACCAACGCGCCCTCTGCCGCAAGACGACGAAGCCAGGGAAAAATGTACTCCGTCATGGGACGCTCGTAACACACATCTCCTGCCACAACCACATCCCAACGACAGGGGCTTCCGACCACATCGTCGGTCAAAACCTCCACCGAGACGGCGTTGAGTTCGGCATTCATGGGAATCACCGTACAGGCGAAAGCATCAATCTCCGCTGCCTCTACCTTGCTGGCTCCCCCCTTGGCCGCGGCAATCGCTGAGGAACCACAGCCTGCGGCGAAATCCAAAACGCGCTTGTTTTGGACCAAGGACGGATGATCCAAAAGATAGCGAGTCAGCGCTTGGCCTCCGGCCCAGCAGAACGCCCAGTAGGGAGGAGGGAGGTTAAGACTTGCCAATGTTTGTTCGGTGGCCTCCCACAGGGGCGTGACCTCGGTGGCCAGCCACAGGCGAAGCTCTGGGCACGAGGGGGGAGAGGCGATGGTCGTAGAGGTGCGGATGAAGTCTTGATGCATGGGGCTCGGCACAACAGAGGGGTCAAGGGTCCGTGACCCTTGCGGGGGTGCAGGGGGCAGCGCCCCTTGCAATGGCGTAAGCCAGCCAGCCTCTCCACCCACCAGACCCCACCAATCTATCCTGATGTATCAGGATA
>JAVBJO010000144.1:0-17411 GCA_031546925.1 Rhodospirillaceae bacterium
ACTCTAGGGAGATATCGTGTTTGTTTCGCCACGGGAGGGGGATGGGGTGACGTCGGATATTTCACCGCTCCTGTCTCCTCTGCGGGATTTGTCCCGATTGGACTGACCTCTTGCGGTGAATGAAAAGGGGGTCCGGGGCAATGGCCCCGGACCCCCTTTTCTTTCACCGCAAGAGGTCATTCCAATCGGGAAAAATCCCGCAGAGGAGACATGAGCGTTGAAATATCCGACGTCACCCAATACCCCTCCCGTGGCGAAACAAACACGATTTCTCCATTGATTCTTCGCGTTGGACGCGCTGTTTTTAGGGATGCAATAACTTTTTCTATGGAATACTTCATTTTCTCTTCATCAAACTTAATAAATTTTGTTTGTTTTAGGCGAGTCTGGTAATCTGTAAAAGCAGAAATCTCCACAACATCGCACGCGAAGGTGACACGAGCGGTCTTCCCGTCCGGGGCGATTGTGCTTCCCGTGGCCTTGCATTGCGTGCGCCGAGGGGCCTCTGCCGCCTGGGTTAACATGTCTCGAATCACAGGGTCCAATGTGGCCTGGGAGCTTTCGGGAATAAGATCCTGCACCTCTTGGATTGCCTCCGTGAGAGCATCGGCTCGCTTTTCCAGCATCTCCTGGAAGTCCAAGACTTCCTTGTCCTCAAAGAGAGGCCCAAGGGCCGCGTTGAGGCTCCTGGCGCTCTGGGCATCGACGTTGATAAGGGCCTTGGCGTATAAATCATATGCCTGCTCGGGAGAGAGGACGTTCTGATTCTCAGCGGCTTGAAGGCCTCCTCCTAAGACAAGAGCAAGGCAAGAGAGGCAGGATAGTGTTCTGAACAGGCTCATTTTAAAGCAATTTTCCCTGTCGATGATCCATTTTTACTTTTGGCAGAGGTTTATTCGATGCCTTCACCAGAACATTGACGCGTCCGTCCTGGAATTCGATGTTCCATGTATTCCCTGGCATAGCTGCACCGGCCCTGGCGACTTTGCCCTCTCCGTCGCGTACGACCGCGTAGCCTCGGGCTAGAACCGAGTGGTGGCTGGTGCTCTCCAACAAATTCCCCGACGCCCCGAGGCGGCGATGGCTCTCTTGTAGAAGCCTCTCCATGCCGGAGCGCAGGCGCGTTCCCAATTGCTCCGCTCGTAGACGGTCTCGTTGCACCCCAGAGGTTGCAACCTGGAGGCTCATCGAAAGCGCGTGGGTGAGCCGCGTCACCACTTGAGTCAGGAGATGCTCCTTACTGGTCAGAACCTCTCGGGGGTGGCGGAGGCGGCTCCCGAGTCGCTCCAGCTCCCCTCGATGGCGCAGCAGAAGATTGGGGAGACTGAGACGTAACCGCTCAGCCCGGTCGTCGAGGCGCAAGGTGCAATCCTCGATCAAACGGCGCGGATGAAACAAAGCTCTTCCCACGTGGGAAAGTCGCGTTTGCCGTTCCTCCACGATCCTCCGCGCGGCAAGCGTCATCCGAGAGGATAAATCGCTCGTTGTCGCCATCAGATCACTGCGGACCGGAACCGCCTTTTCTGCCGCCGCCGTGGGGGTGGGGGCACGGAGATCGGCGGCAAAGTCGATCAGCGTCGTATCCGTCTCATGCCCAATGGCGCTGATGACCGGAATGTTTGAGGCGGCAACTGCTCGCACCACCCCTTCTTCGTTGAACGCCCACAGGTCCTCCACCGATCCACCTCCTCGAGCGATGATCAAAACATCGGGGCGGGGGATGTCTGCCTGAGGCAGGGCGTTGAAACCGGCAATCGCCCGAGCCACCTGCTCCGCCGCGCCCTCGCCCTGTACCAGAACCGGCCAGACCAAAACTCTGCGAGGGAAACGCTCGGCAAGGCGGTGCAGAATATCACGGATGACCGCACCCGTCGGCGAAGTCACCACGCCGATAACTTCGGGGAGAAAGGGAATCGGACGCTTGCGCTCTGCCGCGAACAACCCTTCCGCCGCGAGCTTATTCTTACGCTCCTCCAGCAGCTTCAGCAGCGATCCTTGCCCAGACAGCTCGATCTGCTCCACCACCATCTGGTACTTGGAGCGGCCGGGATAGGTGGTCAGGCGGCCGGTGGCGATGACCTCCATACCGTCTTCGGGCACAATCTTCAGCCGTCCGGCCGAACCCTTCCAGCAGACCGCATCCAAAACCGCATCTGCATCCTTGAGCGAAAAATAAACATGCCCCGAAGAATGACGCTTATATCCCGAAATCTCGCCTCGGACCCGCACATTGGCGAAGGTTTCCTCCACCGTCCGCTTCAGCGACCCTGCGAGCTCCCCCACGCTGAACTCAGGAACATTCGAGGGCTGCGGCTTCATATCTATTCCTAAACAGGGTCAAGGGCTTTTGCCCTTGCGGGGTAGGGGGCAGCGCCCCCGCAAGGGCGCAAGCCATGAAACCTCACCCCCCCTCAAAATGCAACATTCAGGACCCCTCAATCACCTCCCCCGGATCCAAAATGACGGCCTTCAACCACCCTTTTGTACTCGAATCCATTTTCCACGGACGCGGCACCAAGCTCCAAACGCTATAATGAAGATGCGGCGGCTTTCCCTTAGCATTTCCCGAATCCCCCACCGTCCCAAGCTGGCTCCCCTGCCCCACGAGAGCACCGGTTGCCACATGGATTTTCTCCAAATGCGCAAGATAATGGATCAATCCCCGAGGTCCGAGAAACACGACAACATTTCCCCCCAGGCGAATCTCCCCTTGCCAGAGAACGACTCCTCCGGCGGGAGCGAGGACGGGTGTCCCTTTTCGAGCGAAGATATCAATCCCCTTATGGACACCAGAGGCCCCCCAGGGCTCTGCCCAAAAGCTTTTCTGGTTCCAATCCGAGCGGTGCGCGCCCTCCACGGGATTGATAAAGGTGGCGGGCCAGAGCAGCCACAAAAGGGCAATGCCCCCAAGTCCGAGAAGAATATACTTTACCTTCGATTTTTTCTTCTTGCGGAACATTTATGGCAAAATACAATCTGGACTAACTATGGGATGCTGAGAGAAAAAAGCGTAGTTATTTCGACCGGTATGTTTAACGCGATACATCGCAACATCAGCGGCTTTCAGAAGATCGTCGGTGGAATGGGCATCCCCCGGAAAAAGAGCGATACCAACAGAAGCACCAATTTGGCAGGAATGCTCGTTATAAACAATGGGCTCAAGTAGGGCATTAATGAGCTTTTGGGCGATGAGAGCAACCTCTCCGGCCATCAGCACATCTTCGATCAAGACGACGAACTCGTCCCCACCAATGCGGGAAACGGTGTCATTGGAACGGAGCGCCGCTGTCAGGCGGAGGGCGACCTCGCAAAGAACGGCATCTCCCGCCTCGTGCCCAAGGGTATCATTGATGGGCTTAAAGTGATCCAGATCAAGATAGAGAATGGCGATTTGCTCGTTTCTGCGCTTGGCACGGGCGATCGCATGCGTCAGCCGATCCCGGAGAAGGTTACGGTTGGGCAGATTGGTCAGGTTATCATGGTGGGCCAGATGTTGGATTCGCTCCTCATTTTCCTTCCGCTCGGAAATATCGCGCAAGATCGTGATGAAGGAACGTTGCCGCTTCCGCCACAGTTCCGAAATAGAAAGCTCGATGGGAAAGGTTGTTTTGTCTTTTCTGCGCCCAATACCCTCGACCACACGCTTAGACGGCACCCCCATCTCGCTGGAAGAAGGCGTGTTGATGGCGCAAACCCTGGCAAGCGGAGGAGCCAATGTTGCCGCGATCAACCCCAGCAACTGTCCGGGGGTATAACCGAACATCTGCTCGGCGGCGAGGTTGGCGGACTCGATGACCCCCTCGGCGTTAATGGTGACAATGCCCTCGGCAGCGGCGGCGAGGATGCCTTGCAGACGCTCCTCGCGCTCCCGCAGGGCCTCGGCCGAGCGCATGAATTCCGAAATATCGCGGGCCTCGACCATGAAGGTATCGCCCTCATCCACCGAACGCACCCGGAGTTCCGCCTCGAACGAAGTTCCGTCGGCGCGGAGCAGCTTCATGGGAACGAACGTCTCCGCCGCGAGAAGCTCCCATCCGGCTTCCATCAAAAACCGATAATCGATCCCCACCCAGGTCTCAAAGGACAGCCCCTCGGCAGAGGACTTTGAGGGCAACCCCAGAAGACGCACGCCCGCAGCATTGATGTACGTCACCACGCCACCGTGGACGAGACACACCAACTGCGATAACAGGTCCAAGAACCCCTGCCCAGAGATCATACCTGAATGCGTCACCAAGGGAGACACAACTGGAAGCCTTTCCCGCCCTTTTTCCTATGGTCAACCGAAAGAGGGACGCTTGTCAACAAAACACAGCAGACAAGCAAGCTTCCTTGACCAAAGAAAGGGGTATTGACGATGGTCAATCGAAGGGCCTTCCTCAGGAAAATCCCCCTCGCTCAGGCTGCGACCAAGAGAGGAACAGCGCTTGCCGCTCTTCCTCAATTCCCTGAAACAACGGCCCATCCAGGGCCTTGCGACCGTTTCGACCTCCACTTATGATTGAATGACCCTTGAGGCGCAGATCGAGAGAAATAAGGCTCTCTCAGCATTTCGCATCAAAATTACCGCGTCCGAAAGATCGTCTTTTTTATTATATCTATTCATAAATTCTCTTATATTTTAAGTATTAATGGATAAAATTTTTTGTTTTGGGGAGAGGAGGGAAAATCATCCCCCCTCCCCTGGTCTCTTTAGTGGCGGAAGTGCCGCATCCCCGTCAACACCATCGCCATTCCCTTTTCATCCGCTGCGGCGATGACCTCTTCGTCTCGTACCGAGCCTCCGGGTTGAATGACAGAGGTTGCCCCGGCCTCGGCGGCTGCGAGCAGGCCATCGGCGAAGGGGAAGAAGGCATCGGAGGCAACCGCCGAGCCAATGGCTTTCTCCCCCGCTTTCCAGGCGGCGATACGGCACGAGTCCACACGGCTCATTTGCCCGGCCCCGATACCAACGGTGACGCCGTTCTTAACGTAAACGATGGCGTTGGATTTGACGTGTTTGCAGATGCGAAACGCCATGAGCAAGTCCAGGAGTTCGCTCTCCGAAGGCGCACGCTTGGTGACAACCTTCAAGTCCGTCCGTTGGATGCGACCATTATCGCGGGTTTGGGCGAGGAATCCCCCGCCCAAGGTGCGGATTTCAGTTCCTGTTCCGGACGGCGACACCAACCCGCCCGACAACAGCAGGCGCAGGTTTTTCTTGCTCGCGAAAGCGGCGATGGCGTCCTCGTCGGCCTCGGGAGCGATGACCACTTCGGTGAACAGCTTGCGGATTTCCTCTGCGGCGGCCTTATCAAGGCGACGATTAACAGCGACGATGCCACCGAAGGCACAAACCGGATCACAGGCGAGCGCCGCTTGATAGGCGCTCAGGATATCGGGTCCAACGGCCACGCCGCAGGGGTTGGCGTGCTTGATGATGGCCACGGCGGGCGGCTCGAATTCAGCGACCAGGTCGAAGGCGGCATTGGTATCGTTGAGGTTGTTGTAACTCAGTTCCTTGCCTTGGATCTGCCGCGCCCGCACCACGCTGGGAGCTGTTTCGCTGCTGGCGTAGAGCGCCGCGTGTTGATGGGGATTCTCGCCGTAGCGCAAGGATTGCCGCAGGGTTCCGGCCACCACCATCCGACGAGGGAACGTTTCCTCCACCTGGCCGGAGAACCAGCGCGAGATAGCGGCATCGTAAGCCCCCGTCCGCGCATAGGCGATAGCGGCCAAGCGCTTGCGAAGCTCTGGCGAGGTCGCCCCGGCACGATCGGTCATCTCGGCCATGACGACGGCGTAGTCCTCCACATCGACCACCACGGTGACGCTATCATGATTTTTGGCGGCACCTCGGATCAAAGCGGGGCCACCGATGTCGATATTTTCCACGCAAACGGCGAAATCGGCCCCTCCGGCAACAGTTTCCTCGAACGGATAGAGGTTCACCACCAGAAGATCAATGGGGGCAATCTTATGCTTCGCCATGGCGGCTTCATGCTCGGCGTTGCCGCGAATCCCCAGCAAACCGCCATGAATGGCAGGATGGAGAGTCTTCACCCGTCCATCGAGCATTTCCGGCATGCCCGTATGATCGGAGACTTCGACAACCTTAATCCCCGCCTCCCGCAGCGCCTTAGCCGTACCACCGGTGGAGAGGATCTCCACGCCGCGGGCGGCGAGGAAGTGTCCGAACTCCAAAAGTCCGGTTTTGTCGGAGACGGAAAACAACGCGCGGCGAATGGGATTCTTGGTCATGAGGTCTCTCTATATCTTGTAGTGTTTCGCAGCCTGCACCGCCTTCAGGACATTCTTCCGGCAGGTGGGGTCTTGTTCTTCGTCCTGGGATAAGGCAAATTTCAGTTGGTTGGCCACACCTTGGATCTCGACCTTAAACTGAAGGCTGTCCTTGGTTTCGTTTCCCATCTCGATGGACTCGTCCACAGCGGTCTGGAGTCGCGTTTCGGCATCTTGCTCGGGGGCTCCCTCCTCCTCGTCCTTAGCCGCTTTGCCTCGGCTTCCTGCGTAGCTTTCGATGGCATCGGATAAACCTCGTGCCAGGCGGGAGAGTTCTCCAGATGCCGCCTTGGGGTCGATGACCCTGATCAATTGTAAAGCCTCGATCTGCTTGCGAATGTTTTGAACTTGCTGCCGCGCGTTGCTCTTACGAGTCTTGCGCAACTCATCCGCGCGCTGCGCGATCACCTCCTTGTCCCGGAGGGCCTCCTGGATCTTGGTCTTCGAGAAGATGGTAACCGGATCCTCGGTCCCCGTACTTTGGGGAACTGTACCCTGGGGAACCCCTGCATCCGGGCGGGCCTCAACCTTGAGAGGGGGCGTAAGCTGTGCAGCATCATTTGTGCTCAAAACATCGATCATGGTCTCGTTCTCCCCATTCTTGGGATAGGGTTGGACACTGTACAACGTCCCCTTGAGGATGTCATGATCGCCCGCAAGGTTTCCAAAAGCAAAGGTACAAGGAATGTCCAAAAGCTACAACGTGTCCGGCATGACGTGCGGTGGATGTGCTCGCTCGGTGGAGGCAGCCATTAAGGCTGTTGCACCTCAAGCGAGCGTGACGGCGGACGCAGCGAAGGGCCAGGTCACCGTTGAGGGGGCCAACGCTAAGCAGGTCGAGGTCGCCGTCCGTGACGCGGGATTCGACTTTCAAGGCGAGGCATAACGAGAGGAGACCATCCTATTTCTCTCGTAACCAAGACGAATGTACGCTTATCCTGTTTGGCGTGCCCTTCTTGCGGTGAAAGAAAAGGGGTCCGGGGCAATGGCCCGGACCCTCTTTTCTTTCACCGCAAGAAGGGCACGCCAAACAGGATTACTCCGGCTTCCACTCCCGCGCCAACCTCTTCGCTTCCACCAACTGATCCGGCGTCATCCCAGTAGCGAGCCGCTCCCGTCGCTCGGCATTCACCTGCGCTGACGGCTCTTGCCCCAAAGCGGTATAGGCTGAAAAAGCCCGATGGTACCAGGCATAGGCTTGGACGAGCTCTTGCTTTTGTTCATAAATTGCGCCCAGACGCTCTTGAGCGGCGGGATCATCTCGGGTTGCTGCGGCTCGATACCATTTAATAGCCTCGGCGGGATTTTCTTTCATCCCCAAGCCGATTTCATTCATCACGCCCAGATTGTATTGCGCCACGGGCAGAGACTGCTCCGCCGCAAGGGTATACCACTTGGCAGCCTCGACGAAATCGTGACGGACCCCTCGTCCTGCGTCATAGAGGGCTCCTAGATTGGCTTTGGCTTCGCCGATACCGTTCTCAGCGGCTTTGCGGTACCATTTTGCGGCCTCGGCTGCATCTTGGGCCAGGCCTTCCCCAGTATCATAGAGAACGCCCAAAGCGGCTTGTGCCTTAGCGTATCCCTGATCGGCCGCTTTACGGTACCAAGCTGCCGCAATAGCATCGTCCCGAGGTACGCCCCGGCCATGATCATAAAGAATGGCAAGGTTGAATTGTGCCTCCGCCATACCCTGCGCCGCTGCTTTTGTGTACCAGGCTGCGGCTTCACTTTCATCTAATTTCAAGCCTTGGCCTTTTTGGTACAGGGCTCCCAGATCGTTTTGCGCGGCGGCCAGACCTTGCTCGGCGGCCTTACGGAACCACTTTGCGGCCTCCGTCAGGTTTTTCGCCACGCCTTCACCGTTGGCATACATCAGCCCAAGATTAAATTGCGCTTGGGGATTATTCTGGTCCGCGGCCTTTCGATACCATTTGGCGGCATCCTCGGCATTCGAGGGAATGCCTTTCCCCAGCTCAAGACGGAAGCCCATGGTGGCTTGGGCCGTGGCAATGCCTTGGCTGGCGGCGCGTTCGATCCAAGCGAGCGCCTCTGCCTCGTTGCGTTCGACGCCGATACGCCCCTCGGTATAAAGGCGACCGAGGCGTTCCTGGGCAAGAGCATCGCCTTTTTCGGCGGCTTGTTTCCACAGCTCTTCGGCGTGTTTAAAATCTCCCCGGCTTGCGGCGAGAATTCCGTCCTCCAGCAGTCCGGCATGGGCGGGGAGGGCACACAGAAGCACCAAGGCAATCACGGGGACGACAGATTTCATGACGGGGCCTCTCCCTCTTGGCGGAGAGAGAAAATAGCATCGCCTTTAGGCAAAAAGAAAGGGCCAAGGGCAGGGCAGCGGGGTGGGAAGAGGCTCTTTCGTTTGTATGAAAAATGAACTACCATCCATGGAAGGGACGGCTCTTGACGGAAATGGGAGGGGACGTTGAGTATTGTGTGGCGTGAAGCCCTAGAAGTCGGCGACGAAGGAATTGATTCAGATCATAAACACCTCGTTGATCTTATCAATGCCTTTGAAATTGCTGTTTCTGGAAAGATAGACCATAAGAAAATAGCTCACATTCTCCTAGGATTGGCCGAATACACGCAAGATCACTTCAAGCGTGAGGAGGCAATACAGCTTACGATTAACTATCCGTATTATGATAGTCACCGTCACGCCCATCGAGGTGTTCTGAAACAACTTGGCGCGATTGTTGATCTTTATGCTTATCATAAAGATGAGAGAGAACGAGACAAAATTGTCCGCGATTTGGCTGCCTTTCTTAAGGAATGGTTGGTCGAGCACATTATCCATTCCGATCTACGGATGAAGCCCTTCTTGGAAGCAAAGAAAAAAAAGATGGGGAAAAAGCCTTCTGAGCAGGTAAACCTAATTACCCCATGATTGCAGAGACACATGCCATATATCGTATTCATTCTCTTATTTATGTCTCCTTTATTCATGATGTTGTCATGTGCTGTAGCGCATGAAAACGATGAGCCTGTATGTACAGATTTTCTTCAGGAAGAAAATGTAAAACCGAAAGAGCTAAAATTTATTGAATGTTCTTCTGATCCTGTTTTTGGTTTAAAGGCCTTGACGGCCGAATATCAGGTCGCTGGTCCAGATATCGCCGCTGTAGAGGCTTGGATCATGCGACTTGGTAAGGTCACCAAGTTGAAATTTGCCTGTTGCGGGTGGGAGACTGGACCTGGAAGAGGATTCACCGGGCGAAGTGGTCGTGGGTATCAATTGTCCATGGGGGGGGAAACGCCGATTGCCTCCCGCAGCCGTTGGGGCGAGATCCCGTACCTGAGCGTCAGCGTCAGATTCTATCTTGAAGATCCCTAACCCAGGATCTGTAGTACGCTTCCGTCATCTTGTTTCAAGCCGTTGCGCCACCTCGGCGAGGGCTGAAAACGGCGACGCGCCCGCCGCGAGGGTCAATCGCCCGGCGTGACGCAATCCCTCCCGGCCCCATCGCTCCCGCACCGCCTCTTCGAGCCAGCGTGTCGCTTGGGCGTGGCGCGTTTGCTCCAGACTCCCGCCTTGGACCAGGTGTGCTTGATGGTGCCGCAGGGCGTTCATAAGCGCCTCGGTGCCCTCGTTGCGGGGGGAGCTGGCCATGAGCACCGGGATGGTCCAATCGTTGCCGTTCGTCTCCAAAGAGAGCGCCCCCAAGACATCGGCGCGGGTGCGAGAGGCCTCGGCCACCATGTCGGCCTTGGTGACGACGACGACATGAGGGATCTCGGCAATTCCGGCCTTCATGTATTGCAAGGAATCCCCCGAGCCGGGTTGCACGCATAACAGCACGGTGTCGGCCACCATGGCCACATCGGTTTCGCTTTGCCCGACACCGACGGTCTCGATCAGCACCTGGTCATAAAGGGCACGCATGAGAATCATGGAGGAGATGGTGAGAGCCGCCAGCCCTCCCAAGCGGTCCCGCGCGGCCATGGAGCGAACGAAAATCCCCTCGTCCAGGGGATCGGTGCGCAGACGGGTGCGGTCCCCCAACAGGGCTCCGCCAGAGCGGCGCGAGGAAGGATCGACCGCAATGCAGGCCACGGTTCGGCCTTGGGCACGCCAAGCGTTGATGAGGCCGTTCATCAAGGTGGACTTTCCCACGCCGGGCGGCCCCGTCATTCCCACCACATGAGCGCGAGGCTCGGCATAGGCTGCATCCAGCAAGGCCAGCGTTGCCGGAGCGTCGGGGGCACGCTCCACCAAGGCCAGTGCCTGGGCCAGGGCGGCTTTGCCGCCGAGTCGAAGATCACGCAGGATCATGACATATCCTTAATTTGCACCAACGGATGCAGAGCTTACCTCAAGAGAGAGGCCTCTCGAAGCGCCATAAGAGGCTGTCGGCAACGATTGAAGACTCCCAAGGGTTGACGAAGGGCGCTTCCAATGAAAGATGAAATGGGGCTGAAAACGGCGTGTTTTTCATGAAAGGCTTGTCTCGTGCGGCCTCATGGTGCTCCTCCTCGGATTTACAACCTGTTTCCCCTGCTGGTGGGGACGCCGGCCCAATGGAGCGGGGAATTACCCCGCATTCAGGCCATGGGCTTCGATTGGGTGTTTTTGAACCCGTTCCACTATCCTGGGTTTTCCGGCAGCCTCTATGCCGTCAAGGACATGCATCGGCTCCATCCGTTGCTGGATGATGGTCGTCCGGTGGCGGTGCAATTGGGCGGGTTCCTTGCCGAGGCTTCGCGTCTGGGGCTGAAGGTGATGATGGATCTGGTGATCAATCACACCTCGAAAGATGCCATTCTCGTGACCGAGCACCCCGAATGGTTCCTCCGTACCGCTGCGGGGACATTGCAATCGCCTCACGCGGTTGATCCCATCGACCCCACCAAGATCACCGAGTGGGGCGATCTGGCGGAGCTGAACTACGAGGCTCCCGCCTCCCGGTCCGCTCTGGTCGATCATTGGCGCGAGGTGGTGCGGGACTATGCTCGTCTGGGATTCGCGGGGTTTCGCTGCGATGCCGCCTATAAGGTTCCCGCGTCGGTGTGGGCGGAGCTTATCGACGAGGTCAAACGCGATTATCCCGAGGCGCATTTCGCCGCCGAGACCTTGGGGTGCACGCCGGATCAAATCAGCGCCTTGGCCCAAGCCGGATTCGATACCCTGTTCAATTCGGCCAAGTGGTGGGATTTCCATGCCCCGTGGCTGTTGGAGCAATACGAGCTTCTGCGCGGGATTGCCCCCTCGGTGGCCTTTCCGGAAAGCCACGACACCGAGCGACTCGCCGCCGAGTGGCCCGAGCACACCGAGGCGAGGGCGAGGATGCACGCCCTCTTCGCCGCCTTTTTTTCTTCAGGCTGGATGATGACGCTGGGCTACGAATGGGGCTGGCGGAAGAAGCCCGATGTGGTGCATTCCCGCCCCGATCCGCGTGAGGAAGCCGCTTACGATCTCTCGGGCTTTATCACTGCGCTCAATCGCGTCAAGGCGGAGACTCCGGCCCTCTCCCGCGAGGGGCCGCAACATCGACTGACTCCCCCCGAGGACGATATCGTCAGCCTCTTGCGTTGGACCCCCGATGGGACCGAGGCCGCTCTCCTGGTGATGAACACCCACCCCCATCGGGTGATGATCGACGAACCCGCGCGAAGGCTCGCCGATGCCGGGGGAGAGGGGGGGCGTTTCGAGGAGGTGACTCCGGGGCGTCCCATTGAGGGGCGTCCCATCGAGACGAAGGGAGTCCCCGAACGGATCGTGTTGCAGCCGTTGGAAGCGCGGTTGTGGCGTACCACGCTCTTCCGTCCCCCCGAGGAGGCCTCCATGCAGGACGACTCTCTGGCCCTGTCGAGCCCAGCGCCTCTTCCCGATGTGCAGGTTCCCGGCATCTTGATTCTCGACGTCCAGCCGGTGGTGGATGGCGGGCGCTATCCGGTCAAGCGTGAGGTCGGCGATCATTTGGAGGTTTCAGCGGATATCCTCAAGGAGGGACACGATCACGTTGCGGCGCGGGTGCTGTGGCGCGAAAAGGGCGAAGCCACCTGGCACGAGACCCCCATGAGTTTGCGCGACAACGACCGCTGGCAAGGATCGGTGCCCTTGAGTGCCAACACCCGCGTCTTCTTCACCCTGGAGGCCTGGGTCGATACCTACGAGACTTGGCGGGGGGATACCGGTAAGAAACAAACCGCCGGGCAACCTCTGACGGTCGAGGCCACCGAGGGTTTCCTCTTGGTGCAAGAGGTGCTGCCTCGGGTGCAAGGCATGGACCGCGAGCGGCTGGAGCGGGTGTTGGCCGACCTCTCCGCCAGCAGTGACGCCGAGGACACCGTCAATGCTCTCAGTTCGACCCTGGTGCGGGGTATCCTGGCGCGGTGGCCCGACCGGACGCGCGTCATCCGTCACGAACGGGTGTACGAGGTGGTGGTGGATCGCGTCCAAGCCCGATTCGCCGCTTGGTATGCGGTCATGGCGCGCAGTCAGGGCACGGATCCCCATCGCTCTGGTACCTTTGACGATTGCATCCGCCGGTTGCCCGAGTTGGCGCGGATGGGCTTCGACGTGTTGTATCTCCTGCCGATCCACCCCATCGGCCGGGTCCATCGCAAGGGGCCGGATAACACGTTGACCGCCAATCCCGGTGATCCCGGCAGTCCCTACGCCATTGGCAGCGATGAGGGCGGACACACCACCCTTCACCCCGAACTCGGGGGGGTGGAGGATTTCCGTCGTCTTGTCGCCGCCGCGCGGCAGCACGGTATGGAACTGGCATTGGATTTCGCTATCCAGTGTGCTCCCGATCATCCATGGGTGCGTCATCATCCGGAATGGTTCCGTTGGCGGCCCGACGGCACCATCCGTTATGCGGAGAACCCGCCGAAGAAATACCAGGATATTGTCAACCTGGAGTTCCACGGTGAGAACGCCTCGGCCTTGTGGCAGGAACTGCTGGGGGTGGTCCAGTTCTGGGTGCGCGAGGGTGTCAGGATTTTCCGAGTGGACAATCCTCACACCAAGCCTTTGCCATTTTGGGAGTGGTTGATCCGCACCATTCATGACGAATATCCCGACGTGATTTTCCTCTCCGAGGCCTTCACCCGGCCCAAGCTGATGCGCGCCTTGGCGAAAATTGGCTTCGCTCAGTCCTATACCTACTTCACCTGGAGAAATTTCAAGACAGAACTGGTGGATTACATGCGAGAGCTGTCCAGCGGGGAATCGCGGGAGTATTTGCGACCGAATTTCTGGCCCTCGACGCCGGATATCCTCCCCCCCTTCCTGCAAACCGGAGGGCGAGCCGCTTTCCGCATTCGTTTGGTGCTCGCGGCGACGTTGGGGTCGGTTTATGGCCTCTACAACGGCTACGAGTTGTGCGAGAACGAGGCCATTCCGGGCAAGGAAGAATACCTCCATTCGGAGAAATACCAGTTCAAGGTGCGCGACTGGGATCAACCCGGCAACATCAAGGACGAGATTGCCCGACTGAACGCCATTCGCCGTGAAAACCCTGCCTTGCAGGAATTCGAGAACGTCCAATTCCATCCCTCGTCCGATGACGCGGTGGTGTTTTACGGCAAGAGCACGCTCAGTCGTTCCAATATGATTTTCGTGGTGGTGACGCTCGATCCGTTCGACGCCCGGGAGGCGGAGGTGACCTTCCCTCTCTCCGCCATGGGTATCCCCGCCGGGGAAACCTACGAGGTGGAGGATCTTCTCTCCGGCCAGCGGCACTTGTGGCGCGGGGCGCGGCAGCGCGTCCGCCTCGATCCGAAAATCCAGCCCGCGTTGATCTTCCGGGTCACGGTGTGGGCCAGCGTCGATTATCACACACCGTGCTTCTGATGGAGACGAGTCATGGATAGTCTTTGGTATAAAGATGCCGTCTTCTATCAGCTTCACGTCAAGGCCTTCTTCGATTCCGACAATGACGGGATTGGGGACTTCAAGGGACTGACGCAAAAGCTTGATTATATCCATAACCTGGGGGTGGATACGCTCTGGCTGCTGCCGTTTTACCCGTCCCCCTTACGTGATGACGGCTACGATATAGCGGATTACCGCACCATTCATCCCAGCTACGGCTCGGTTAAAGATTTCCGTCTGTTCGTGCGCGAGGCTCATCATCGTGGCCTTAAGGTGGTGACCGAGTTGGTGGTCAATCACACCTCGGACCAGCATCCCTGGTTCCAACGGGCGCGTTTGGCGCGGCAGGGATCCGCCGCACGGGATTACTACGTCTGGAGCGACAACAACACCCGCTACAGCGGCACGCGGATCATCTTCACCGACACGGAAAAGTCCAACTGGACCTGGGACGAACAAGCCAAGCAATTCTACTGGCATCGCTTTTTTTCGCATCAGCCGGATTTGAACTTCGACAATCCCCGGGTGGTGCGCGAGATTGTCTCGGTCATGCGCCATTGGCTGGACATGGGGGTGGATGGGATGCGGCTCGACGCCGTGCCCTATCTGTGCGAGCGCGAAGGCACCAACAACGAGAATCTCCCCGAGACCCACGCCATCCTGAAGCACCTGCGCCGCGCACTGGACGAAAGCCATCCGAGCCGGATGCTGCTCGCCGAGGCCAACCAATGGCCCGAGGACGTGTTGCCCTATTTCGGCGACGGCGACGAATGTCACATGGCCTTCCACTTCCCCCTGATGCCGCGCATGTACATGGCCATCGCTCGGGAGGACCGGCATCCCATCACCGATATCATGCGTCAAACGCCAGATATTCCGGCCGCGTGCCAGTGGGCCATCTTCCTGCGCAATCACGATGAACTCACCTTGGAAATGGTGACGGATCGCGAGCGGGATTACCTGTGGAGCACCTACGCCTCGGATCGTCGTGCCCGCGTCAACGTCGGCATTCGCCGTCGTCTTGCTCCCCTGATGGACAATGGTCGGCGCAAGATCGAACTGTTGAACTCCCTGCTGCTCTCCATGCCGGGAACGCCGGTGCTTTATTACGGCGACGAGATCGGCATGGGCGACAATATCCATCTTGGCGATCGCAACGGCGTGCGCACCCCCATGCAGTGGAGCCCCGACCGCAACGGCGGCTTCTCCCGCGCCGATCCCGCCGGGCTCTACTTGCCGCTGATCCAAGATCCCGTGTATGGCTACGAGTCGGTCAATGTGGAGGCACAACTGCGCTCGCCTTCATCGCTCCTCAATTGGATGAAGCGGATGATCGCAGTGCGGCGGGGCCGGAAATGCTTCGGACGCGGCACGTTGAAGTTTCTCTACCCCGCCAACCGCAAGATCCTCGCCTACCTGCGCGAGGGAGACGGCGAAACGGTGCTGTGCGTCTGCAATCTCGCACGGGCTGCCCAAGGGGTGGAGTTGCGCTTGGGCGCTTATAAAGATCGCGTGCCCGTGGAACTCACCGGCCAATCCGCCTTTCCCCCCATCGGCGAGCAACCCTATACCCTGACCCTGCCGGGATATGGGTTCTATTGGTTCTTGCTGTCGGCGGATATCGCGCCGCCGACCTGGCATCTTGAGTATCCAGATACCTCTGGAGACTCGGTGACCATCGTCATGCGCGATCACTTGCATGAGATCCTAACCGGCCAAAGTCGCCGCTTGCTGGAGCAGGAGGCGCTTCCGGCCTATCTGCGGCGGCGGCGCTGGTTCGCCGACCGGGACGTTCCCTCTCGTGCGGTCGAGATCATGCGCTGGGCCGAGTTGGTCACCTCCCATGGACGCTGGCTGGTGACGGTGGTGGCGGTGCGTCGCACCGATGGCGGGGGGGCCGGAAGCTATCTGGTCCCCATGGCCCAAGGCTGGCCCTCTGGCAGTGAAGAGCCCTCCGAGAGCATGGAACCGCCTCCGCCCTTGATCGCTCGCCTGCGCCAAGGCGGGCGGGTGGGGGTGTTGGCCGATGCCTTCTACGATGACGCCTTTCTGCTGGCCTTGGTGGAACTGATGCGGACGCGAGGCAACGCCTCGGTGGGAAGCGGCTTCCTGGCCGGAAAAGCCACCGCAGCCCTGGACCGTATCGCCTTACCGGAGTCCACGCCTGTCACGCGTCTCGGAGTCGATCAGTCCAACAGCAGCGCCATTATCGCCGATACCTTGGTGATCAAGCTGATTCGCCGTCCCTCTTCCGGGGTCAATCCCGAGGTGGAATTGGGTCGCTTCCTGACCGAGACCTCTCCGTTCGCCAACACTCCGCCGCTGCTGGGGTGGATCGAGGCCCCCGATCTGGCCGACCGCCCCTGTGTCATCGCCATCTGCCACGGCTTTGTCCGCAACCAGGGCAATGCTTGGGAGTGGACGCTGTCGCGCCTTGATACTTATCTGGACGAGGCCAGCCTCCTCCCGCCGGAGGACTTCGTCGCCCGGTTGGCCGAGGGCATGATCGCCGATTTCCTGAACTTCGTCGCCACCATGGGACGGCGCACCGCCGAAATGCATCACGCCCTCGGTCGAGGCGACCGCACCACCGACCCCGATTTTGCCGCTCGCCCCACCGAAGAAGAGGATCTCGTGCTCTGGCGTGATCGCGCCTTGGATCAAATCCGCCTCGCCGTGGCCTCCGTCGCCCAGTTCGATCTCTTGGAGGCGCGTTGGCTGGAAAGTCACGCCCAGGCCCTTCGGGATGCGGTGGTCTCGCGCCTGCCCACCCAGCCCGAGGGCATCTCGTGCCGGATTCACGGAGACTATCACCTGGGCCAGTTGCTGGTGGTGATGAACGACGTCTACATCATCGACTTCGAGGGTGAACCGGTCCGCTCCCTGGAAGCCCGTCGCGCCAAGGACAGTCCCTTGCGAGACGTGGCGGGAATGCTCCGCTCGTTTGACTACGCGGCGGCGACGGCACTGGCACGGGTGGCGTCGGCCCGGCCCGAGGTGCCGCTCCAGGTGGAATACGCCCTCCGCGATTGGCGCGAACGCGTCGCCGGAACTTTCCTCGCCGCTTACGGAGAGATCAACGGTGTGGAAAAGAAGATGCTGGAGGTCTTCATGATCGAAAAAGCCTGCTACGAGGTAGCCTACGAGGCGGCTCACCGCCCCACTTGGATCAGCGTCCCCTTGCGCGCTCTTCCGGGGTTGCTGGGATAATACCGATTGGAATGACCTCATGCGGTGAAAGAAAAGGGGGTCCGGGGCAATGGCCCCGGGCGGGGCAGGGGGCGGCAGCCCCGGCGCA
>JAVBJO010000129.1:0-7657 GCA_031546925.1 Rhodospirillaceae bacterium
ATGGCCAAAGCGAAGTTCGAGCGCAACAAGCCGCACTGCAACATCGGCACCATTGGTCACGTTGACCATGGTAAGACCTCGTTGACGGCGGCGATCACGAAGGTTCTGGCGGAAACGGGTGGGGCAACCTACACCGCGTACGACCAGATCGACAAAGCCCCCGAGGAGCGGGAGCGCGGTATCACCATTTCCACCTCCCACGTGGAATACGAGACCGTCAATCGGCACTACGCTCACGTGGATTGCCCCGGTCACGCCGACTATGTGAAGAACATGATCACCGGCGCGGCTCAGATGGACGGCGCCATTCTGGTGGTGTCCGCCGCTGACGGCCCCATGCCCCAGACCCGCGAGCACATCCTGCTTGCCCGTCAGGTCGGCGTGCCCGCTCTGGTGGTGTTCATGAACAAGTGCGATATGGTGGACGATCCCGAGCTGCTCGACCTGGTCGAGCTGGAAGTCCGCGAATTGCTGACGTCCTACAACTTCCCTGGCGACGACATTCCTATCGTGCGGGGCTCGGCTCTGTGCAGCCTGGAAGATCGCGACCCCGCCCTGGGTCGGGATGCCGTCAAGCTGCTGATGGCCGAAGTGGATCGCTACATTCCTCAACCCGAGCGTCCCATCGATAAGGCCTTCTTGATGCCCATCGAAGACGTGTTCTCCATCTCCGGCCGCGGCACCGTGGTCACTGGACGCGTGGAGCGCGGCATCGTCAAGGTCGGCGAGGAAGTCGAGATCATCGGCCTGAAGGCAACGGTCAAGACCACCTGTACCGGCGTGGAAATGTTCCGCAAGCTGCTCGATCAGGGGCAGGCTGGCGACAACATTGGCGCTCTGTTGCGGGGAACCAAGCGCGAGGACGTCGAGCGTGGCCAGGTTCTGGCAGCGCCCGGGTCGATCACCCCTCATACCAAGTTCAAGGCCGAGGCTTACATCCTCACCAAGGACGAAGGCGGGCGTCATACCCCGTTCTTCACCAACTATCGCCCGCAGTTCTACTTCCGCACCACGGACGTGACCGGCGTGGTCTCCTTGCCGGAAGGCGTGGAGATGGTGATGCCGGGCGATAACGTCTCTATGGACGTGGAGCTGATTGCTCCCATCGCCATGGACGAAGGCTTGCGCTTCGCGATCCGTGAGGGCGGGCGTACCGTCGGCGCGGGTGTGGTCGCAGCGATCACGCAGTAAAAGGGTCAAGGGGCAAAGCCCCTTGACCCGCTTAATGCCGTGCCAACCGCTCGCTTTCGGTAAGCCGCGAAAACCACATCTCCGCATCCACAGGCTGGGTCCAGAGCCAGGCCGCCGCAGCGATCCCCAAGCCCACCAGAGCCGCCAAGAGTCCTCGTCTTCCGTCCCGCTCATCCATTTTGGTCTTATCCTTCGCTGGAAGTTGCCCGACACTACCCAAACGAGGCAAAGGCCGGAATCAAGCTTCCGTCAGGGGTACGACGGACAGATGGGATAGGCAGAGCCAGACTATAGGATGCGAATGACCACTTGCTTGGTCATAGGCGCGATGGCGATGATTTCCCATGGGGCAGGATTGCAGGTGATATAGTCTTGGAAGGCGCGATATTCTCCATTTTCCCAATCCCGATTCCCGATGAATTCATCGAAAACGAGGATCGTTCCGGGATGGATGCGAGGGGCGAGGTGCTGAAGGACTGTTTGCGCCGAGGGATAGAGATCGCTATCGATATTGACCAATCTGACTTTTTCCGTGGGATTTTCCCCGAGGAAGCGCGGCAGAGTCTCGGCGAACCATCCCACCTGGAGGGTGACATGACCGGGGACAGTGGGAAGCGCTCTCCCTGTGGTCAGCAGTCCGGGAGGATGGTCTCCCCAGGCCTCTGGCAGGCCTTCGAAGGAGTCGAATCCGTGGACAGTCTGTTCGGTCAGAGCGGCCAAACAGCGCAGCGAGGTGCCGCGTCGCACGCCGAACTCCAACACCAACCCGGTAGAGGGGGCGTGCGCCATGGCGAAGCGCAACACCGAGGCGGATACGCCGAAAACCCGCCGCTCCGGGCTCATCCAAGGCAGAAGGGCCACCACGCCTTCTACCAAGGCGCGTCGTGCGGGAAACGGACGGATGTGGCGTTCAATGAGGCTGGAAGCGTCTTCCTCCTGGTGCAAAAGGGCATAAGCGGCGATCATAGCAAGATAGCGCCCGTTGGCACCGACGCAGGTGACCGCACGATCGAGTCGCTCTCTTGCCGCCTTGGTTCCCTTAAGTTCCAAGGCTGGGGCGTGGCTCGCGAACCAGGAGGCCGCGTGTTGGTCATCTTGGGCGAGCAGGCGATCAAAAGCATCAAGGGCGCGGGTGGAGTCTCCCAAGGCCAGCAGACTGAGCGCCTGTTCATAATTCCGCTGCCGATAACCGGAGGCCACGCGGAGACAGTCCTCGTAACGGGCATCGCGGCGATAGGCGGTGGCCAAGGCGTCCCCCAGAGCGGGAAAATCAGGGTCACACACGGCGACGGACTCGAAGGCGGCGACGGCGGTAAAGGCATCCCGACGCTTCAAGGCCTCTGCCCCATGCTGGAACAATCGCAGCGCGGGATCGCCCTCGCTGGGCAGAGTCAAGGCCATCCGCAGCACCGCATCGAAGCGCCCCAGCTCGACCAAGGTGCGAAGGCGGTGGAGAGAGGACATGAAGACAAGCCTAGGATTGCGTGGACGACGGGGAATTGGTAGCTTGAAAGCCTCACCTTCGCCAAGCTGATCTTTTCCCATGAGAGGCGATTTTTTGATGTGGTTGCGCCCTTGGTTTTATACGTCTCTCGCCCTCCTCCCCCTTCTGGCGGGATGCGATACCACCATGGGAGGGTATGCGGGCAATCTGAATGACCGCTGGTTCCGGAAGGCGCTGCCGGGTTTGGAAGGCAGTGTCGAGACGACTCCGCCGCCGGTTGTGGCGGAGGCTCCGGCTCCCGTGGCTCCCGTTGTGGTCGCGCCTTCACCGCCGGAGAGGCCTGCAAAGGCACCGCCTCCCAAAGCCAAAACCAGAGCAACCCCCAAAGGGGGGACGGGAGCAACCGCCTCGACCCGGAGCGCCGCTCGCATGCGAGGTGGGGTTTCTGGCGGCTTGCAGGTGATTCCCTCTCCTCCCGGATTCGAAGTCCCCACGCCCCCCGCGAACGGAAAAGGCAATGCTGGAGTCCTCTTGCTCTCCATGGGCGATCCGACGTATGGGGAAAAAGCCTGGACGGGCCTGAAAGCCACCTACCCCGAGCTGACTCCCTTCTCCTACAAGGTGTCCAAGTTGGATCTGGGGGACGTGGGAACCACCTATCGGCTGTTCGCTGGCCCCATGGATGCCGAGGCCGCCAAAACCCTGTGCAAGAACCTTCTCATCAAAGGGCAAAGCTGTACGGCAACCACGTACCCTCCACCGTGAGTCCCTCCACCATGAGCTCCTCCACCGCGAGCGAGGTTAATCTCACCCAACGGGTGCTCTATCGCGACGGCCTGATACTGATCATTGATAAGCCCGCTGGCCTCGCCGTCCACGAGGGAGCCCGAGGCGAGCCCCATCTCGGGATGTTCCTAGAGGAATTACGCTTCGGATTGCCACGCATCCCTGAGCTGGCGCATCGTTTGGACCGAGAAACCTCGGGCTGTTTGGTGCTGGGGCGGCACCGTAAGGCTTTGGCGCGACTGGGGGATTTGTTCGCCTCGGGTCAGGTGGAAAAGACCTATTGGGCGGTGGTGCTGGGAAGTCCCTCGGAGGACAGCGGCCTCATCGACAAACCCCTGCTGAAGGGCAGAGGCGGACACCATGGAACCCCCGCTGTTATCGTTGACCCGCGCGGACAGTCGGCTCAAACCCAGTGGCGCGTTCTGGGACGAAAAGGACGGCTGACATGGATCGAGGCGCGCCCCCTCACCGGACGAACCCATCAGATTCGGGTGCACCTCGCAGCCATGGGGTGGCCCATCATCGGTGATCGCCTCCACGGGCGCGGAACAGCGGATATGTTGGCGGAGAATCTTCACCTCCACGCGCGAAGCGTGGTCGTCCCCTTGTCTCCGGGAAAACCTCCGGTCAAAGCCGAAGCCGCCATCCCAGCGGCCTGGGGGGATATTCTCGCAACCCTGGGGAGGGTATCCGCATGTTGAGACAGCAGGGGATTGCCCTGCTCTGTTTGCTCTGCCTCGTCTCCGCGCCAAGCGCCGCCAAGCAGGTCATTCGCGAGCAGAAAACCGTGACCGTGGAGGGCGTTAAGGAAACCTGGCAACTGGTCTGGGAGGACGAGCCTTCCCTTTCCGAGTGCAGCATCGAAGACATCAGCAGCGCCATCACATGCCCGTGCTCGGGATTTGCCTATGGGGAGTCCGGCTCATTGTCCCTGGTTCGCAAGCGCGGATCCCAGGAAATCGAGCGCCTGGATCTCGGAAAGCTGTTCGACGGATTTTCCTCTTCCGCCGGGAAAAAAGGGATGGCGATCCTGGTGCGTTGGCCGCAGAGGATAGGGGATTCTGAAGAAGATCCGAGGCTATTGAACAAGATCAAGCAGCGCCCCTTGGCAAAGATCATAGATTTTCAGGACTATAATCACGACGGCGCTGCAACGGAATTTTTGCTCCAAATCGGGACTCAACCGTGCATGAAGCACATGTTCGTAGGGATCGGTATCACCAAAAAGCGGCCAACGCTCCACGTCTTGAACGCCGCTGGCGATGCCCCTGACGAGTCGCTCGTCATGACCATGGCCGCATGGAAGGCGCTTCGGAAAAGCCATAAGCCCACCACGGTCACCATCCTTCCCTGTGGTGATCACGGAAGCGACGTCCGGATCGACTATACCGTTTCCGCCAAGGGCGGGGAAATCTTCTTCGATAGTCGAGTCGTTCCATGCCCAGAGTGGAAGTAAAATGAGCGAATCCGCTTCTATCTACCCTTTGAATCCCATGGCCACCACATAGGTCTCCGCCGATTCTTTTCGGCTCGCCGGCGGCTTCGCATGCCGGACACTGCTGAAATTCTTTTTCAGCAGCTCAAGCAAAGTCCGCTCCGTCCCGCCTTGAAACACCTTTGCTACGAAGGATCCTCCCGGAGCCAGAGTCTCGACGGCGAACAGGAGCGCCACCTCGACCAGGGCGACGATCCGCAGGTGGTCGGTGGGCGGATGCCCTGTGGTGGCGGCAGCCATGTCCGAAAGCACCACGTCGGCCCGTCCTCCCAGAGCCTCCTGCAACAAGCCCGGAGAGGCGTCGTCCAGAAAATCGCCCTGCATCAGGAGCGCTCCGGGGATGGGGTCGATCTCCAACAGATCGATTCCCACCACCTTGCCGTTCGCGCCCACCCGTCGCAACGCCACCTGAGTCCAGCCCCCAGGAGCCGCTCCCAGATCAATCACCCGCAGACCCGGCCGCAGGATATGGAAGCGATCATCCAGCTCCAACAGCTTGAAGGCCGCGCGCGAGCGATAGCCCAACCGCCGCGCCTCGTGCACGTAGGGGTCGTTCAGTTGACGCTGGAGCCAGCGCGTGGAGGAAGGTTTGCGGCCCCGAGCAGTTTTAACCCGCTCCGCCAACATCCGCCCACCAAAGGGCTTGGTGGGAGGACTCATGGCAGGGGCCTGCCGGGGGCATTGCCATTCATCATCGCTAAAAGAACTCCTTCCCGCACGCCGCGATCCGCGACGCGCAATGTCAACGTTGGCCACAAGCGACAAACGGCCTCGAGCACCGCACACCCAGCAATCACCAAGTCGGCGCGATGAGGCCCCAAACAGGGATGCTCCAGACGCTCTTGCAAGCTCATGCGACGCAGACGAAGAATGACTGCGGCAATGTCGTGCATGTCCACGGTCAAACCGTCCACCAAGGCGCGATCATAGCGTTCGAGCCCGAGATGAACCGCAGCAAGGGTGGTAATCGTTCCCGACGTTCCCACCATCCGAGCCCGTCCCGTGGCCAGATAATGGGAAATACGATGCTGTTCGTCAAACGACTTCATCTCAGCGACGAGCATCGCCACCGCAGACTGATATCCAGCTTCCGTATTGAGCGTCTCCCCCAGGCTTTCCGTTAGGGTAACGACGCCAAAGGGGAAGGAACACATGTCGCGGAGTTTCGGTTGATGCGAGCGGCTCGATCCCCAGACCAGTTCCGTGGAGCCTCCGCCGATATCAAAGGCAAAAACCCACGGGAGCGCTGGCGTCAACAGCGAGGCACATCCTGCCAGGGCCAAACTGGCCTCTTCGCGCGCGGGGATGATGTCCAGGTGGAGTCCCGTCTCCGCGGTGATGCGAGCGGCGAACGCGGCGTGATTGGCGGCGCGACGACAGGCCTCGGTGGCCACAAGGCGGGTTTCGGAGACATTGCGCTTGTGCAACTTTTCCGCACAGATCCGCAGGGTCGCCAGCGTCCGATCCATCGCGAGATCCGATAAGCGCCCCGTTACCGTCATACCCTCGCCCAGATAGGTGACTTGCGAAAAACAATCAATCACCCGAAACCCTCGAAATCGGGGCCGAGCGATCAACATTCTGCAATTGTGAGTCCCAAGATCAAGCGCCGCGTAGGTGGGAGGGGGAGGCAAGAAACACCCGATCTTCGTTGTTGGAAAAGGAGCTTACCGTAACCGAGCAAGGCAATCGAGTGCGGAATCGTCTCTCTTCCATGCCAAAATCAAGATGTTTCACCCCGAGTTCAAATTGTGCCAAATTCGTTCCCCGGAGGCCCCTCTCGTGCACTTTATACCGTTTGGAACGCCCCCTTACCCCGGCCCCATTTTCTTTCATCGCGAGGGAGCGCTCCAAACGGTATAAGGGGAATCTCCTTTCTGGAGTAAGGGAAATATCATGGATTTAAGAAGGCTATGGAATATTGGGATGCATGCTGTACCACTTGCTCTCGCGATTGTAATGACAAACGGCGTAGAGGCCAGGGGAAAAGAGGCCCTCTCGCTTAAGCCGTGTCCTGCCGATGCGCTTCCTTGCGACTGCCTTCAAGGGGGAGGAGCAATAGGACAAAATTCAGAGAGTCCTGCGCAAAGATAGACAAGAACTTCCCGAGAAGAGCTGCTAAATTCATAGGATTATCATGAATATGATGGTATATCCGTAAAGAAAGATCCACCATTCCCTCTGATTTTGAAACAACTTTTGTTTTCCTTCGGAACCTGGCAAGGAAATGACGGATTTTTCTGTTATCCTGCTCGATTGGAAAGGTCAAATCTTTTCCGGTGTAAAGTCGCTCTTCCGGGATTAGACGATGGTAGCCCGCCCAGTCATCGGTGATAAATGTTTTGTCTTCCTGACCTACTTTTTCGAGCAATTTTTGGCAGGATACATCACTCCGGTCACCCAAAATCCAGGTCCCGGTTCGCCGGTGAACAGGGTCATAGGCCCGCCAAACCCAGAGCTTATTTGACTTTTTTTTAGAAAATGCCACATCTCTTCAAGGCTGAGAACGAGAACCTCGCTTGACGCATCGGGCTCGGGAACCGTCAACGCTTCGGCCCGAACCCATCTTAAAACGCTGACATCGCTGACACGCGAGACGACGAGCAAAAGCTCATATTTCCCATCGCGTAAAGCGTCATGGCCAAGGATTTCATCGCTTCCGGCTTGCCACGGCGGGGCGTGTGCGTGAAGTTGCCCCCACAGGAAGGACAAAGATACCGCTGATGGCCACGGACAAAACC
>JAVBJO010000136.1:0-12919 GCA_031546925.1 Rhodospirillaceae bacterium
AATGCCTCAATGCTATAAATATTCAAGCTCACAAATTGTCAAAAATGGCATGGTCCGCAATGAACAACGTTTTCTTTGCAAAGAGTGCGTCTACAATTTTGTCGATAAGCCGCGTCGAGGGGCACCGTTAAAAGAAAAAATTCAAGTCCTTCTCCTGCACCTCAACGGCCTTTCTCTGAATGCGACAGCCAAGATCATGGGCCTCTCAACGCCAACGATCATGAGGTGGGTGGCGGAATTCGCGGAAAAATACGCTGAGAAACCAGAACCTTCTGCCGGAGGGGTGGTGGTCATGGAGCTGGATGAGATGGGACATTATTTGAAAAAAGCCTGCAAACTGTGGATCTGGAAGGCTTATTGTCGCGATACCGGCCAATTGGTTGACTGGGAATGTGGGAGTCGTGATCGAAGCCCCCTGAAAGTGCTCCTGAAACGGTTGAAAAAATGGAAGGTGCGCCTGTTCTGTACCGGTGACTACCCCGCCTACGCTTCGGAAATTCCAAATGGACATATCTATCAAGGCAAAGATCAAACCTGGAGATGTGAGCAAAATAATGGACGGCAACGCCACTGGTTGGCTCGATTCAGACGAAAATCAATTGTCGTTTCAAAATCAATCAAGAGGATGAACCATACGATGGCTCTCTTTGCGAGATTTCGTGTAAATGGAACTGTGGATAATTTGCCATCTATCTTAAGGTAATACCCTCATTTTTCGAGATAAGTTGCAAAATTTAGCGAATTATCATGAATATGATGGTGTATCCATAAAAAGATAGCTCCGATTTCTTCTTATTTTAAAACAAATCTGTTATACCTTCTGAACATGGATGGGCAATACCGAATGTTTCGATTGTCTTGTTTGATTGGAAAGATCAATTTTTCCTGTGTCATACCGTTTGGAATCCGTCCCTCCGATGAAAGAAAAGGGATCCGAGGCAATGGCGCTCTAAGCGGGGATGGGGGGGCAGCCCCATTGAGTCGGCCAGCCCGAGGCCATTGTGCTCTTCAACGGTGTTTGAGATCCGGCAAGAAGACCGCCGATAGGCCGAGAAGAGGCAAGAACGCACAAAGTTGATAGACAAGTTCAATGCCGTAAATGTCCGCCACTTCCCCAAACACGGCCGCTCCTATTCCTCCTAAGCCAAAAGAAAGACCGAAAAAGAGCCCCGCCACCGTCCCGGTACGTCCCGGCAGGAGTTCTTGAGCAAATACCACGATAGCGGAAAACGCCGAGGACAAGATAAAGCCGATGAGGAAAATCAGGATCGTCGTCCAAAACAAATCGACATAGGGTAAGACCAGAGTAAAGGGAGCAATCCCAAGAATAGAAAACCAAATGACATATTTGCGCCCGATCCTGTCTCCAATTGGACCACCCAAGAAAGTTCCTGCGGCAACAGCGAAGAGAAAGAGAAACAAATGAATCTGCGCGGACTGATTGGAGGCACCAAATTTGTGGATTAGATAAAAAGAGAAATAGTTGGTAATGCTCGCCATATAGAAGCTTTTAGAAAAAACCAGGCTCAGCAACACGATAAGCGAACGGATAACAAGTTTACGTGGCAAAGGAGAATGGGGTGGCGCTGAAGACCGTTTGATCGTTCTATTTTTGCTGTGATTGAGAACCCATCGACTGATGACAAGCAGCAGGACAACGCCCGTCAGAGGTAAAAAAGCAAATAAAGAAAGACTCCACTGGCCAAGAGGAATGATAACCGCCGCCGCTGCCAAGGGACCGCAGGACGACCCTGCATTACCGCCAACCTGGAACATGGATTGAGCGAGACCGAATCGCCCTCCCGAGGCCATCCGCGCCACCCGCGACGATTCGGGGTGGAAGACGGAGGATCCCGTTCCCAACAACGCCGCTCCCAACAACAGAACAGGATAAGACGCGGCGGCGGCAATCAATAAAAGGCCAGAGAGAGTCAGAATCATACCAACGGGAAGAGAATACGGCTGTGGTTTGCGATCCGTATAACGCCCGACAAGGGGTTGTAGAAATGAGGCTGTTAATTGATACGTAAAGGTAATAAACCCAATTTGCCGGAAACTTAAATCAAAATTCCCCTTGATAAGAGGGTAAATCGGCAGGAGAAGGGACTGGGTTGCATCGTTGAGGAAATGAGAAAAACTGATCGATCCTAAGATTTTATAGTTTACTTTCTCAGGAACATCAGCCGGAGCGGGAGAGATGTCTGATGGAGGAAGTTGTGTTGTCATGTCGTCACTCATGCGTGGCAGAGGAGATCAGCCGGCGACAGGATAAAAGCACACACCTGCGATCACCAAGCCAGAAAGCTGCGGAAGGGCAGCGAAAAGAACGGATATGGATGTCAGAACCTTCGATTCCACCGTACCCCCTTAGATTACCATGGCTTTCCCATCAAATATAGGGCGAAGCGAAGAAATGGCGCTAAATTATCGTTCTCTATACTATGGCGAGCGCAACCGCCCCTCCCTCAAGAGGGGCGGACCAGTTCGCCGATGACGGCATTCAACACCAGAACGCCTTTTTCCGTGACGGCGAGTCCGGTTGTGGTTTTGATGACAAACCCACCTTCGATCATGCGATTCATTGCCTCTCCATCGAGGGCCTCCCAAAGGGACGCGCCGGTTACCGCCTGAAAGGTCTCGGCATCGAGCCCCGAGGTGAGTCGCGCGCCCATCAGAAGAACCTCCTGACTGCGGCGCTCTCGGGAAAGGAGGTCTGCGGCCTGGGTGGCGTGGCCATCGCGCTCGACTCGCTCCAACCAGATCGTGCTGGCGCGGTGCTGGCGAAAGGCCGTTCCCGCCACGCGACCGTGGGCTCCGGGACCGACTCCGATATAGTCTCCGCCCAGCCAATAGGTGAGATTGTGCCGACACTCCTCTCCCGGACGGGCGTAATTCGAGACTTCATAGGCGGGAAGCCCGGCGGCGACGGTCATCTCCCGGGTGAGCTCAAACAAACGCACGTCGGTGTCCTCGTCGGGAAGACACCACGCGCCCCGCGCAAATTGAGGAGCGAACGCCGTTCCCTCCTCGATGGTGAGCTGATAGAGAGACAAATGATCGGCCCCCAGAGCCAGGGCTTGCCGGAGTTCCCGGCTCCAGGCCTCGACGGTCTGTCCGGGGCGCGTATAAATGAGGTCAAAGGAAAACCGGGGGAAAATGCGCTGTGCCAGCTCTAGGGCAGAGAGCGCTTGCGCCACATCATGGCCTCGCCCCAGGAAACGCAAAGCCGCCTCGTCCAAGGACTGAATCCCCAAGGACAGCCGGTTGACCCCCGCTGCGCGGAAGTCCAGGAAGCGAGACATTTCGACCGTGGAGGGATTGGCCTCTAGGGTAATCTCCAGAGTCGCGGCGCAAGGCCAGAGCGTGGTCACGCGCTCGATCAACGCAGCAACCGTAGCGGGGGCCATCAGACTGGGCGTGCCGCCTCCGAAAAAGAGACTCGTGACCAGGCCTTCGGGCTTTTTTGCTGCAAAAAAATCCAACTCCCGCAACAGGGCGGTACGCCAGCGTAAAGAATCAACCGCCTCGGCAACGGTGCTGTTGAAATCACAGTAAGGACATTTCGACAGGCAGAATGGCCAGTGGAAATAGATACCAAACCCGGGGTCTCTCATTTCAAAAGGTTCTCCACGCACAAAAATTGCAAAAGCAAAGGATAAATAGCCCTAAAAATTCTACGCCCTGGGGTATAATACATATTAAAGCGTCGCTTTTCCCATCTAATCCGCCTGATATGGATCATATTTTTCTTCTCGATGCAAGTCAAATAGCTGTTTTTGCGAATCATTATCTCTACGAATTAGGCGGCTCTTTTTTGGGTTTGATCAAGGTCAAAGATAAACCCACGCGGGGCAAGTATTCTACCCCTTAAGGCTTGGGCTGGGGGTGCCTAATGTCGGAGTGGTCAGAGGCAATACGGTTTGATCCGTAGGAGTTCAGGGATGTCAGGGGTTGTCTCCCGGCGTGCTTTTTTCAGGGGGCGGTCTACCGTCAAGCCAAAGACGTTTCGTCCGCCATGGGCGGTTTCGACGTTCGAGAGCTTGTGCGATGGATGTGGGGATTGTGTGCCCTCGTGCCCGGAAAAAATCCTGATGAAGGGGAGCGATGGGCGTCCCATCGTGAGCTTTGCCGAAACGGGCTGTTCCTTTTGTGGTGCATGTGCGCGGGCGTGTTCTTCTGGTGCGTTGGCGGGGGCGTTGGTCGGAAAGACCGCTCCGTGGTCGCAGCGGGTGGAGGTTACGGTCGGGTGTCTTGCGGCAAATGGGGTGATGTGCGGATCCTGTGTTGATCCCTGCGGAGCCCGTGCGTTGCGGATGCGTCCCGTTGTCGGCGGTCGGGCCTTGCCCGTGGTTGATGACGCGCGGTGTACTGGTTGCGGCGCTTGCGTCGGAGTGTGTCCGGTTGGGGCGTTATCCATGGTTTCCATCCCTGGAAACGGGCTCAGCCCGGTTAAGACGGAGGTCGCAACATGCGTATCAGTCGGTTCGTAACGGATAAGCCGGAGCCGGACCTACAAAAGCAGGCGGAAAATATTTGCGGCGTGCTCGTTCACGCCGTACCGGAAGAGCGTATGGCCGTCAAGGCGGCGCTAGAGGCTCTGCCCGGGGTGGAGGTCCACGCTGTGAGCGACGGGGGAAAACTCGTCGTCACCACCGAAGATACCGGGGATACCTGGGCGGGGGCCACCATCGAAGGGTTTAATGCGATCAAGGGCGTTCTCTCGGTCGCACTCGCTTACCATCATTTCGATTCTGATCTGGAAGGGGAAATCGTTCCATGAGCCTCACCAGGCGCGACTTCATCAAAGCCAATGCCGTCGCTGCGACGGCTGCGGCGGCTGGCATCGCAATGCCAGCGGTAGCGCAACCCGCTAAGGGTAACATTCGCTGGGATAAGGGCGTGTGCCGCTTCTGCGGTACCGGCTGCGGTGTCCTGGTTGGCGTCGAGGGCGGACGGGTCGTAGCGACCCGTGGCGACCCCGAGGCCCCCGTTAATCGCGGACTCAACTGCATCAAGGGGTACTTCCTGTCCAAGATTATGTATGGGCAGGATCGTCTCACCACCCCCATGCTGCGCATGAAGGATGGCAAGTTCGACAAGAACGGCGATTTTGCGCCGATCTCGTGGGACAAAGCCTTCGATATCATGGCGGAAAAGTGGAAGGAGCAGCTGAAGAAGCCCGACGGGACAAACCGTGTTGGCATGTTCGGCTCTGGCCAGTGGACCATTTGGGAAGGCTATGCCGCTTCCAAATTGTTCAAGGGCGGGTTCCGCTCCAACAACCTGGACCCCAATGCGCGCCACTGCATGGCTTCGGCCGTGACCGGCTTCATGCGTACCTTCGGCATTGACGAGCCGATGGGATGTTATGACGATTTGGACAAGGCGGACGCGTTCTTCCTTTGGGGCGCAAACATGGCGGAGATGCATCCGATCCTGTGGTCGCGCCTCACCGACCGTCGTTTGACCAGCGAAGGCTGTAAAGTCGGCGTGTTGTCCACCTATGAACATCGGTCCTTTGAATTGGCCGATATTCCCATGGTGTTCAAGCCGCAGACCGACTTGGCCATCCTGAATTACATCTGCAATTACATCATCCAGAACAACGCCGTTGACATGGACTTCGTGTCCAAGTGCGTCAACTTCAAGAAGGGTGCCACCGATATCGGCTACGGCCTGCGGCCCGGCCATCCCCTGGAGAAGGCGGCGACGGAAAACGGCTATAGCGCCAACGACCCCAACGACGCGACGAAGATGAAGGGCGACCCGAACAAGGTCGACAACATGACCTTCGACGAGTTCAAGGCGTTCGTGTCCACCTACACCCTGGACTACACCTCGAAGCTGTCGGGCGTTGAGCCGGACAAGCTGGAGGCCATGGCCAAGCTGTATGCCGATCCCAAGGTCAACGTGATGTCGCTGTGGACCATGGGGTTCAATCAGCACACCCGTGGGACGTGGGTCAACAACATGATCTACAACGTCCACCTGTTGGTGGGCAAGATCTCCAAGCCGGGTTGTGGTCCGTTCTCGTTGACCGGGCAGCCGTCGGCCTGCGGCACCGCCCGCGAGGTCGGCACCTTTGCCCATCGTCTCCCCGCCGATATGGTGGTGGCGAACGAAGGGCATCGCAAGATCACGGAAGAAATTTGGAAGCTGCCTCCTGGGACGATCAATCCCAAGATCGGCTACCACGCCGTGTTGCAGCACCGCATGTTGAAGGACGGTAAGCTGAATGCTTACTGGGTGATGTGTACCAACAACATGCAGACCGCGCCGAATATGAACGAGGAAAGCTATCCGGGGTATCGCAACCCCGAGGCGTTCATCGTGGTGTCGGATCCCTATCCGACGGTGACGGGTCTCGCCGCCGATCTGATGCTTCCCACCGCCATGTGGATGGAAAAGGAAGGGGCTTACGGCAACGCCGAACGCCGCACCCAATTCTGGCGTCAGCAGGTCAAGGCTCCGGGTGAGTCGCGCTCGGACGTGTGGCAGCTGATGGAATTCTCCAAACGCTTCACCACCGATGAAGTTTGGCCAGCAGAGTTGTTGGAAAAGAACCCCGCGTACAAGGGCAAGACCCTGTACGAAGTGCTCTTCACCAACGGGCAGGTCAACCAGTTCCCGCTGGATCAGCTCCAGAAGGGCTTCGAAAACGACGAGTCTAATGCCTTCGGTTACTATGTGCAGAAGGGCTTGTTCGAGGAGTATGCTCGGTTCGGTCGGGGCCATCATCACGATCTGGCGCCGTTCGATTCCTACCATAACGCCCGTGGCCTGCGTTGGCCCGTGGTGGATGGCAAGGAAACCTTGTGGCGCTTCCGGGAAGGTTATGATCCCTACGTCAAGCAAGGCGAGGGCGTGAAGTTCTATGGCAAACCCGATGGGAAAGCCTGGATCATCGCATTGCCCTACCAGAAGGCGGCGGAAGAGCCGGATGCGGATTACAATCTGTGGCTGTGCACCGGTCGTGTGCTGGAGCATTGGCACTCCGGGTCGATGACCCGTCGTGTTCCGGAACTGCACAAGGCGATGCCTTCGGCGGTGTGTTACATGAGTGCCGCGGATGCGGACAAGCGTGGGTTGCGGAACGGAGATGCGGTCAAGGTGACCAGCCGTCGCGGAACCATCACGGTTCGTCTCGATACCCGCGGTCGCAATAAGGTGCCGGATGGACTGGTCTATGTCCCCTTCTTCGACGAGAAGGCTCTGGTAAATAAGCTGACTTTGGATGCCACTTGCCCGATCTCAAAAGAGACGGACTTCAAGAAGTGCGCCGTCAAGGTTGAGAAGGCTTAAGGGTAAACGGTCGGACTCGAAGGGGGTCTTGTTGGACTCCCTTCGAGATTTCGATGATGTCGTCATTTTTAGGCGTGGTTGAAAGTCTCATGGCGGGTCAAGGAAACGGACTGGATGATGTCAGCCGACGCGCACTCCTTAAGGGTGCGTGCGGGGTTGGCTTTGTCGCGGCTCTGATGGCGCTTCCCGGGCGCCCTCAGGCTCAGTCGTCGGTCCCTTTGCGTCCCCCTGGAGCCTTGCCCGAACCAGACTTTCTCGCCGCCTGTGTGCGGTGCGGGTTGTGTGCTCGGGCCTGTCAACCCTGGGATATTTTAATGTTGGCGGGGAGAGGCGATGGACTCGCTCTGGGCACGCCGTTTTTCATCGCACGCGAAAAACCGTGCGAGATGTGCGTGGTCCCGGTTCCCTGTATCGAAGCCTGTCCCACCGGAGCGTTGCAACCATTGAAAAGCATCAATGATGCCAAGATGGGGACAGCGGTTCTGGTGGATCAGGAAAATTGCCTGTGCTTCCTTGGTCTGCGATGCGAGGTGTGCTATCGCGCCTGCCCACGGATTGATGCGGCATTGTTGTTGGTTCGCAGCCATAATCCAAAGACGGGCAGACATACGTTTTTCATTCCCACGGTGGTGGCGGAACATTGCACCGGCTGTGGAAAATGCGAAGACTCCTGTGTTCTGCCCGAAGCCGCGATCAAGGTGTTGCCTCTGAACTTGGCCCGAGGGAAATTGGGCGCACATTATCGTCGTCCTGGAGCAAACGTTGAGCCGGGGATCGAGAATCATCTGCTCGACAACCTCATTGATCTTCCGGATCGTGTTCCTGATCCGCCGCCCCTACCAGAACAACTTCCTGGTGGTGGCTATCGAGGATTTACGCCATGAGGGGACCAACACCTCGCCGCCCTGGTGCCGAAAAACAGGCCCAAAAAGGCTGGTTTGCCGCAAGGAAGTGGCTGCTGATACGACGCGCCGTGCAACTGGGCCTGCTGGCCTTGTTCATGCCGTTCGTTCTGCCGCTCTACCACCTGTGCCTCACCCTGTTCGTGGGGGACACCAAAGCCCCTACCGCGGCTGTGGCTCCGGAGCAAAGTGCGCTTCTTTCGTGGATCTTGAACAATCCAGGATTTAGGATCACCGAGGGGACGTTAGCATCCAGTCGCACGCTTGATGTTCTGCCTCTTTCCGACCCCCTGATGGCGCTTCAGTCGTTGCTGGCGCGTCATCCCGTGGGAACGACGGCGGCGTTGGGTGCAATCCTCGTTTTGGTGTTTTATGGGATCGTGGGCGGGCGCATGTATTGCTCCTGGGTTTGTCCCATTAATCCCATCACCGATCTTGCCGCAGGACTGCGACGCAAGCTTGGCTTGAAAGAAAGCTTTGGTCTTGACCGACGGATTCGTCTGTGGGCCTTGGCCGGCGTGTTGATCGCCGCAGTCGTCAGCGGCATGCTGGTTTGGGAACTCGTCAACCCCATCACGATCTTGCATCGTGCCTTGGTGTTTGGCGGAATTGCCAGCAGCGGGGCCGCAATTCTGGTTGTGGCTGCGATTTTCTTGTTCGATCTTGGTCTGGTTGCCTATGGATGGTGTGGACATCTTTGTCCAGTGGGTGCTTTCTACGGCCTTCTGGGGGAGAAAAGTCTGCTCCGTGTTTCGGCTCAGGGCCGCGACCGTTGTGATGACTGTATGGATTGTTTCGTCGTCTGTCCTGAACGGCAAGTCATTGCTCCGGCACTCCGGGGGAAGGACAAGGGCGTTGGGCCGGTAATCCTGTCGCGGGACTGCACCAATTGCGGCCGCTGCATCGACGTGTGTTCAAAAGATGTTTTTCAGTTCGGTTCGCGTTTTCAAAAGGAAGCGCCGCCGTCAACTGCCGCGCGGCTTGAGACTTAAAGACCGTCTCAAGACGCAGACGTGAATTTTGGAAGAGGGGAGTGACCGCTGTGAAGACAAAAATCATGGCTATCGCAGTTGCCGTGGGTCTGGCCCTGATGGGCTCCGGAGCATCGGCTGCAGAAGTGAAGACGTTGCGGAATGCACCCGTTTCTGACGGTGATATCCAAACCGAAATGTACAAAATTCAAGATGGAGTCAAACTGGAGAAGTCCTATCGTGGACAGCCCCCGTTGGTTCCCCATGAAACCGAAAAGTACGAAATCGACCTGAAGGTCAACAAGTGCTTGCAGTGCCACGAATTCCCGAATGCCGAAAAAGAAAAGGCTCCGGAAATCTCGAAAGATCACTACAAAGACCGGGATGGCAATGAGCAGTCTTCCGTGAACGGGAACCGCTATTTCTGCATTCAATGCCATGTCCCGCAAGCGAATGCCACGCCGTTGATTCCGAATACCTTCCAGGGTTCGGCTCCAGCGCCAAGCAAACGCTAAGGGACTCTTGCAGGAATAAAGGACGTTACGAATGAGTGGTACGAACCAAGGTGAAGAGGGCGCTCGGCCTGGGATTTTCCGCCGTCTCTGCGGGGGGCTTTGCCGCCCTGCGGCACGGTGGTCGTTGGGCGCCCTTCTCGTTATCGGGTTTGGTGTTGGCATCATCTTCTGGGGTGGCTTCAACACCGCCATGGAACTCACCAACACCGAGGGCTTCTGTATCAGTTGCCACGAGATGGAGCAGAACGTCTATCGCGAGTATCGCGGGACGATCCATGACATCAATCGCTCCGGCGTAAGAGCGACATGTCCTGACTGTCACGTGCCGAAGCCCTGGGTCTATAAGATGAAACGTAAAATCCAGGCCTCCAACGAAGTGCTGCACAAAATCCTCGGAACCATTGACACGCGCGAGAAGTTCGAGAGCAAGCGGCTTGAGTTGGCAACCAATGTCTGGATGACAATGAAGGAAACCGATTCTCGGGAATGCCGGAATTGTCACGCCTTCTCATCCTTCGACCTTAGCCGTCAGCAAAAGCGGGCACAAATCCGCCACAGCGAGGCTACTGCCGAAGGGAAAACCTGTATCGACTGTCATAAAGGCATCGCTCATAAGCTCCCAGCTGGTGCTTATGAGAAGGAGAAGGAAATTAACGAAATGTGGGAAAAGAGCCACCCGGCTGCGGGTGGTGGAGCTCCCGAACACCGTTAAGGGGTCAAGGGGCTTTGCCCCTTGACCCCTTATGGGGCTCCCAGCACGACCTCCACCCGATCCTGCATTTCCTTCCCCGTCTCCAGCTTATTCCCCAACGCCCGAACCTCCACGCGCTTGGAGTCCACGCCCTTATCCAGCAAGAACTGCCTCACTTCCAGCACTCGTGCCAGAGACAACCGACGCGCTTTGGAGATGTTTTCATTTCCCCCGCCCGCATATCCCAGCAATTGCACAGTGCTGGCTGGATTGGTTTCCAGCCGCTGCGCCAAGGTAACGAGATCCGTGCGCGTCTTTTCGAGCAGATCCGAGCTTCCTTCACGAAACGCCAGGGTCAGAGCACTTTCGAGATGAGGTGCTGTGACGGCGGCACTTTTGACAGGAACGGGGACAGGGGGCGGAGGCAGCGGTGTTCCGGCCAACGGCGTTCCCACGGGAATCGCAGGCGGCGGAGGGGGAGGAGCCGCCTCCATTGCCGCGACCACAGCGGCTGCCGCTTCCTCTTCGGAGGGCGCAGGAACGGTCGGGGGAGCGTCCTGTTTCTTTACCGGTTTGGATATCCCCCCCCCTCCGCGATACTGCATCACGGCTGTCTTGGGCGGAGGAGGCTTAAAGGGGGTAAAGCGCAGGTGCGTATCGCCCGACGGCCTTTGCAGTTGGTCAGAGGGTGCGCTCCCCAGACCAAAAAGCCGGGGCGGCCCGAGAGCATCCAAGGCGGACGAATTGACTTCGACAGCGGGAGGCTCTTTCCCCCCGATAATCACCTGCGCCGAAAGGGAGGCCGGTGCGGCAATCCCCAAGAGACCCGCGATAACGACTCCAAGCCCGCACCAAGACGGGTGTAATCGTTTCCCTGGCTCGATTACATTCCTCATGGAACGGCATCTCCCCTTTGACATTTTGTCTCGATTCGATGGGGAGGCTACCGGATGAACTAAGGAGAAACAACAACCAAATCAGGAGAAAAATCGATGCCGTTTCTCAATCCTGTGCTTTTTTCAGCAAGGCCAGGAAGCTGGCGTGCAACTGGTCATTGGCCGCGACGATATCGCCGCAATTCAGCATGTCATTTTTACCGTCCAGGTCGCTCACGTAGCCTCCGGCCTCGCGCACCAAGATGATGCCTGCGGCCATATCCCACGGCTTAATGGCGCGTTCCCAATAGGCCTCGCAGCGCCCGGCGGCCACATAGGCCAAATCCAACGCCGCGGAACCAAAGCGGCGAACGCCCGCCACGGTACCCATGACCACACCCAATTCCTTCATGAACTCTGCGTGGCCGGGTCGTCCGCGATGGGGAATCCCCGTGGTGACCACCGCTTCGTCCAACTTCCGCCGCGCTGAAACCCGAAGCCGCCAATCGTTCAAAAAGGCACCGGCTCCCTTTTCCGCGTGAAACAGCGAATCGGTCAAAGGCTCGTAAATCACGCCCGCAACAATCTCTCCCTCGCGCTGCAAGGCAATCGCAATGCAAAAGTGAGGAATGCCATGGATAAAGTTGGTGGTTCCATCAATGGGGTCAACGATCCAGAGATAATCCTTATCATCTCCACTGATCTCTCCCCCCTCTTCCAGCAAGAAGCCAAAGCCAGGTCGAGCTTTATACAACTCTTGCCGCAGAACTTTCTCTGCTTTCAAGTCCGCCGAGGTCACAAAATCAGAAGTACCCTTCATGGAAACTTGTAATTTCTCGACCTCGCCGAAGTCACGCACCAGGCCTCGACCGGCCTTGCGGGCGGCGCCCATCATCACATTCAACGTGGCGGAGCGAACAACCATCAACCAGGGGACCTTCGTTCTAAAGGATTGCAAACAACATTTAGGAAAAAACGGCTCTACTTGGCGCGTTCTACGTAGCTGATATCGGTCGTATTCACCACGATCTTCTCCCCCTGCGCAATGAACGGAGGAACCAGGATTTTCAGACCATTTTCCAGCTTGGCTGGCTTGTACGACGACGAAGCCGTCTGCCCCTTTACAACAGGGTCCGCCTCGACCACCGCCATCACCACCTTCTCCGGCAGAGCCACCGAAACGGGAGACCCTTCGATGAAATCCACCGCCGCTGTCATGCCATCTTGGAGAAAAGCAGCGGACTCCCCAAGGATATCCTTGGAAATGGAGAATTGTTCGAAGTTTTCCTGATCCATGAATGTCAGCATGTCGCCTTCAGCGAAAAGGAATGTGCATTCCTTTTCCTCGACATTGCATTTCTCCACCGTATCCGCCGTCCTCCAGCGTTCATTGGACTTCGTGCCGGTGCGGATGTCTCGCATCTCAACCGTGATGAAAGCACCTCCCTTTCCGGGCTGGACGATTTGAGTCTTCAGCACGGCCCACTGCTTGCCATTGTGCTCAATGATGTTGCCGGGGCGCATGAGGTTCGCGTTGATTTTCATCGGAAATCCAAACAGCTTGTCGTCGGAGTAAGGGGCGGAAACTAGCAGCTAACAAGGACAGGGGTCAAGGGGCCGCTGGCCCTTTCGCGGGGGTGCGGGGGGCAGCGCCCCCGCGAGG
>JAVBJO010000187.1:0-2562 GCA_031546925.1 Rhodospirillaceae bacterium
TCGCCGAGGCCTACGGCCTTAGGTTGTTCTTACTGTAACGTCCCCTTGGGGGCGCGCGGGTGGCGGTGAAGGCAGCGTGAACCTGATTGTAACGTCCCTCTGCTTAAAAAGAGAAGGGGCACGTTCCAATCAGGATCACGCTGCCTTCACCGCCACCCGCGCGCCCCCAAGGGGACTTTCCAGTAAGACCACCCTAAGGCCGTAGGCCTCGGCGATACGGGCGGAGATGGCGAGCCCTAAGCCGCTTCCCGTGCTGATGGCGTCCAGCCGGACCCCGCGCTGGAGCGCGTCGAGGCGTCGCTCGGCCGGAATGCCGGGACCATCGTCGTCGATCATCAGGATTGCGGATTCGACGCTGACCCGGACTTGCCTTTGAGCGTAGCGACACGCGTTCTCCATGATATTTCCGAGCATTTCCATCCCATCGTGTTCCTCCATGGGCAGGCAGAAGGTGTCTGGGAGGTCAACGCGCCAGGTGAGTGTCTCCCCTCGAGGCGTTCGTTCCAGCAAGCGCACCAGGGCACGCACCACCTTGAGGGCAGAGCTGGAAGAAGGCGGTCGCCCCAAACGGCGATCCTGGCCTCGGATACGACTGAGGCTCATTTCCCGATGGATTTGCTGGCGCATTTGCTCGGCGACGCACTCAATGTCGCTGGCGAGGGCGTCGAGTCCCGCCTCGCGAAGACGACGGATGTCTCCAGCCAGCGCCGTTAGCGGAGTCATCAAGCCATGGGCCAAATCGGCTGTGTGGTCTCGCGCCTGGGTGAGATCGGTGGCCTGCGCCTTGAGCAACCCATTGAGTTCATCCGCCAGAGGCTGGACCTCGGTGGGGAATTGGTCGGATAATTGGTTTTGCAGGCCTTGGCGCACGGCGGTGATTTCGCGACGAATCAGCTCCAGGGGGCGCAGACCAAAAAATGTTTGAGCCACGGCGGCTGTGATCAAGACCGCACCCAGAAAAACCAGCGACGGCAGCAAATCGGCCAGAAAAAGATTGCGAGCCTGTTTCAGAAAAATCTCGTCCCTGGCTACCGTGGCACGAACGACGGTGGGAGTTTTCCCCTCATCGGTGATGATGACAACCCGAGACAGGGCAATCAATCGAGAGCCCTTCGGGCCGTTCACCTCAAGGCGGATGGGCTCCGACGATTTTCTGCCCTCGGCGGGAAGGGGGATCACCTCGTCCCATAAAGAGCGCGAGGTGATGATTTGCGCCGCGGAGTCCTCTGTCTTCGGTTTCGAAACTTGCCAGTAAGAGCCGCTCAGTGGCTGTTGAAACCGAGGATCGCCTTGGTTGGGAAAGGGCAGGATCGTGCCTTCCGCTCCAATGGTAATTCGCGCCACTAAGCGTTGTAACTGGACGTGCAACTCCTCGTCGAGCCCCCGGGCTACGTGCTGCTCAAACAGGAGGCTAAGACCGATGGCGGCAACACTCAAGGCAACCGCAGTGGTGATGACCGCCGCCAGGAAAAGCCGCAGACGCAGACTGGAACGTAGACTTGAACGCCTCACGGCACTTGCTCGATGACGTACCCAAAGCCTCGGCGCGTCTGGATCAAGCGGCCCCCCACCTTCCGTCGGACGCGACTCACCAGGGCTTCCAGGGCGTTGTTATCACGATCATGGTCGTGATCATAAACATGCTCCGCCAATTCCGACTGAGGCACCACACGGTCGCGCTGGTGCATCAGGTAGCTGAGCAGACGATATTCCAACGGAGTCAGCGCGATGGGGCCGCCTTGGGCGGTGACGCGCATCAGACGCTCATCCAGACACACGCCGTCCACCTCGATCACCGGCGCGGCATGGCCTCCAGAGCGGCGCAACAGGGCACGGAGCCGCGCCAGCAATTCTTCCATCTGGAAGGGTTTAGGGAGGTAATCATCGGCTCCGGCGTCGATTCCCTCCACGCGCTCGACCCAACCACCCCGAGCGGTCAGAATCAATACCGGCATGGTGCGGCCATTGGCCCGCCACCGTTTCAGGACGGTCAAACCATCCAGGCCGGGCAAGCCCAAATCTAAGATGACAGCCCCATAGTCCTCGCTATCGCCGAGGAACCAAGCCTCTTCTCCGTCAGCGACGCTCTCCACCACATAGCCACTGCCCTTCAAGGCCTGAGAAAGGTAAGCGGCAATCCTTGGATCATCTTCCACGATCAGGATGCGCATGGCTTTTGTCCTTGATGGCTAGAATTTCCTCGGTGGCTGCGTTGATCAGAATCTTCTTCCGCCGCCCCTGGTCATCGAGGATTTTGATCTCATAGACCCACGCTTCGCTTTTGCGTTCAAGCTCGACTTCGATGACCTCGCCAGGAACCGTCCGTGCCACCACGTCGAGAATCCTCGACAAAGGCTTGATGGCACCCTGACGCAAGGCTTGATAGGCCTGTTCGTGGTCCTCGTCCGCGAAGGCCGAGGAGACCATCAACGCCCCCACAAAGCTCAGTCCCAAAATGAATCGCCACAGTTTCATTCCAGAAGGATAAACGAGCGAAGCTGATAAAATTCTGACATGCCTCTCGCTTGATGAAAGAAAAGGGGGTCTGGGGCAATGGCCCCA
>JAVBJO010000177.1:0-3620 GCA_031546925.1 Rhodospirillaceae bacterium
CCGCCCCCTGCCCCGCCCGGGGCGATGCCCCGGACCCCCTTTTCTTTCATCGCAGCGCTTCAACCATCCAGCGCCTTCGGCTTCCAAGCACTCACCGCCACCGCTCTCCCATCGTGAGACCGCAACACCCGTGGTGGCAAAAGCTTCTTCGCGGCGAGCGCCCCTCGGCTTGCGGCAGCTTCTTCGGCATAATACCGGATCATTTCATCGACGGAAATTTCCGTCCCCCGCCCCTTGGCGAGAGCCCGCACTACAGGAGGATGCTCGTTGAGCTTCTTGGTCAACTGGTCGGCGTTATACTGTCCAAATCTGCGCCAGATCCCATCAAGAAACTGCACGATAGGATCGTCGATAGGATTGGCCTCGATGGTATGGGGCCGTCCATAGGCGAGGGCGTGGAAGACGGTTGGCTCGACAGGCCCCAGGTTATCGGTGATGAAGGTCGCGGGCATGAGCTTGGTTCCGGGATAGGCCACCGGGTAGTAGGCCTGAGCCAGAAACATCAAGCGGTGCAACTTTTGCGGTTGGAGGTACTCCCGATCATTGAGGGCTCGATCACTGAACCAGAACGCAACGTCGAGACATGACTTGACCGCAAAGGGCATTTGGCACCTGCTCCAGCAAAAAACGCTCTCCCTGCTTACCTTGCCGACGAGGCAAAGGCGAGGTCTCCTTCGGTGAGCTTGACCAATGTAGCGGTCGTCTGCTGAAGGCTTAGTTAAGAGGCCAGATGGAATATTTGGACCAGGCGGCGAGTCAGCTCTTCGGCAACCTCGCCCTTGGGGAGCCGGGACCAGGTTTCGTCGCCTTGGTCAGAGATGAGGTGAATCAGGTTAAAATCGCCGCCAAAAGTTCCGGTTGCGGCGGAAACATCATTCGCCAAAATCCAATCGCATCCCTTCCGGACTCGTTTAGCGGCAGCGTGGGCGACGACATTTTCGGTTTCTGCGGCAAATCCCACCACCAAGCGAGGCCGGTTCGGTCCCGGCATCGAGAGGGTCGCCAGAATGTCTGGATTAGGAATCAGAGTCAGGGTTGGCGGCGGCTCTCCGGGATGTTTCTTTTTCTTCTGGGGAGCCACATCGGCCACGGCCCAATCGGCGACGGCGGCGGCACAGATCGCCACATCCACCCGAGGACACGCCAAGGCCGCATCCAGCATTTGCTGTGCCGTTTCCACATGAACGGTAGAGACTCCCACGGGATCAGGCAAAGAAACCGGCCCGGAGATGAGGGTAACGTCGGCCCCCTTCCGCGCGAGGGCTGCCGCAATGGCGTGTCCCTGCTTACCCGAGGAGCGATTGCCAATGAACCGCACGGGATCGATAGGCTCGAAGGTCGGCCCGCTGGTCACCAGCGCACGCACCCCACGCAAGGGTTTGGGAGCCAACAGTCCCTCTAAGGCGGCCACGATGGCGAGGGGCTCCGCCATGCGCCCGATTCCTTCCTCGCCTTCCGCGAGGAGACCGCTTTCCGGCCCCACCGCAGTCACGCCTCGGCGGCGAAGGGTTTCCAAATTCTCCCGCGTGGCCGGATGGGACCACATGCGGAAATTCATCGCCGGAGCCACCAAAATCGGCCGTTCCGTCACCAAAAGAGCGGTCGAGGCTAAATCATCGGCCAATCCGGTGGCCATTTTCGCCAAAAGATTCGCGGTGGCGGGAGCGACGACCACGCCATCACAATCCCGCGCCAAGGTGATGTGGCCGATTTCATGCTCGTCGGTCAGAGCGAAAATTTCGCAAAAAGCTCGCTCCCCGGAGAGGGTCTGAATCGCCAGGGGAGTCACGAAATTGTGAGCGCTCCGGGTCAGAATACAACGAACCGCCGCGCCTCGCTCTCTCAGCCGGCGAATCAGGTCGAGGCTTTTATAGGCGGCAATACCCCCCGAAACCACCAAAAGGATCCGCTTATTCTGGAGCACGGCGTTTCCCCCTCTTTTAGTGCAGCAGCAGCATCCCCGCCAAGACGGCGACGATACCCCAAGGCAGCCATCTCTCCCACCTTTTTTCCCGATGCAGCGCCTTTAAGGTGTCGGGGTGGAGTCGTAAGCCCCCTGATCTCATTTCGGCATGGAAACGTTCTGCCTCGACGAGGATTCGCGGCAACCGCTCCAGTGTGGCGAGCGCATTAACCAGGCCCTGCTTCACCCGCGCCTGTGGCCCCAGGTTAGCGCGCATCCAACTTTCGATCAAAGGCCGCGCCAGTTCCCACATATTCACATGGGGCCCCAGACTGCGCCCCATTCCCTCGGCCACCAGCATACTTTTTTGCAGCATCAGCAATTGGGGCTGGGTCTGCATGGAAAAGGTCTCCGTCACCTGGAACAGCTGACCCAATAACCGAGCGATGGAAATCTCGTGCATGGGCTTGCCCATGATGGGCTCGGCAATGGAGCGGCACGCCTGGGTAAAGGTCTCCACCGACTGATCCGCCGGGACAAAACCGGCTTCAAAATGAATCTCCGCCACTCGGCGGTAATTGCCGTTCAGAAAAGAGATCAGCATCTCCCCCAGGAAGCGCCGGGTTTGGATGTCGATCCGTCCCATGATGCCGAAATCCACCGCGATCAAGTCCCCTTGGGCATCGACGAATAGGTTGCCGGGGTGGAGATCCGCATGAAAAAAACCATCCCGGAACACCATGTTGAAAAAGGCTTCCGAGGCCTTGCGCAGAACCTCATCCAGATTGAGCCCCGCTGAGGCAATGGCTTGGCGTTCATCCACCGAAAAACCGTGAATGCGCTCCAGGGTCAGAACCCGCCGCGCCGTCCGACTCCAATCCACAGAGGGAACGCGAAACGAGCGATCACCCGCGAAATTCTCCGCAAGCTCTGCGGCGGCGGCGGCCTCGAAGCGCAGATCCATCTCGATGGCAACGGAGCCCTCCAGAGTCTTCACCGTCTCGATCGGGCGGAGACGGCGGAGTTTCGTCTGAGTCTTCTCGCCCCACTCCGCCAACCACAGCAAAAGCTCCAAGTCGCGCTTGAATGCCGCCTCAACCCCGGGGCGGAGAACCTTGACCGCAACCTCCTTGCCCTCCGTTGTCACAGCGAAATGAACCTGGGCAATGGAGGCGGCGGCAACCGGAATGTCGTCGAAACTGGAGAAAATCGACTCAAGCGGAAGACCAAGCTCGGCCTCGATGATCCGCCGAGCGTCCTCCGCCGGGAAAGGACGGACCCGATCCTGAAGATGCGACAAATCTGACGCAACCTCGCTCCCCAACAGATCCGAACGCGTGGAAAGCGCTTGACCCACTTTGACAAACGTCGGACCCAGGCGGGCCAAAGCCCCCGCGAGACGCTGACCCGGACGGCCCTTCTTCAAGGGGCGACGCCCCAAACGGAGCACGGTTGAAAGCGTGCGGGCGAAGGGGAAATCCGCCAGAGTCAGAGCATCGTACCGAGCAAGGACGGTGGCGATGGTCAGGAGACGGGAGAGATTGCGAGAGGCGCGGAGCATGGCGGGACGATCACCGGCGGAAGGGGGTCAAGGGGCTTTCGCCCCTTGCGGGGGTATCGGGGGCAGCGCCCCTGACGAGGGCGTAAGCCCCCACCCAAGCCAGCCCCCGACAGAACTCACCCTCTTTACCCTGATGCATCAGGGTAAAGAGGGTGA
>JAVBJO010000176.1:0-5949 GCA_031546925.1 Rhodospirillaceae bacterium
CAAAAACCCCCGATTGTTTCGGGGGTTTTTGTTGGGGGGTCGGGGTGGGGAGGCTGGATGGGCTTACGCCCTGGTCAGGGGCACCGCCCCCGACACCCCCGCAAGGGTCATGGACCCTTGACCCCTACTCACTCGCCAACCCTCGCACCACACCGCGCAAAATCCCCCCTTGCCGGTAGGACTCCGCCTCATCCCCCGTATCGATCCGAGACACGACCTCCACGGTTTGGTCTTTTCCCCCCTGTCGATGGATAGTCAAGCTCAGCATCTGACGCGGCTTCAATCCCGCGCTAATCCCGTGGATATCGAAGATTTCATTTCCTTCCAAGGTCAACCGCTCTTCGGCTTTGAACTGGAGGGGCAAGACTCCCATTCCGATCAGATTAGAGCGGTGGATTCTCTCGAAGCTTTCGGCGATAACAGCTTTAACGCCCAGCAAGGCCGTTCCTTTCGCAGCCCAATCCCGAGACGATCCCGTCCCGTATTCCTTCCCGGCGACGATCACCAGAGGGATATCCTCGGCCTTGTACATCTGCGCCGCGTCAAAGATGAAAATCGCATCACCTTCACCCTTATAGCGGGTATACCCTCCCTCGGTTCCGGGAGCCATGAGATTTTTCAGCCTCACGTTGGCGAAGGTTCCTCGAGTCATCACGTCGTCGTGTCCCCGCCGCGCCCCGTAGGAATTAAAGTCAACCACGGCAACGCCTCGTTTAATGAGGTACTGCCCCGCAGGAGAAGCGGGTTTAATATTCCCGGCGGGAGAAATGTGATCGGTGGTCACCGAGTCCCCAAGTACAGCCAACAGACGAGCCCCGATGATATCCCGAGGCTGAGCCGGAGCCTTTTGCGACATGCCCTCAAAATACGGTGGCTTCTTGATGTAGGTCGAGCCCTCATCCCAGGCATAGGTTTGCCCCGTGGCAACGGGGATGCTTTGCCAGGATAAAGGTCCGGTAAAGACGTCGGCGTAGCGGGTTCGGAAGGACTCGGCGGAGATAGAAGAGGCAACGGCGGCGGCAATATCTTGGGAACTGGGCCAAAGATCGGCCAGCATGATCGGAACGCCATCGGCCCCTTCCCCCAGCGGTTCGCGAGTGAGATCGATCAACATGGTTCCCGCCAAGGCATAGGCGACCACCAACGGTGGCGAAGCCAGGTAGTTGGCCTTGACATGGGGAGAGATCCGCCCCTCAAAGTTACGATTCCCGGAGAGGACGGCGGCGACCACCAGAGCGTTGTCCTCAACGGCGCGCGTGATCGGCTCATCCAGAGGACCAGAATTTCCGATACACGTGGTGCACCCGTACCCAGCAAGCGTAAACCCCAGGCGATCCAGAGGCTCTTGCAGCCCCGCCGCACGCAGGTAATCCGTCACCACCTGAGAGCCCGGTGCCAAAGAGGTTTTCACCCACGGCTTGGTAACAAGGCCCTTGGCCACGGCGTTCTTGGCCAACAATCCGGCGGCCACCATCACGCCCGGGTTGGAGGTGTTGGTGCACGAGGTGATCGCGGCGATAACCACATCGCCATGGCCGATAGGCCCTCGACCATCGCTCAAGGGTACTTTTCCCTCCACCGTCGCGCCGGGGCGCAGATCGGGCAAGGCATCAAGGAAGCTCTTCCGGCCATCGGCCAGATCCAGACGATCCTGAGGCCGACGAGGCCCCGCCAGGGAAGGCCTCACGCTGGCGAGATCAAGGGAAAGGGTCTCGGTAAAAACGGGGTCGGGACTATCCGAGGTGCGGAAAAGGCCTTGCTCCTTGGCGTAAGCCTCCACCAAGGCCAAGGTGACGGGCTCCCGTCCGGTGAAAGCCATATAGCGCAACGTCGCCGCGTCAATGGGGAAGAAGCCGCAGGTTGCGCCGTACTCCGGCGCCATGTTGGCGATGGTCAGGCGATCCGGGACGTCCAATTGGTCCAAGCCGGGGCCGTAAAACTCGACGAACTTACCGACCACCCCCTTGGCGCGAAGCATCTCGGTCACGGTCAGAACCGCATCCGTCGCGGTCACGCCCTCTCGGAGATTCCCGCTGAGACGAACCCCCACCACCTCGGGGATTAACATGGAAAACGGCTGTCCGAGCATGGCCGCTTCCGCCTCGATTCCGCCCACCCCCCAGCCCAATACCGCCATTCCATTCACCATGGTGGTATGGGAATCCGTGCCGACCACCGTGTCCGGATAAGCAAACGGAGGGCCCGCAGGATTGGGGGCGGTCCACACCACCTTGGACAAGTACTCACAGTTGACCTGATGGCAAATGCCCGTCCCCGGAGGCACCACCCGGAATCCGTCAAAGGCACTCTGGCCCCAGCGCAGGAAAGCATAGCGTTCGGCGTTGCGTTCAAACTCCAGAGCCATGTTCTTGGCCAAAGAGTCCTCGTGGCCGTAGTCATCCACCATCACCGAGTGATCAATCACCAAATCCACCGGCGATAACGGATTGACTTTACGAGGGTCTCCGCCCAAAGCCGCGACCGCATCGCGCATGGCCGCCAGATCCACCACTGCGGGAACACCGGTGAAATCCTGCATTAAAACCCGCGCCGGGCGATAGGCAATCTCGCGCTGTTCTCTGCCGCGGCTTTCGCCCCACGACGCCAAAGCCTCGATATCCCCTGAAGAAACCGAATGGCCATCCTCGCAGCGCAGCAGATTCTCTAGGAGCACTTTGATGGAAAACGGCAGATGTGCGACGTTTCCCACATCCTCCGGCAGCGCCTTCAGGCTGAAAAATGTGTGGGAATATCTGCCTGAGGTGAGGATTCTTTGCGTGTGAAACGTGTCGTGACCTGCCGTTGCCATCCCAAGGTCCTCTCATTTCGCAAATAAAAAACGTTTTGGGGTAGCATGTGGGGACGAGGTGTGCTATCTCCATCCCCGCAGCCCGTCTGTCGGAATAGGTAGACGAACACGACTCAAAATCGTGCGCCGCAAGGCATCCCGGTTCGAGTCCGGGGACGGGCACCACTCTCCCTTTTGATCGCAAACCAAGATATCAACGGCGTAACGCCTTTGATCCTTTGTGCGGTTCCGTGTAGAATATCCCATCAAATCATTCCCCCTACCCAAGAGGCTTTCATGACAGCTCCCGTTTCTCTCATGGCCGGCAAAAAAGGACTGATCATGGGGGTCGCCAATGATCGCTCCATCGCCTGGGGAATCGCTCAAGCTGCCGGAGCCCAAGGGGCGGAACTCGCCTTTACCTACCAAGGCGAAGCCCTGGGGAAACGCGTGCTGCCTCTCGCGGAAAGCCTCGGATCCTCTATTGTTCTGCCTTGCGACGTCAGCGACGAGGAGTCGCTGGATTCCGTCTTCGCGACCCTTAAGAAGACCTGGGGGAAACTCGACTTTGTTGTTCATGCCATCGGGTACTCCGATAAAGAACAACTGCGCGGACGCTACGCGGATACCACGCTTGAGAATTTCACCAATACCATGCACATCTCCGTCTTCTCCTTCACCTCCGTCGCCAAAAGAGCGGCAGAGATGATGCCTGATGGCGGAGCGCTCCTCACCCTCACCTACTACGGCGCCGAGCGCGTCATGCCCCACTACAACGTCATGGGCGTCGCTAAAGCCGCCCTCGAAGCCAGTGTTCGCTACCTCGCCGTCGATCTCGGGAGGCAGAAGATTCGCGTCAATGCCCTGTCCGCCGGGCCGATTAAGACCCTGGCCGCCTCGGGAATTGGGGATTTCCGCTACATCCTGAAATGGAACGAATACAATAGCCCGCTGAAGAGAAACGTGACCCTCCAGGATATCGGGGGATCAGGGCTGTATCTCGTGTCGGATTTGTCCTCGGGAGTCTCTGGGGAATGTCACCATGTGGATTGTGGATATCATGTGGTGGGGATGAAGGCTGTGGATGCGCCGGATATCTCCGTGGTGTGAGGAAGAGGGGTCAAGGGGCTCTGCCCCTTGCGGGGGTGTCGGGGGCAGAGGCCCCTTGACCCCGACAACTATTCCACCGTGACGCTTTTCGCCAAATTACGCGGCTGATCCACATCCGTCCCCTTCGCCACCGCCACCTCATACGCCAGAAGCTGCACCGGCAAGGAATACAGCAGAGGCGCAACGAAAGGATCGACCTCGGGCAGTTCAAAACTGAACAGAGGCGTCACCGGCAGCCGCTCGATTCCCTTACGATCCGACAGAAAGACCACCCGGCCTCCTCTGGCCATGACTTCTTGCACGTTGGAGGCGGTTTTATCGTAAAGCTCATCGCTGGGGCAGATAACGATGACGGGAACCTTGTCGTCGATCATGGCGATAGGGCCGTGTTTCAGCTCTCCTGCGGCATAGCCTTCGGCGTGGATGTAACTGACTTCTTTGAGCTTCAAAGCGCCCTCCAGGGCGATGGGATAGCTAGCCCCACGTCCCAAATACAAAATATCTCGCGCTTCGGCTAACGTTTCGGCCACCGGGCGCAGGCGGTCGGCATGGTGGAGCACGCCGGCAGCGTGGGCGGGGATTTCGGCCATGGCCCGACACAGTCGCGCCTCCTGAGCGGCGTCGATTTTCCCCTTGACCCGAGCGAGGCTCACCGCGAAGCAAGCGAGGACCGTCAACTGAGTGGTGAACGCCTTGGTCGAGGCCACGCCAATCTCCGGCCCCGCCGAGGTCAGAAAGGCTCGATCGGATTCCCGGGCAATGGTGCTCTCGGGCACGTTGACCAGGGAGAGAGTGTGAAGTCCCTGCTCCCGACAATAACGCAACGCCGCAAGGGTATCCGCCGTTTCTCCCGATTGGGAAATAAACACCCCAAGACTCCCCTTCGACACGGCAGGAGAGCGATAACGGAACTCCGAGGCAATCTCCACATCCACAGGGATTCGAGCGAGCTTCTCGATCCAATACCGCGCCACCAGACCCGCGTAAAACGAAGTTCCGCAGGCGATAATGGATATCCGCTCAATAGAGGATAGATCAAAGGGGAGATCCGGCAAGGTGATGGTGTGGGTGGCAGGATTCAACATCCCGCTCAAGGTGTCGCCAATCACCTGAGGCTGTTCGTGAATTTCCTTCAGCATAAAGTGGCGATATTGCCCCTTGCCAACCAGAGCGCCAGAAAGATGGCTTTGGCGGATGTCGCGCTGGACGATCTGATCATGAGCATCTCGAATGACCACCTGATCCGGTGTGATCACCGCCCAATCCCCGTCGGAAAGATAGCTGATCTTGCGGGTCAAGGGAGCCAAAGCCAACGCATCCGACCCCAAGTACATCTCGCCCTCCCCATAGCCCAGGGCCAAGGGACTGCCTTGACGCGCTGCGATAAGGAGATTTTCGTGGTCCTTGAACAGAAGCCCTAAGGCAAAAGCGCCCGAAAGACGCTTGAGCGCCTGGGATGTCGCTTCTTCCGGGGACAATCCTTGCTTCAGAGCATGATCAATGAGTTGAGCCACCGCCTCGGAGTCCGTGTCGCTCTCGAACACTTGACCGACAGCGGTGAGTTCTGCCTTCAGCTCGGCAAAATTCTCGATGATGCCGTTGTGGACAACGGCAACTCTTGAGGTCGCATGGGGGTGGGCGTTGCGCTCCGTGGGGACGCCATGGGTGGCCCAACGGGTGTGGCCGATGCCCGTGCGGCCTTCTAGGGGGGCGGAGGAAAGGGAAGCGACGAGGTTGGCGAGCTTGCCCTCGGCACGGCGGCGTTGAATCTGACCGTTGACCAGGGTGGCGATGCCGGCGGAGTCGTAGCCCCGGTACTCAAGACGCTGTAGGCCTTCGAGGAGGCGGGGGACGACTTGGTTTTTGCCGATGATGCCGATGATGCCGCACATGGTTTCGCTCCGGGAAGAAACGGTAATGGGTCAAGGGTCTTTGACCCTTGCGGGGGTGTCGGGGGCAGCGCCCCTGACGAGGGCGTAAGCCCATGCCCAAGCCAGCCCCCCGACAAACCCCGCCCCCCTTACCCTGATGTATCAGGGTAAGGGGGGCGG
>JAVBJO010000108.1:0-4553 GCA_031546925.1 Rhodospirillaceae bacterium
GACCCCCCAACAAAAAACCCCCGATTGTTTCGGGGGTTTTTTGTTGGGGGGTCGGGGGGGATGGGGCGTTTGGCTTGCGCCGGGGCTGCCGCCCCAATCCCCGCCCGAGGCGATGCCCCGGACCCCCTTCTTTTTCATCAATGGAGGGAGGGGGAGGGGCAAACGGTTCTACACGCCCGCCAAGCTTTGTTACACTCCGTTACCGCTCCAACGTTGACTCTCCTCTATAACGGGGGAAAATGAGCATAATCATGCGACTCTCTCGTCCCCTCCTCTCCGTCCTGCTTCTCGCCGCTCTTGGCGGGGGTGGGTACTTTCTCGCGACACGGTCCTCTGCCCCGCCAGAGACCGCAAAAGTCGCTCGCCCGCAACAACCCGTCATCACCCGGGCCGCAGAAGCCCGAGCCATGCCCATTCGCGTCATTGCAGTGGGCAATGTGCAGCCTCTTTCGGTGGTAGGAGTGCGCCCTCGGGTCGAAGGTGCGATCGTCACCGTGCATTTTTCCGAAGGTCAGGAACTGCGCGAGGGTGATCCCCTGTTCACCCTGGATTTTCGCGCCGCCGAGGCCGCACGACGCCAAGCCGAAGCCAACCTCGCCCGAGATCGGGTGCAGTTGATTCGCGCCAAAGCGGATCTGGTGCGCTACAGCGATTTGCTGAAGAGCGGCTCCGCCACCCGGCAGAGGGTGGAGCAATCCACCTCGGACGTCGGCAGTCTGGAGGCGGCCATCAAAGCCGACCAGGCCACCATCGATAATGCCACCCTGGCCATTGATTATGCCCACATCAAAGCTCCGGTAGCGGGGCGGACCGGAGCGATCAATACCAAGTTGGGGAGTCTGGCCCGCCTCGGGGAGACTCTGCCCATGGTGACCATCACCCAGTTGCGCCCCATCACCGTGGCCTTTTCCGTGGCGGAGGTCCATCTGCCAAGGATTCGCGCCGCCATGGAAAAATCCGAGCTGGAAGCTCGGGTAACGGTGGCCTCGGATCCGGGACTGGATGCGCGCGGCACCTTAACCTTCATCGATTCCGCCATTGATCCCACCACCGGCACCATCGCCCTGAAAGCCACCTTCCCCAATGAAGACACGCGGCTGTGGCCCGGTCAGTTCGTCAATATGAGCCTCACCCTGGGGGTCGAGCCAGAAGCCCTGACCATTCCCGCCGAAGCGGTGCAAGTCGGCCAAACCGGCACCTATGTCTTCGTGATCGATTCCAACAACGTCACCGCCTTGCGTCTGGTGGAGGTGGATCGAATCCTGGACGGGATCGCCGTTATCAAACAGGGGCTGAGCGCCGGGGAAAAAGTGGTGATCGAGGGGCAAATGCGTCTCTCCCCCGGCACCCCGGTGGAAGAGAAAGCCGCCCCCGCTCCCCAGGAAGCGCCCCAGAAAGCGCTGAACAAGCCGGTGGCAACGCCATGAACATCTCGGAACTTTTTATCCGACGGCCCATCGCCACCCTCCTGTTGACCTTGGCGCTGGTGTTCGCCGGCTTGGCCGGGTGGCGCTTGTTGCCCGTGGCGGCCTTGCCCAATGTGGATTTCCCCACCATCAGCGTGTCCGCCAGTTTACCGGGGGCCAGTCCAGAGACCATGGCTTCCTCGGTAGCGGGGCCGCTGGAGCGAGAACTGTCCACCATCTCGGGGATTGACGTGATCACCTCCGCGTCGGGGCAAGGCGGAACGTCCATCACCTTGCAGTTCGTGCTGTCACGCGATATCGATGCGGCCGCTCAGGATGTGCAAGCCGCCATTACCCGGGCACAAAACCGCCTGCCCATCGAGATGACCACCCCCCCCTCGTTCCGTAAGGCCAATCCTGCCGACGCGCCGGTGTTGTTGCTCGCGTTGTCGTCGTCGACTCTGCCGCTCTCAACCTTGGATGACTATGCTCAGACGGTGTTGCTGCCCAAGATCTCCCGCCTGAGCGGCGTGGCCCAAGTGCTGGTTTATGGGTCGCAGAAATATGCCGTGCGGATTCGCGTCGATCCCGATGCCTTGGCCTCGCGTTCCCTGGGAATGAACGAGCTGCAAGCGGCGATCCGTTCGGCCAATTCCAACTCGCCGTTGGGGGTGCTGGATGGACCGAAACAGCAGTTGACCTTGCAATCCAATGCCCAGTTACCCAACGCCGCCGCCTTCGCCGATTTGGTGATTGCCTGGCGCGAGGGAGCGCCGGTACGGTTGCGCGACGTGGCTAGCGTGATCGATTCCGTGGAGAACAATCGCACCGCCAGTTGGCACAACGGGGCGCGCGCCATCGTCGTTGCCGTACAGCGTCAGTCCGACGCCAACACGGTGGAGGTGGTCGATGCCGTACGCAAGTTGCTGCCCTCGATCACCGAGAGCCTACCGCCCACCCTGCGCATTGATGTCAACAATGATCGCTCCCAGTCCATCCGTGCCGCTATCGGAGATGTGCAATTCACCTTCGCCCTGACAGTGGGACTGGTGGTCATGGTGATCTTCCTGTTTCTGCGGCGGGTCTCGGCCACCTTGATTCCGGCCATCGCCATGCCGGTTTCCTTGGTGGCAACGTTGGGCGTCATGCAGATCCTTGGATTTTCCTTGGACAACATCTCGCTGTTGGGGCTCACCTTGTCGGTGGGCTTGGTGGTGGACGACGCCATCGTCATGCTGGAAAACATCCAGCGCCACGTGGACGAAGGTATGTCACCCCTGGACGCCGCCCTGAAAGGCGCCAAGGAAATCGGCTTCACCATCATTTCCATCACCATCTCCCTGGTGGCCGTGTTCATTCCCATCCTGCTGATGGGCGGCGTGGTAGGACGGCTATTCCACGAATTCGCCGTGGTGGTCACTCTGGCCATCGTGCTGTCCGCCGTGGTGTCGCTGACGCTCACCCCAGTGATGTGCGCCCGTTGGTTGCGCCCGGAACGCCATCACGATCTCAAGGGGTTCAACAAGGTTCTGGAACGAGGATTCGCCGGTCTCACCAACGGCTATCGGGTGAGCTTGGATTGGGTGTTGAAGCACACCTCGATCATGCTGCTGGCCATGGTGGGGACGGTGCTCGCCACGGTGTGGCTATTCGGCGCCATTCCCAAAGGCTTCTTCCCCACAGAAGATACTGGGCAGATCTTCATCTCCACCGAGGCCTCTCAAGACATCTCCTTCGCCGCCATGAGCCTCCAGCACAGTCAAGTCGCGGCCATCGTCCAGGAGGATCCTTATATTGCCAGCGTGACCTCTGCGGTGGGGGTGTCGGGGTTGTCCAACGCAGCCAATTCGGGGCGGATGTTCGTTAATCTCAAGCCTCGAGACCAACGGCCTCCGGTCCAGGACGTCATTGAGGGATTGCGCAAGAAAGTGGCTGGGCGTCCCGGCATTAACGTCTTCATCCAACCGACTCAGACCTTGAGCGTCGGCGGGCGTAGCGCCAAAAGCCAATATCAATACACCCTGGAAGGCATCAACCAGCGCGACTTGTACGCTTGGTCGGAACGACTCCAAGCCCGGTTGAAGACCGAGCCGCAGTTCCAAGATGTGACCAGTGATCTCCAAGTTAAAAGCCCGCAAGCCCTGGTGGAAGTCGATCGTGATCGCGCCGCTGCCTTGGGGCTGCCCTTGGATGATATCCGCACGGCCATGTATTCGGCCTATGGAACACGGGAAATTTCGACCATCTACACGCCGGTGAACGACTACGCCGTCATCATCGAGACCGACCCTCGCTTCCAAGCCGATGCAACCGCCCTGACCAAGCTTAAAGTGCGGACCAGTACGGGGCAATTGGTCTCTCTGGATGCGGTTGCGGCCATCTCACGCACGGTGGGGCCGCTCACCATCAACCACCAGAGCCAACTGCCGTCGGTCACCCTCGCCTTCAACCTGCCCCCCGGCGTTGCCTTGGGAGAGGCAACCGCGCGCATCAAAGCCCTGGAAGCAGAAATGGGGGTGCCTTCGGGCATCGCCGGATCCTTCGCTGGGACCGCCAAGGTCTTCCAGGACTCCGCCGCCAACCAAGGCCTGTTGCTGCTGGGGGCCGTCCTGGTGATCTACATCATCCTGGGGATGCTGTACGAAAGCTTGATTCATCCCGTCACCATCCTCTCCGGCCTGCCCTCAGCGGCGGTCGGTGCGTTACTCACCTTGATAATCTTCAACAAAGAGCTTTCCGTCATCGCCATGATTGGGATTCTCATGCTGATTGGGATTGTCAAGAAAAACGCCATCATGATGATCGACTTTGCTTTGGAAGCGCAACGCAACCACGGGCTCTCGCCCCATGAAGCCATTCGTCAGGCCTGCTTACTGCGCTTCCGTCCCATCATGATGACCACCATGGCCGCTATCATGGGAACCCTCCCCATCGCCCTGGGACACGGTGCCGCCGCCGAGCTGCGTCAACCGTTGGGCTTGTCGGTGGTGGGAGGGCTGGTGGTCAGTCAGATGTTAACGTTGTACCTTACGCCAGTGTTGTATATTGCGTTTGAGCGGCTGAAGGCGTTTGTGCTCAAGAGTCGCTAACTTCTGCGGTAAAAGAGAAGGGGGTCCGGGGCATCGCCCCGGGCGGGGATTGGGGCGG
>JAVBJO010000172.1:0-17210 GCA_031546925.1 Rhodospirillaceae bacterium
CCGCCCCAACCCCCGCCCGGGGCCATGGCCCCGGACCCCCTTTTCTTTCACCGCAAGAAGGGCACGCCAAACGGGTTTATTCGCCAACCTCGGCTGACTTCCGCTGGCGGAGCTTGTCCCAATAGGCCAAACGCTTGCGAATTTCCCGCTCGAAGCCTCGTTCCGGCGGATTGTAAAATTCCGTCCGAGGCATCCCATCAGGGAAATAGTTCTGGCCAGAGAAGCCCTCGGCGGTATCGTGGTCGTAGTGATATCCCTTGCCGTAGCCCATGGCCTTCATCATCTTGGTGGGCGCATTGAGGATATGGGCGGGCGGCATCAGGCTCCCGGTTTCCTTGGCGGCTTTGCGCGCAGCCTTATAGGCGAGGTATGCCGCATTGGACTTGGGCGCGGTGCCCAGATAAATCACCAGTTGCGCCAGCGCCAGCTCCCCCTCGGGACTGCCCAGTCTCTCGTACACGTCCCATGCCGCCAGAGCCTGCTGCACCGCTTGGGGATCGGCTAAACCGATGTCTTCCACGGCGAAGCGGCTTAAGCGGCGGCAGAGGAACAGCGGATCCTCTCCACCCTCCAGCATCCGGGCCATCCAGTACAGAGCCGCGTCGGTGTCCGAGCCGCGCAAGCTTTTGTGTAGGGCGCTGATCAGGTTGTAATGGCCCTCGCGGTTCTTATCGTATCCGGGAGCCCTGCGTTGCAGCGCCTCGGCCAGTTGCGCCGCGTCAAGGGGGGTAGAAGGCGGCATCTCCGCCAAGGCCTCGATCAGGTTGAGACAATAGCGCCCATCCCCATCCGCCATTGCCTTCAAGGTCTGCCGCGCGTCCTCGGTCAGGGGGAGAGAATGACCCAGAGCGGCCTCGGCTCGGGTGATCAGCGTCTCCAGCGCCGTCTCGTCCAGCCGCCGCAACACCAGCACGCGGCAGCGCGAGAGCAAGGCACCGTTCAACTCGAAACTGGGATTTTCGGTGGTGGCTCCCACCAGGGTCACCGTCCCGTCTTCCACATAGGGTAGAAATCCGTCCTGTTGCGCCCGGTTAAAGCGATGAATTTCATCGACGAAAAGCAGGGTCCCCTCGCCCAGGGTGCGACGCTTCCGTGCGGCCTCGAACACCTTGCGGAGATCGGCGACGCCGGAGAAAACTGCCGAAAGAGGCTCGAACGCCAAGGAAGTCCGTTCCGCCAGTAAGCGCGCGATGGTGGTCTTGCCGCAGCCGGGTGGTCCCCACAAAATCACCGAGCCCAACCGTCCCGCCGCGACCATCCGCCCCAAGGCTCCTTGCGGTGCGAGAAGGTGATCCTGGCCAACCACCTCCTCCAGGGTCCGAGGGCGGAGACGATCCGCAAGAGGGGCGTTCACGATAAGCTTTTCTCCGATGTGAGGGAGGAGGAAGAGAGTCCCCCTCCCGATAGCCGCACCGTCTGCAATGACGCTCATTTTCCAGATGTAAGGCGGCGGCTGAGTTTGAAGAGTGAAGGATATTTTGTCCAGGCATTACAGAGGGGAGCCTCAAATGCGATTGCCTCTCTTTGCCTAAATTGTTAACGTTCCCCCCTTCCCTTTCTTAAGGAGTCTCCTCATGGCGACAACGTTCCGCCCGCGCCGCAGTGTCCTCTACATGCCGGGTTCCAACGCGCGTGCTTTGGAAAAAGCAAAGACTCTTGCCGCTGATGGCCTGATTCTCGATCTGGAGGATGCGGTTGCGCCGGACGCCAAGGAAGAAGCACGGTCTCAGGTTTGCGCCTCGGTTCGTGCGGGCGGGTATGGCGAGCGGGAAGTGTTGGTGCGCGTGAATGGCCTTGCCACCCCTTGGGGTTATGCCGATGTGGTCGCGGCTTCCACCTCTGGGGCCCATGGGATCTTGCTTCCCAAGGTCGAAAGCAGCGACATGGTGCGTCAAGTCGAGGCGATCATGGAAGCGGCACACGCTCCCCCTTCCATGGCCCTCTGGTGCATGATGGAGACGCCTCGAGGAATTCTCCGCGCGGAAGAAATTGCCCTTTCCTCGGCGCGATTGGGTGGGTTCGTCATGGGAACCTCGGATCTCGCCAAGGATCTGCATTGTCATCACACCCGTGAGCGTCTGCCTCTCCTTCCCAGTCTCGGGTTGTGTTTGTTGGCGGCTCGGGCGTATGGCCTGGCGGCTTTGGATGGCGTTCATCTGGACTTGGACGACGAAGAGGGTTTTGCTTTCGCTTGTCGCCAAGGGGTAGAACTCGGCTTTGACGGCAAAACCCTGATTCACCCGAAGACCATCGAGGCGGCCAATCGCCTGTTTGCGCCCGATGAAAAAGATATTGTGTGGTCGAGAAAGATTATCGCCGCTCATGCCGAGGCCTCAGCCGCAGGGAAAGGGGTGGTCCTGGTGGAGGGGAAGCTGATCGAGAATCTCCATGTGGAGAATGCACGCCGCATTGTGACTCTTGCCGAACGCATCGGAGCTGCTTGACATGAGGAACGCCAAGACCAATCTCGGAAATTTTTTCGAAGACTTCCGTCTGGACCAAGAGATCCGTCACGCCACCCCTCGAACGGTGACAGAGGGCGATGTGGCGCTTTATACCGCGCTTTACGGCTCTCGCTTTGCGGTGCAGTCCTCGGCCGAATTCGCCAAGACCATCGGCTTGCCCGGTGCGCCGCTGGAGGACTTGGCGGCATTTCATCTTGCGTTCGGCAAGACGGTTCCAGATATCAGCCTCAATGCCGTGGCCAATCTTGGCTATGCGGCAGGACGCTTCGGTGTTCCGGTTTATCCAGGAGACACCTTAACCACCACATCAACCGTGATCGGGCTTAAGGAAAATTCCAGCAAAACCACAGGTGTGGTTTATGTTCGCTCGGTTGGTGTTAATCAACGGAACGAGGTGGTTGTTGATTATATTCGCTGGGTGATGGTGCAAAAACGCGATCCTTTGGCGAATGTTCCTCGGGAGACCCTGCCGTCTTTACCGGACTCGGTTACGCCGGGGGATTTTATGCTTCCTCAGGGGATGCGTTTCGATCAATACGACACCACTCTGGCGGGAAGCCCCTTCCTTTGGGACGATTACACCGTGGGGGAGAAAATCGATCATGTGGACGGGGCCACCATCGAGGAAGCCGAACACATGCTGGCAACCCGTCTGTGGCAGAATACCGCCAAAGTACACTTCAACCAATTGGCACAAAGCCAAGAGAAGATTGGCCGTCGCTTAATCTATGGTGGACACATTATCAGTTTGGCGCGAGCCTTGTCCTTTAACGGCCTCGCCAATGCCTTTAAATTGGTGGCCATCAATGGGGGAAGACACGTCAACCCCACCTTCGCCGGAGACACCATTCACGCTTGGTCCGAAGTCCTGGAGAAGTATGAAATCCCCGGCCGGAAAGACGTTGGTGCCCTTCGTCTGCGACTGGTCGCCGTGAAAAATGTTTCCGCAAAGGAATTCCCCTTCAAGAAGGAAGAGGGGGCCACCTACGATCCTTGCGTGGTTCTGGATTTTGATTATACGGCTTTGATGCCAATCGTGGGGAAGTGACCTGTCGCCCTCTTGGGGCTCCCGCCCCAAACCCCGGCTGGGGCGATGCCCCAGACCCCCTTTTTCTTTTATCAATGAAAAGAAAGAAGGGTTTGGGCCAGCCGGGGTTTGGGGCGAAAGCCTCAATTATCTATTTCGTCTTATGAAATAAGTGCGTCATAAAGGCCGCACCAATCACCGGCGTGATCAAGTTCAGAATTGGAATGGAGAAGAAAAACGCGATAATAGCTCCGGCGATCCAGAACTTTTTAAGATGAAGCTGGAAAAATCGCTGGGCTTCCTTCCGTTCCAGGTGACGGAATGCGACGATTTCAAAATACTCCCTCCCCAGAAGATATCCATTGATCGCATAAGCTAAAATAAAAGAGATTCCAAGGAAGAACAAAGAAATATAAACCGGCATGGCAACCAAATTGATGGCAATACCCAGGAGAAGAAATTGCAGGGTTCCCAGTAGGACTTCCTTCCAGGGCTGCGATCTTGCGGGGCTTCCTCCCGGATAATGACGCGCCTCGACGGCTTCCGCGACGTCTTCCAGCCACACGCCCATCACCATCGTGCTAAGGGCGGGGAAAAACAGGAGCGGCACCACCGCAACAATCAAGCCGACCAGGATATCGGCCCCCGTATTGAGCCAAGCGTTGTCGCTGAAGAACGTTACTCGTGTCAGGGTGAACCACACCACCGCGACGAGCGTCACATAAGCCGCGATGGCTCCAAGGATACCCAGTTTCAAAACACGGTTGATGCGAGGATCGGAAAGCTGGGCAAAAGCCTTGGAGAGTGCAGAGATCATGACAGTCTTTAAGTCCTAGAACGTCCACGACGAAGTAAAAGGCGGCTTTATCCCGTGACCACGGTTTCCTTGACTCCGGGCTCTTCGGTGTGAAGAGCAGCCCGTGCTTTCTGCCAGTGGTATTCGGTAATGTGAGAACCAAGGGTTTTAAGGGCGATGGTGATCACGGCGAAATCGTCGGTGAACCCCAGGCCGGGGATGAGATCGGGGATGAAATCAAACGGCAGGACGAAATAGGCGACCGCCGCCGCGAGAATAGCCTTCGCCCGAAGGGGAGTCGCCTTATCGGTGGCGCAATACCACATGGCGACGGCTTGCTCCGCGAAGGGGATTTTCCCTGCGGTTTTCTGGATCTTCTTCCAGAAAGGAGACGATGAAGCGGACATTGCCGGGGGCCTTACCTAAACAAGAGAGGAGTGCGTAGCAGATAGGTCCATCCGGCCTCAGGTCAAGAAAAATCCGCAAAATCCCGAGGATGCAAGAAATTCACCAGCCGAGCGTGAGCCAATTCGGCCCAGGGGCGTTGATTCACTTCGAGAACAGCAAGAGTTCCGGGTGAAAACGTATCGGGCAGAGGTTGCCCCACCAACAGCCGAGTCACCTCCTCCAGGCTGGGGTTGTGACCAACCACCAGCACCGTTTGAAGCGAGTCCTCCAGCAGCCGCAGGCGGGAGAGAAGGGCGCTGGCGGAGGTGGCGTAGAGTCCCTCCTCGGCCACCACGCTCTTCGGCGAGAGAGCAGGAGCCACCCGTTCACAAGTCTCCCAGGTGCGCCGCGCCGACGAGCATAACACCAGATCAAGCGGCGGTAACCGTTGTGCAGGCAGGACTCGGGCGAGCCGATCCGCATCCCGCATGCCCCGCGAGGCAAGCGGACGGTCGAAATCGTCCTGATCCTCCATCGCCTTATCCGCCTTGGCGTGCCGCAGGAGAAAAAGATGACGCATGATGAGACTCCCAACTGGAGAAGGAAAGGCTTCCATGAGGGCGCTCGGCCTCTTGACCGGGTTGCCGATATTAAAGTATCCCATGATCACACTTCTGGAGATGCTCAAATGACAGCTATCATCGACATCCATGCTCGTGAAATCCTCGACTCGCGCGGGACTCCCACCGTTGAAGTGGACGTTTTGCTGGAAAGTGGAGCGCGAGGACGCGCCGCAGTTCCCTCGGGAGCCTCCACCGGTGCCCACGAGGCGGTCGAGCTGCGCGACGGCGATAAAAAACGCTACGGCGGGAAGGGGGTGCAAAAAGCGGTGGAAAGCGTCAATGGGGAACTCCAGGATGCTTTGCTCGGCCTGAATGCCGAAGACCAAGTTCACCTCGACCAGATCATGATCGATCTCGACGCCACGCCCAACAAGGCGCGTCTTGGCGCAAACGCACTTTTGGGCGTCTCGCTGGCGGTGGCGAAGGCGGCAGCGGAACATGTGGGTCTGCCTCTTTATCGTTACGTTGGCGGTTCCTTTGCAAGGACGCTTCCGGTGCCCATGATGAACATCATCAATGGCGGGGCCCATGCTGATAACCCCATCGATATCCAAGAGTTCATGATCATGCCCATCGGTGCCCCGACGTGCGCCGAGGCCATTCGTATGGGCTCAGAGGTCTTCCAAGCCCTCAAGAGCCAACTGAAGGACGCCGGACACAACACCAACGTTGGTGACGAAGGCGGGTTCGCGCCCAACCTCAAGTCCGCCGAGGCCGCTCTGGACTTCATCATGCAGGCCATCGAGAAAGCCGGGTACAAGCCCGAACAGGATATCATGCTGGCTCTGGATGTGGCCTCCACCGAGTTCTTCAAGGATGGAAAGTACGAGATGGAAGGGGCCAAAAAGTCGTTTGACCCCAAAGGCATGGTGAAGTTCCTGGCAAAGCTGGCCAAGAACTATCCCATCATTTCCATCGAGGACGGATGCGCCGAGGACGATTTAGAAGGATGGGCCGCCTTAAGTGAGGAACTCGGTGCTCGCTGTCAGTTGGTTGGCGATGACTTGTTCGTGACCAATCCAACCCGTCTCGCAATGGGAATCGAAAAAGGCTTGGCCAATTCCATCCTGGTGAAGGTCAACCAGATTGGTACCCTGTCGGAAACCCTGGAAGCGGTAGAGATGGCCCATAAGGCAGGCTACACCGCCGTCATGTCGCACCGCTCCGGCGAGACGGAGGACTCCACCATCGCCGATTTGGCAGTTGCTACCAACTGTGGGCAGATCAAGACCGGATCGTTGTCCCGTTCGGATCGTCTGGCCAAGTACAACCAGCTGATTCGGATTGAGGAAGAACTGGGCGCTGCGGCCCGTTATGCCGGTAAGGGTATCATCCGGTTATAAAAAAGGGAGAGGGGGAGGAGGGGGGGCTCTTGGGGCTCCCGCCCCAAACCCCGGCTGGGATTATCATCCCAGACCCTTCTTTTTTTTCAGGCCAGACCCTTTTTTTTCAGGAATGAAAGAGGAAGGGGGGCCCCGAGGGCATCCGGTTCATTGCCGTGTCTGATCATCGCCCGGTTCCCCACCACCATCACCCGGCCTTCCGCCAGTAACTTCACGGCCTGGGGCAGGCATTTATGCTCCTGCAGCAACACGCGATCCGTGAGGTCCGCCAAGGTGTCCTGCTCTAGGACAGGCACAGCGGCTTGCACCAAGATCGGCCCATCGTCGAGTCCGGCGGTAACGAGGTGAACGGTACACCCGTGAAGTTTGACTCCGGCGTCGAGAGCTCTTTGGTGCGTATTCATCCCCTTGAAGGAGGGGAGGAGAGAGGGATGCACATTCAGCATTTTCCCGGCCCACCCCTCTACGAATCCGGGGGAGAGAAGGCGCATAAACCCAGCCAGGCAGACGATGTCGACCCCCATCTCGCGCAGGAGACTATCGACGGTGTTATCGAAGGCTTCTCGACTGGGAAAACCGCGATGGGGAATGACAAAGGCGGGAATGCCGGCTTTATCCGCTCTATCGAGGGCTTGAACGGCGGGGATATTGCTGATGACCACGGCGATTTCGGCAGGGAAAACAGGGTCGGCGGCGGCATCAATGAGGGCTTGAAGATTCGACCCACGCCCAGAGACGAGAACACCGACTTTTTTACGGGACATATTTTTTTCTCTCTCGCCAAAACGACCAGCGCTCACGCCTTTATTCTCCTCGGGTCAGACCGGAGAGTCCGGGCGACGCAGAGGAGGGCAAATGGGCGAAGCGATAGTAGGGAAGCTCCCTGTGGTCCTTATTTCGCTCCTCGCACGACTCCGTAAATCCCTCGTTGATCAGGGATCCCCTTAAACTTATCCGAGATTCCCAACACCGTCTCGGCACCACCGAGGTAAAGGAATCCATCATCGGGCATGAGGCGGCTGATGCTATCCAGCACCCGCCCTTTTGTCGGCTGATCGAAATAAATCAACACATTGCGGCAGAACACCACATCAAATTGCCCGAGCATACGCATATCGTGCAAGAGATTGAACTCTTTGAACTGCACCATTGCCCGCAAGGACGGATCAATCTGCCACATTTCATTGTTTTTCTTGAAGTACTTCACCATGAGCTGGACGGGTAACCCCCGTTGGACCTCAAACTGAGAGTACATCCCGGCTTTTGCTTTCTCGACCACCTCGGCCGAGAGGTCCGTGCCGATGATTTCGATTTTCCATCCGGCGAGCCGTGCGCCCTCTTCCTTCAAAATCATCGCCAGCGAGTACGCTTCCTGCCCGGTGGAGCAAGCGGCAGACCAAATGCGGAAGGAGCGTTTCGCGGCGCGACTGGCCAACATGGCCGGCAGAACCAAGGATTTGAACTGATCAAACGGCTTGATATCGCGGAAGAAGAAGGACTCGTTGGTGGTCATCACCTCGGTCACTTCCCGCAAGAGATCTTCCCCGGCAGTCCGCAACGAGAGCAGTAAATCGTCAAGACTCTTCATGGCTCGGCGGCGAACCACCGGCGTCAGACGCGATTCCAGCAAGTACGCTTTATCGCGGGTAATCACCAATCCCGAACGTTCTTTAAGGACTTTGGCGACAAAATCGAAATCTTCTGGACGCATGATCTTCAGCGCCTCGTAGCCAGCTTTATCATCCACGGGGCGACATCGCTCAGCGGCAAAACCGCTGAACAAATCCCCGCCCCGGCGGCAGCCCCCGGCATCCCCCAGACCACAGAAGTGGCCTCGTCCTGTGCAATGACGGTTCCCCCGGCTTGAATCACGCTCTGTCCTCCCTTTGCCCCATCGGCGCCCATGCCCGTGAGGATGGCCACCAGAACCCGTTTCCCGTAAGCGGCGGCAATGCTGCGCAGCATCGGATCCACGGCGGGGCGACAGAAATTCTCGGGTGCGCCCTTATTCAATCGTAAGATTTTATCGGTTCCCTTGGTCTCGACCACCATATGAAAGTCCCCTGGCGCGATATAGACCCGCCCGCCCTTGATGACTTCACCATCCTGCCCCTCGCGAGCCTCCCATCCGGAGACGCGGGAGATGTGCTCTCCCAGGATTGTGGTAAAGGTAGGGGGCATGTGCTGGGTGATCAAAATCGGCTGCTTGACGGTTCCACTGCGCATGATTCCCAGAACCGCGAACAAAGCCTGCGGCCCCCCAGTGGAACTTCCAATCGCAATGATATCCGGTGGTTCCGGGCTATGCGTCCGGAGCGGAATCGCTTTCCCCGGAGGCGGCGGGCCAAGTCGGGCAGCCATCGGGAACGCCCTGCCAGGAATCGCCGCCGTTGGCACCGTGGGTGCGGCAGACGGGGAAGGGGCACCACCATTCGCCGTGGGCCGCAGAACCCGCAGGCTGGCCGTGCGCAACCGCGCCTGCCCCAACGCCTTGACCTTGTTCAGCAACTCTGCCTTGAAGTCCATCCCGCCGACCAAATCCTTCGTCGCGGTCGGCTTGGGGATATAGTCCGCTGCGCCGATTTCCAGCGCACGCATGGACACGTCAGCCCCTTTAAGGGTCAAGGTCGATTGCATGATAATCCGCACATCCGGCGCGATCTTCAGCAGCTTAGGCAACGCCGTCATGCCGTCCATGACCGGCATTTCGATGTCCAGCAGGATGACATCCACCTCTTGCCGCTCCAAGGCGGCCAGGGCCATTTGTCCATTCCCCACCGAAGCGACCACAGTCACTCCGGGGTCTTCCCCTAAAATACGCGTCACCAACCCCCGGACAACGGCGGAGTCGTCCACAAGCATCACACGAACTTTGTCTTGGCCACCATCATTGGGCGGAGAAACGCGATCAGGTGCCATGACTGGGGTGGCGTCCTTGTAAAAGGATGAAAAACGACAAACTACAAAAGCCCGATCTGCGCGAACTTGTTTTGCAGGATCTCGCTGTCGAACGGCTTCATGATGTACTCGTTGGCACCGGCGTTGATCGCCTCCTGAATATGATCGATGTCGTTTTCCGTGGTACAGAACACAACGACAGGTTTATCCCCCCCCGGGAGCTTCCGGAGCGCTCGCAAGAAGTCGATGCCGCTCATGACCGGCATGTTCCAGTCCAGAAGAACAGCGTCAGGCAGCGAACTCATACAATAGTTGAGAGCTTGCTGGCCATCTTCGGCTTCTGCGGTGGTGAAGGTAAGTTCTTGAAGAATCTTCCTTGCCACCATGCGAATGACTTTTGAATCGTCAACGATTAAACAGGACTTCATGCCCCTTGTGCCTCCGATGGGAGAATGTCGCGCCGAGACGCACCCTTATCTCTGAGACCATCCCCGCGCTGCATCATTATTCATACCGGGTAAAGTCGAGCAGTTTTCCCACATCCAGCACCACGAGCAGCTTATCCTCCAGGCGGTAGATCCCTGCGGAATACTCCCGCCACATGGGATCAAGCGTCGGGGGGTTGCGTTCGAACTTGGCCGCAGGCAGGGACAAAACCTCACCCACTTGATCGACCATCAGCGAATACAGCTCCCCCAACATATCGACAACAACACTCATTCCCTTGTTGTTGCTTGCCTGGTTCTGGAGTCCCAGCCGCAACCGGACATCAATAGCGGTCACGATGCGACCGCGCAGATTAAGGCTGCCCGCCACTTCGGGCGGTGCAAGGGGGATACGGGTAATCTTTTGCAACCCCAACACATCCTGCACCGTTTGCACGGGAACGCCGAACAGTTGCCCCTCGATATACATGGTCACGTAATCTTGGGTTTCCGTCGCGACCACATCGGTTCCGGGACGCTTCCGGGTAGAGGGAGCTAGCTGGTTCATGCGGCACCTTTGATGGCAGCGGCAAACGAGGCAACAGTCGTCAGCAGGGTATCACGGTCGAACTTCGCGACGTAATCATTGAAGCCCACTTGACGACCCCGTTCGAAGTCTTTCTCGGTGGCGTGACTGGACAGGGCGATCATCGGCGTCGCTTGCCAACGTCCTTCCGCCCGAACCGCCGTCGCGAACTCAAAGCCGTTCATACCGGGCATCTCGATATCGCTGATGATCATGTCGAAATCGCTTCCCTGCTCGCGCAGCTGCAACGCCCGATCCGGGCTTTCGACGGCCACCACCTCGTATCCAGCGACCGACAAGAGCGGCGTCAACAGATTACGGAAGAAGGGACTGTCGTCCACCACCAGAATACGATGGGACTGGGCCTCATCCTCGCCAAATTCCTTATCGGGACGACCGAACCAATCGCCGAAGGCCTGCGGCAGGTAGTAGCCAGCATCGATGATGGTCGTCGCCTTGCCAGCAATGACTGCCGTGCCGATAACGCCGGGGTTGTTGTCGCTCAACTCCACCCGCAACCGGTCTTCGACGATATCCACGATCTCGTCCACCAGCAAACCCATGGTCCGATCGCGATCCGAGAACACCAGAACCGGCTGACGTCCCTCTTCCCGGATTTGCACCGAGCCGTCGATGGACACCAACGGCATCAGATGACCACGATACTGCACCATCGGACGGCCATGGCTGTGTTCGATATTTTCGATCTCTTCCAGGCGGGCCACCAAGGCGAGCGGAACCGCCTTGAGATCATTACCCCCAGCGCGGAATACCAACAACGAGGTCTTGGCATCCCCGTGCATATCGCCACCCCGAACCACGGCGGTCTCCGCTGTTTGAGCCCCACCCATCAGCGCCAGCTCGCCCGTTGCGGCGGCGATGCCATTGGGATCCAAAATCATGATCACGGACCCATCCCCCAGGATGGTATTGCCCGAGAACATGGAAATATGGCGCAAAATCGGTGCCACCGGCTTCACAACGATTTCCTCGGTGTCGAACACCCGATCAACGATGATGCCGAAGGTGTAAGTCCCCACCTGAGTCACCACCACGAAGGTTTCCTGAGCATCCCGCCCGTCGTTCAACTGCAACAGCTTCTTCAGGCTCACCAGAGGCAACAACCGGTCCCGCAACCGTAAAACCGGCGCATGATTGATCATCTCGATCCCATGCTCGGAGTTGGCGGTCACCCGTACCAGTTCCAACACGCTGATCTGGGGAATGGCGAACCGCTCGGATGCGCACTCCACGATCAGAGCCGAGACGATGGCCAGGGTCAGCGGAATCTTGATAACGAAGGTCGAGCCCTTGCCGGGCGTGCTCTTCAACTCGACGGTTCCACCGATCTTTTCGATATTGGTGCGCACCACGTCCATGCCGACGCCGCGCCCAGAGACCGAGGTCACCTTTTCGGCGGTGGAGAAGCCCGCCCGGAAAATATACTGGTAAATCTGCTGTGAGGTCATCCCCTCCAGCTCGGACTCCGTGGCCAAACCGCTGGACACGGCCTTCTGCTTGATCCTGTCGAGATTGAGGCCACGACCATCATCGGAAATCTCGATGATGATATGCCCCCCCTCGTGGTAGGCGTTCAGCACGATCTTGCCGATTTCCGGCTTACCAGCGCGCCGGCGCTCCTCTCCACCTTCCAACCCGTGGTCGGCGGAGTTGCGCACCATGTGGGTCAGCGGATCCTTGATCAGCTCCAGCACTTGGCGGTCCAACTCGGTGTCGGCCCCCAGCATCTGCAAGTCGATCTTCTTGCTCATTTCGACCGAGAGATCGCGCACAATTCGCGGCAGCTTCGCCCAGGCATTGCCGATGGGCTGCATGCGCGTCTTCATCACGCCTTCCTGGAGGTCGGTGGTGATATGGGACAAACGCTGCAAGGGAGCGGTGAATTCGCTGTCATCCCGTCCGCGCACCATCTGGAGCAACTGATTCCGGGTCAGAACCAATTCCGACACCAGGGTCATCAGGTTTTCCAGTAATTCCACATTGACGCGGATGGTCTGCGCGGCAACCGCCGATTCTTTAGAGGCCTCGGCCAACGGGGGCGTTTCCTTCACCACCGCCGGAGGAGCCGCGACAGGTGCGGGAACGCTGGCCTTGGCTTCCGCCGGAGGAGGCGGCGGAGCGGCGGCGGCCTTAGCGGCCTGAACCGCCTGAGCGGTTGCCTCGCGTTGCCGCTCCTTGTTCATTTCGGACCAGATGTTGTTGTCACTGGCGGCCTTGATGCCAGAGGCGTATGCGGCCTCGACTTCGGCCAGCAGGTCGGCGGCAACGGGGAAGGGATTGTCGGTGGTATTGGGGGGCGTAAACGTGGGCGCTGCTGGGGCCGGAGCCACCACTGCCTCGGTAGACACGGCCTTGCCTTCGGCCATGGCGTTGAGCAGGGAGATCAGGTCATTGTCCTGACCTTCGGGTTCGACCTCGTTTTGCTCCAGATGGCCGAGAATCAGCTTGATGCGATCGATGGCCTTCAGGATCAAGGTAACGGCGGTGGGATTGACCTCAAGCTCGCCATCCCGGAACTTGCCGAGCACGTTCTCCGAGGCGTGGGCCACATGCTCCAACCGGGGCAACCCCAGGAAGCCGCATGTCCCTTTGATGGTGTGAACGAGACGAAAAATATTTTGCAGAATCGCCGGATCGGGATTCTGCTCCAATTTGACCAACTCGACATCGAGAACGGAAAGACTTTCCGAGGTCTCGGTCAGAAATTCGCTAAGAAGGTCATCCATAGTTTACTCCCGCTCCACACCCTTATGCGCCCACCTAATGAGCCCACCGTCATCCGGCCTTAACGCAAAGCCACTCAACGCGGACGTTACTCATACCATAGGCTTGATGCTTTTAGAAGGCCTTCAGTCATATCCGGAAAGTTTTATCCGCTCTCTCCTCGCCCCTACGCTGGCGAGAGGGTAAAGAGAAGCGCCTCCGACTGGATCGACAGCGAGAGCATTCTGTTCAAGCGAAAGGCGGCCGCGCGGACAAACCAGGCGTGGGCTTCCTTCGGCGTTGTTGGCAGCGCGTTTTCTTCCTGAAGGCCACGCAAAATTTCCACCACCTCGGGAGGGGGGGGCTTGATGGCTCCTTGGGCGGCCACGCTCGCCGTTTCCTCTCCCGCAACACGCACCACCAAGCGGCCTCCGTAGGGAAGCGTATCCTTGGCTTGCAGCGCCAGATTCAGCAGCAGCCGAGCGGTTCCGCCATCCAGCGCGGCGATCCCTGGGGCGTCATTCCACTCTAGGGCAATCTCGGTGGTTGTAGCGGCCTTCAGGGTTTCCAGATACCCCTTGATCAGCCCTCGTACCGTGGAGACCGTCTGCTCCATAACCGCCGGAGGCCCCAATGCTGCTCGGAAAAACTTGAGCCGTGCCGCAGCGCTCTCCGCACTTGCCGCAACCAACGCCACGGTATCGGGATCCGCTCCCCCCAGGTCGGCGAGCAGCTCCGCCCCCGCCGCCGTCGCACCAATAGGACTGGAGAGATCATGGCACAAATGAGCGCACATCAACTCCGCCAACCGGACCGGATCCACCCAATGCCCCTTCATTCCACCATACTCACTTGTAATTTGTCGTCTTTTGGTTGCCGCCTCGCCCACCAGATCAAGGCCGCTCCGGCGATGATCCAGGGAAATGACAAAAGTTGCCCCATGGTCAGCCCCCCATGAGAAATCCCAACGCCTGATCCGGCTGACGGACCCCCTCGCCAAGGTTCCGAATGATACCATATCCCGCGAGGAAGACGCCGGAGAGAATCCCCGGCGCTCGCGAATTTCGGGCACGAATTTCGGGGCGTCGCCACAGAACTGTTAGCAGCACGAATGGCACCACCGCTTCCATCACCCAAAGAACAGCCGAGGCCATGCGCCCATACAACGCGCCACTCATGTAGTCGGCGATCCGCCTAAAGAACAAGTAGATGGGGGCCGCGCAACAAACCACCTCTCCTGCCACAAGGATCGAGATTTTCCGCCAGTAAGAGAAGAGCACGAAGGCGACAACAACTCCAAGAGTGCTCCCCAGAGGGGACATACCCCCATTTGCCAACATAAGGATTTGACTGGGATACTCTATGTAGACGTGCCAATAGGCCAGAATGTAGAAAATTCTCCCTCCGAGGATCTCTCCTAAGGCGATCCAAAGCAGAAAATACTTCACATCACTCCTGGTCATCGCGTGGGGAGAGTGCTTTACCAGAACTCTAATATACAACCACGCGAAGACCAGTGCAATCATTCCATCGTACTCACCTGCTGCTTGTCATCTTTTGGTTGCCGCCCTGCCCACCAGATCAAAACAACGCCAGCGATGATCAAGGGAAACGACAACAGTTGCCCCATGGTCAACCCGCCCACGAGAAACCCCAAATCCCGATCCGGTTGCCGAAACACCTCGCCGATGGTCCGAACGATGCCATATCCCGCCAGGAACACGCCGGAGAGAATCCCTGGGCGCTCGCGAATTTCGGGGCGTCGCCACAGCAGCGTCAGCACCACGAACAGCACCAGCCCTTCCATCCCCGCTTGGTAGAGTTGGCTGGGATGACGAGGGTCGGGTCCGCCTCCGGGGAACACCATCGCCCAAGAAACATCCGGGGCCACGCGGCCATACAACTCGCCATTGATAAAGTTGGCAATGCGTCCGAAGAACAAGCCGATGGGGACGGCGCAACAAATCACGTCTCCCACCGCTGGGATCGAAAGCTCCTTACGGCGGTAGCAGAAGAGCACGATGGCAAGGATGACCCCCACGGCCCCCCCATGGAAAGACATCCCACCCTTCCACAACATGAGACTCTCCCAGGGGTGGTCCATGTAGTAGGATAGCTTGTAGAACAACACATAAATCGTCCGCCCCCCCAAGATTACGCCCAGGGTCGCCCACACCAGAAAATCGTCGACATTGTCCTGGGTCATGGCGTAGGGAGAGCGCTTCACCAGCGCTTTTACGTACCGCCACCCCAGCATCAACCCCGCGATATAGGCCAGCGCATACCAGCGAAAATCGAACGGTCCCACCGAAACAATGACGGGGTCAATCTGGGGGAAAACAAGTGCAAACATGGTGTCCAGTCTAGCGATAATGATCGGGAGCGTCCAGATACCCCTGGACATATTGCGTCACGCCACTCTCAAGCGAGGTGAAAGGCTGAGTATATCCCGCTTCTCGCAGTCGTGTCATGTCCGCTTGGGTAAAGTACTGATATTGGTCACGAATTGTCAAAGGGGTATCGCGGAACTTGATATGGGGTTCCTTGCCAAGAGCCCGATACACCGTTGAGGCCAAGTCCAGGAAAGACCGCGCCTTTCCCGTGCCCAGATTAAAAATCCCGCTGACGTTGGGCGTGCGATAGAGCCACATACAAACATCTGTAATGTCGCCGACCCAGATGAAGTCGCGCAACTGCTCCCCATCCTCATAGTCGGGATGGTGAGAGCGGAACAATTGATAGGCCGCATCCTCGCGAGCATAGGGATAAATCTGCGACACAACGCTTTGTTGTGTTCCCTTATGATACTCGTTGGGGCCGTAGACATTGAAGAACTTCAATCCGACGAATTGAGGCGGACGGCGCGCCTCGCAGGTAATTTTCCGGGCCACCCGGCGATCAAACAAGTGTTTCGACCAGCCATAAGCATTCATGGGGCGCAATTGTGCCAATCGCGCCACCGACCAATCATCATCAAAGCCTAGCGCCCCATCTCCATAGGTCGCCGCCGAAGACGCATAAATGAAGCGAATGTCATGGGCAGCACACCATTTCCACAACGCCAAGCTTAATGAAAAATTGTTCGCGCTGATTTTGTCTGCGTCTGTCTCTGTCGTGGATGAAATCGCTCCCATATGGAAAATAATCTCCACATCTTTCCGATTCGCCATGAGAAAATCAAACAATTGTTCTGGATGAACGACATCCGAAAGCTCACGCTTGGAAATATTGCGCCATTTCTCATTGGAACGAAGCCGGTCACACACGGCTAGGTCGCCAATTCCGCTTTCCTCTAGTGTTGCAAGAATATTGGAACCGATGAATCCAGCTCCGCCGGTGACGACGATCATAGCCGCTAAACTCCCTATGCCTAAGGTCTGAGGGCGCTCTTGCAATCGGCATTCCCCGCCCCATAATGGAGGGAACTTTTGGCAAGAACGAGTCTTAAAATAATGAGCGCACCGAATCCTTTTCTGAATGATCTCTCGCGGATGGCCGGGGGGGCTTTGGGAGCCCTGTCTGGTGTGAAGGCCGAGATTGAGTCCATGGTCCGTCAGCAGATCGAACGGTTCTTGGTGAGCGCCGATATGGTGCCGAGGGAGGAGTTTGAGGCGGTGCGCGCCATGGCGGTTAAGGCGAGGACCGAGCAGGAGGCGCTGGGGGAGAGGGTGGCTGCCCTGGAGGCGAAATTGGCGGAAAGAGAAGGGGGGAAGGGGGAGGGGCCCCTGACCCCAAAGAGTTGACCAGGGGGTATAGGGGGCGTCTTGACCCCCTAGCAGAAGGGGCGGTGAAGGCGAGCACGAGACATCCTCGGGAAAGAGATGGGGTCACGGGTCCCTGACCCTTGCGGGGGTGTCGGGGGCGGCGCCCCTGACCAGGGCGTAAGCCCAGACCCAAGCCCATCACCCGACACCCCCCACCCCCTTACCCTGATAC
>JAVBJO010000012.1:0-3814 GCA_031546925.1 Rhodospirillaceae bacterium
CCGCCATGAGTGAGGCGCTTACGGCGGTGGCTCAGGAGATTGCTGGCGTGAGCAATGCCAAACGAGGGGTGAAGGGGGAGTGACCCAAGAACCCGCCGCTAATAAACGGAAACAAAACAACCAAATTTTACATGACAGCAACGGGCCAGAGACCCTTGACCCCTCGTTTGGCATTGCTCACGCCAGCAATCTCCTGAGCCACCGCCGTAAGCGCCTCACTCATGGCGGCCACCATGGCGGTTGGGTCTTTTCCGAGGATGTTTCGCAACTGATGGAGCGTCCCCGATGCCAGGTTTTTCCCCCCTTGAGCATCGCGGAGTTGCCACCTCCCCGACAGCAGCACTTGTCCGCTATCCAGAGGCTCGAAAGCGTCCAACGTGATCAGATACTCCCGCGCCGCAGTGACATCGCCGTTTCCTCCCACGACGACCTTGCCGCGCGTGAGCTTGCGACTGAGTTCCTCGGCCAACAACCGTGCGGTTGCCTTGTCCAGGGGCTCGGCCCACTGGTCATCGTCGTTGGGAACCAGGTGATAGGTATTGCGCCGAACGACAATCTGAGGTCGTTCCAGATAGGCGGGAAGGGTGACACGCAGGGTCGCCTCCACCGGTAGGGAGGTGGCATCCGCCTCTGGAGGAGCCATCACGTAAAGCCGTGGTGGTGGCTTTGTGCCGCAGGCTGCCACCAGGGTCATGAGGGCCAAGGCAATCCCGGTTCCTCTCCATTTTTTTTGCAGAAAGTTCATGGTCATCGGCCTATCACCAGAGCATTAGGGCTACGTTCGATTTTGCGAGCAAACTCTTTCAGGGATTCGCTCGCTTGGGCAGAGTTTCGCAGGGTCCGCTCCAAGTCGGCACGGAGCGCGCTGTTCCCCGCCACCAGGGAGTTCATGGCGGTCATCGCCAGTTCGGCTTGGCGCAAGGCCGCTCGGGCGGACTGGACGCTCGACAGCAAGGCTTGTCCAGAGGTGGCGACTTGCTGATCGACGCTGTTGGTCAGCCCGCGAATATCGGTCAAGGTGGCATGGGCATCGCTTTCCAAGGTGGCAACGGATTGGCTGGCTTGACGTGCGGCACCTTGGACCGTCTGGGCGGCGGTCGCGATGTCGCGCAAGGTTGGCCCGGTCTCTTGGTTGAGTTGGATCAGAGCTCCCACCAGGGCCGCAAGGCCGGTCTGAAGCTCTGGAGAACTGGCCAAACGATCAACGGAGAGGAGGGTTCTTTCCGTGGTGGCGACCAGTTCTCGCAGGGGCAAGTTGGTGAAGCTATCCTTCAACTGCTCGATATCCGACTTCACCACGGCGACTTCGATGATGGGGGAGTTTGGGTCGCCACCCACCAGGGTGTAGGGCGTATTGGGCAGGAGATCCAACTGGATGGCGCGTTGCCCGGTGACGAAACTTTGCTGAACCAAAGAAGCGCGCAATCCCCCCTTCGCCATTTGCTCAGCATCCCGCACGGTGGGCAGGGTGCCGTTCATATAGGTCACCCGGCTGGGATCGGTTTCAAACACGACGGGAATCCGAGCCTGGAGAGTCTTGGTGTTGAGTTGGAGATCCACCTGGATTACGGAGCCAACATGGACGCCGCGGAAGGTGACGGCGGCTCCGGGGGCTAGTCCCTCCACCGAGCCATCGAAATAGGCCACCCAGGTGCTGCGTTTTTCCAGCAAGCGGCCTCCCCCCAAGACAAACAGGGCGATAACAAACAACGCCAGTCCCCCTAGGACGAAAGCGCCAATTAAAGTTGGGTTGCCGCGACTGGCCATGTTGTCATGCTCCCGGAGAAGAGAGGGTGCGCCAAGGAGCGCTCATAAGTTCCCTCTGCGGAGGAACTCTCGAACCTTAGGGTGTTCACAGGTTTGCATCAAAGCATGAGGATTACCATGAGCGATCGCGGTATGGGTATCGGCATCCAAGAACACCGAATCATCGGCAATGGCGAAGATGCTTGCCAATTCATGAGTGACCACCACCACGGTAGCGCCGAGGCTGTCGCGTAATTCCAAAATCAAGTCGTCCAAGCGCCGCGAGGACAACGGATCCAGCCCCGCCGAGGGCTCGTCAAAGAACAGGATATCCGGATCAAGCGCCATGGCACGGGCCAGCCCGGCGCGTTTGCGCATCCCCCCGCTGATTTCCGAGGGATAATAGCTTTCAAAGCCCGCCAATCCGACCAAAGCCAATTTCAAGGCCACCACCTCGGCGATGTCGGAGGGCTTTAACCGCGTGTACCAGGAAAGCGGCAAGGCGACATTTTCCGCCAGGGTCATGGAGCTCCACAAGGCACCGCTTTGGAACAGGATGCCGAAGCGACGGCTGGTCGCCGCGCGTTGATCGTCGTTGGATTGCCAATAACTACCGCCATCGTAGAACACATCGCCCTCGGCTGGACGCAACAGTCCCGTCATGTGTCGCAGCAGCGTGCTCTTACCGCACCCGCTGTCGCCCATGATGACGAAAATGCGGCTCTTGGCCACGCTGAAGCTGATATCGCGCTGAACGGTGCGGTCTCCGAAGCGCATGGTGAGATTTTTGACCTCGACCCGAGGATTATCCATCGCCTAGATCCCCAACACGTTGAGCAACACCGCGAAGACGGCATCCAAAACGATGATCCAGACGATGGCGGAGACCACCGCCGAGGTGGCAGCCTCTCCCACCGAGGCCGCACTTCGCCCCGCTTCGATGCCCTTGCGGCATCCGGTGAAGGCCACGACCAAGCCGAAGACGATGCTTTTGGAGAACCCAATCAAAAATGCGGTGATGGGAATAACATCGCGAGAATGATTGATATAGCCTTGGGCCGAGAGATCCAGCATCCCCGTTCCCACCAACAATCCTCCCACGAGCCCCAAGACACAGCCATAAACATAAAGAAGCGGCATCATGATCATCAGCGCCAACAGGCGCGGGAGCACCAGGAAACGCATCGGGGCAATGCCAAAAGCAGAGAGAGCATCGACCTCTTCATTGCCCTGCATGGTGCCCAACTGGGCGGCAAAGGCCGCACCCGTGCGCCCCGCCACGACGATGGCGGTCATCACGGCGGCCATTTCCCGGGTGGTGGCCAATCCCACCAGATCGGCAACGTAAATCGAGGCGCTGAACTGCCGCAACTGGACCGCGCCCACGAAGGCCAAGATCAATCCCACCAACAGGTTGATAATCCCCACAATGGGAAGGGCATCAACCCCGGCCTGTTGGAGCACCACAAGAAAATCGCGTCGCCGAAAGGGCTTGCCCGGAGTCAAAGCCGCTTGAATCACGCGACCGAGAAAAGTCGCTGTCCCCTTGATATCGGCAAAAGTGCCGATGGTGGCCTTGCCGATGTTTTCCACCAAACCCGAAGGCGCTGCTTCACCGTGGGTTCCCGTTGCCTTCGGGACCATCGCCGCAAGCCGGAGCAAGCGCGTTACTCCCTCGGGCAGACCGTTAGCGTCAAAGGGAATGTTGGCCTTGGTGCAGGCGGCCTCTAAACGCCGTAGAAATGTGAGAAGCGTGCTGTCCCACGTCGGCAACGCCTCGGCGAGGACTGTCACGCGCTGAGGCGGAGGCGTGGCGTTGAGAGCATCAAAAGCAGCCTGACCGGGAGCTGCGTCGGGCTCGGTCTTGGCATTGGAATCCTGCCGCCAGGATCCTGACAGAGTCACGATCAGGGAGCGATCCTCTCCAACGGAAACGGTCGTGGTGGCGATGGCGGGAACCTCTGGACGTTTTGTGACGAAGACTCTTAAACCATGGTGAGGGAAACGGCAAAAGAAAAGGGGGTCCGGGGCATTTGCCCCGGGCGGGGCAGGGGGCGGCAGCCCCGGC
>JAVBJO010000028.1:0-21398 GCA_031546925.1 Rhodospirillaceae bacterium
GGGGATTCCACCGTCAGTGTCGTCATCGCGGTTCGTCCGAACAATCCCGATGGGAAAACCATTCCCAAAGCTTTGCTGCTCTCTCTGGCCCAAACCCTCGCCGAACGGAAGGGGGTTTTGGTGCTCGATGAGGCGTTTGTCGATCCAACACCGGGCGAATCCTTGGTACCGGCTTTGCGCTCGGGCATGATCCTCTTGCGGTCCTTCGGGAAGTTCTTCGGATTGCCGGGGGTGCGGCTGGGGTTTGCTCTCGCTCAGCCGGAACATCTGGTGCCTCTTGCTGAACGGCTTGGGCCTTGGGCCGTTTCTGGCGTCGCTGCTGCGGTTGGGGCGGCCGCTTTTCAGGATACGGATTGGATCGCTCAGGCTTTGAAGCGACTGCCTCAAGCTGCCCTTGCCTTGGATGCTTGTCTCTTGGACAGGGGTTCAGCCTGGTGGGGGGGGACGCCGCTTGGTCCGGCATGAGGAGGCTCCGGCGCTTTATGAGCGGTTGGGGAAGGGGGGGTGATGGTAAGGGCGTTTGACTTTGCCCCGACTCTGTTGCGATTCGGACTGCCGAAGGATGAGATGGACCTGGGGAGAATGCGTGATCTCCTAGGGGTCAAGGGTCAGAGACCCTTGACCCCTAGGAGATCAACGTGATCCCCGCAGTATACCAACCCTTCTGCGTGCTCGACAACGCCGCAAGCTGCGCCGGGGTGAAAGCCTTCAGATTATCCCGCCCCAGCGCCTCCATCTGCGCCGAGGTCAACCCTTTCACCGCCGCAGCCGTCAAGGCCTTAATCTCGGTGGTGTTCTCAAGGATACTCTTCAAGGTATCGGCCCCCATCCCCGCAACCTGCGCCGAGGTCAGCCCCTTGATCTGAAGCGTCCCCAACCCCGCCAAAGCCTGCGTGCTGAGGGCATTGAACGTTCCCGCCCCCAACACCGCCACCTGCTTGTCGGTCATGAACCGAGCCAATTCCCCCAAGGCCCCGACTTGTTGTTCGGAGAGAGCCTTGATCTGCACCACGCTCAGGCTCTTCACCTGGGCCGAGGTCAGGTGCCCCAATTCCTCCGTATTAAGGGTGGCGAACTGGGGTGCGGACAGGGCCGCGATTTGCGCCGGGGTCATTTTCTCGAACTGCCCCGAGGTCATCGCTTTGACTTGAGCGGTGCTCAACGCCTTCAACTGCGCCACCGACAGCGCCCCCGCATCAAGTCCCTCGAAGGCCGCCACCTGAGCCGTGGACAAGGACGCAATTTGCAGGGCAGTCAGGGACTTGACCTGCGCCGGAGTCATTTCCTTGATTTGATCAGCGCGCAACACCGCCAGCTGAGTCAAGGAGAGCCCCGCGATCTTGAGGACGGCAATCTGCGCCCCCGAGAGCGTCACCACTTGATTGGTGGTCAAGTTGGCGATCTGGACGGGCGTCAGCTTACTGATGGCCACGGTCGAGACGCCGCTGCTATCCGCTGCTTCACCCAGCGGATTCTTGGTGAGGGTATCGGTCAGAGCCTTCAGCTCCAGGCCTCCCAACCCCATCCAGTTCAGGGAGGGCGCTTGGTCCGTTGCGGCCGACCGCTTCAGGGCCACAACCTGCCCATAGGTCAGCCCCCTCAACTGAACGGCCGTCAAGGACTTGATCTGGGCCGCCGTCAGACTGGTCACCTGCTCCAGGCTCAAGGCCCCGAGTTGGGCCGCCGAGATTCCATCCAGCGCACCTGTGCTGAGGGCGGTGATGGCCTCGGGCGTGATGCCTCGGATTTGAACGGCCGTCATGCCCTTGATTTGCGCCAGGGTGAGGGCGCTGATGTTGCCGGTACTGGTAACGCTGGCCAAGGCACCCACTTGCGCGGCGGAGAGGTTTTTAATCTGAGCAACGCTCAAATCCTGAACCTGCGCCGTGGACAGGTGCTTCAGCACATCCAGGGAGAGAGCGGCCACTTGCGTAACGCTCAAGGCATCAATCTCGTCGGTTTCGACGTCCGCCCCCTTGGCGTTTTTGCTCCCAGCCGACAGGGTTCCGACTTGCGCTGAGGTAAGCTTCGAAATGGCATCGGTCGACAGATTCTTCAGCTGCGCCACCGTGATGCCAGAGATCCAGTTGTTGCTGATGTTCGCCGCCGCGCTCGGAGGCGCCATGGCCGCGATCTGAGCCGCCGTCAATCCCTTGATCGCCACAGCGTCCAGGCCCGAGAAGTTATTGGCGTTGAAGCCCCCCACCGCCGCCGTTCCCAAGGCCGCGATCTGCGCCGAGGTAAAGCCCTTCAGCTGCTTGGTATCCAGATCGGCAATCTGAGCCGAGGTAAAGCCCGACGCCGCCGTGGTGGACAAGCCCCGGATCTGGCCTGAACTCAACAGATCGATGGAGCTGGTATTGCTCAACGCCCCATCGGCCACCAACGCCTGCACCCAATCCTTGCCGACGCCCTTTAATTGCGCGGCTGCAAGTTTGGTCACGTTATCTTTCAACGCCCCCACCTGAGTTGTGGTCAAGGCCGCCACCTGACTGGTGGAAAGCTTGGCCACTTTGGCGGCATTGAGCGCGGTGATTTGCTCGGGCGTCAAACCGCCGATGGCGGTGGTCGACAGGGACATCAATTGCTTGGTCGTCAACAGGTTGACCCAAGACACATCCGCCTTCTTGATCTGCTCCGCCGTGAGCGCCGCCAATTGAGGAATCGTCAGTCCGGCTGCCTCACCGGTGGAGGTAAACTTCTTCAGATCCACCCCCGCCATCTGGGCCGTGGTCAACTTTTTGATTTGGTCCAGGGTGAGGTTGCTCGCCAACACGGCGATCTGGGCCGAGGACAGACGGCTCAATTGAGCGGTGGTCAAGGTTCCTGCTTGGCTCTTCAGCCCCGACAGCCCCACCTCGGACATGCCCGCCAACTGAACCGCCCGCAACAGGCTCAATCGGGCTCCGTCGCTGATCACGTCCCCCACCTGGGAAGCACTCAGTTTGTTGAGCTGGCTGGCCGTCAAGAGTTCCACCTGAGAGGGCGACAAGGCGCGGAGCTCGCTGGAGGATTTCGCGGAAATATCTTCCTCGAAGATCTGGAGCAGGGGGACCTCTTCCGATCCGGGCGGCACGACGAGGGCCGCGAGCTGGGCCGACGTCATGGCGCTGACTTGAGCGGTGGTAAACGCATTGGCTTGCCGCGCGCTCAGGCTCTTCAACTGCGCCACGGACAATACCGCTACGTCTTCCCGCTCGAAGGCCGCGATTTGCGCCGGTGACAGAGCTGCGAGTTGCAACACAGTCAAGCCCTTGACCTGGGCATCGGTCAGTTCCTTGATCTGATCGCCGCGCAAGGCGCTGATCTGGCTGGGAATCAAGGCCGAGACCTTCAGAGCCGCAATCTTCCCTCCCGAGAGAGTCACCAACTGCGAGGTCGTCAAGTTCGACACTTGAACCGCCGTCAGCGCCGAAATCTGCGCCGTGGTCAGGTCTTTGCTCGCCACGGTGGCAAGTCCACCCTTCTTCGCGACGATATCCTTTAAGGCCAAATCCAGCGCTGACCCGGAGGTGACCCCCCCTCCGGACAAGGCCTTGGCCTGTTCGTAACTCAGATTTTTGACCTGAGTGGGGAGCAAATCGTTGACTCTCGCCAGGCCGAGCCTTGCGAGTTGAGCCAAACTCATGGCCGCCAACTGAATCGCCGAAAAACTGGACAATGCCTCCTTGGGCATCTTGCTCAAATCGGTGGGGACAATCCCCCCCACCTGGGTCACGGACAGGCTCTTCACCTGCTCGGGCGTCGGTCTGGCAATGGACATCAGCACCCCCACCTGCTCGGCGGAAAGGTTCTTCAGTTGCGCCGCACTCAGATCCTGCATCTGAGCGGCGTTTAAACTCTGGAGCACCGCCGCCGGGATGGCCGCCAGTTGCGCTGCCGTCAAGCCGTCGATTTCGTCGGTCTCGATCGGCTTGCCAAGGGCGTTGGTGCTGCCTGCGCTCCAGGCCTTGACCTGGTCCGACGTCAAGGCCCCCATCGCCGCTGGCGACAGGGCCTTGAGTTGATCCACCGTAACCCCCTCCATCCAGTTCTTCGACGCAGCCCCGTCGGACATCGCAAAAATCTGGGCCGAGGTGAACCCCTTGAAAGCCAAAGCCTTCAGTCCGGTGATATTGCTCGAATTGAAGCCCTTCACCGCCTCAAGCCGCAAGGCCGCGACCTGCATGGCGGTGAACCCCGCCACCTGATCGGAAGTCAGATCCGCGATCTGCGCCGAGGTAAAGCCCTCCACCGCACTCACAGATAGGCCAGCAATTTGAGTCGAGCGCAACGTATCGATCTGATCGGTGGTGGCACTCGTTCCGGCGGTCAGAGTCTTGACCCAATCGCGGTCAACGGCCTTCAACTGGATAGGCGTCAACGCATTGACGTGCGCGCTATCCAACTTCGTGATCTGCTCCGAACTCAGCGCCGCCACCTGAAGAGAGGTCAACCTGGAGAAAGCCCCCGCCGGAGCGATCGACAAGGCATTGAGGCCTTTCGTCGAGAAGCCGGGGATCGCACTGGGACGCAACATCGCGATCTGTGCCGGGGTGAACTCGGTCTCGCCATCGCTGCCGGTCAAGTAAACGAGCTGCTCCCGGGTGAGGCCCGCAACCTGAGCTGGCGTGAGCTTGGTTGCCACCCACGTCTTGCTACTTGTTCCTGGGCTGCCCTTCAGATCCACAACACCAACAAAGGCTCCCACGTCCAAGGCGCCAATTTGCGCGGCGGTCAGATTCGGGATTTTGCCTGCGATATTGAGGGCGGACAGCCCGCCAGGGGTCAGTCCACCCAGGGCATCAAGCGACAAGGCTTTAACCTGGGGGAGGGTCAACAGCGAGATCCAGTTGGAGGCCCCCACCGCAGCGTTCGTCAGCTCCCCGACCTGAGCACTGGTCAGCGCGGCAATTTGAGCGGTGCTCAAAAGCATTGTCTGCTTCGAGTCCGTTATTTTGCTCGCCAGGACCTTTCCATCGACGCCGGAAATTTGCTCTGGGAGCAAGGCCTTGATCTGGGCCGAGGTGAGACTCCCGCTTGCGTCCGTTGCCGTCCCGTCGGTCAGCGCCGCAACCTGAGCCGAGGACAGCCCTTTCAACTGGGCCGTGGTCAGCGTCGCGCCATACGGCTTGAGGGTGGCAATGCCTGCGGTGGATACGGCGGAAAGCTGAAGCGCCGTGAGGTTCCCCAGCCTGGGATGGGCTGCGGTCGAGGGCAGAGGCTGCTTCACCAAAGCGGCGAATTGCGCCGTATCCATGTAAGACAGTTGTTCGATGCCCAACAGGCTCGCCTGACCCGTGGAGAGATCCTTGATGTCTTCCGTGCTCCAGAACACCGCTCTCTTGCCGGAGATCACCACGAAGTCCTGTAAGGGAACGCTATCCTCCTTCGCCATCACGCGGAGGTAGTCCTTGACCTCGGAGTCGAGACTTTTCAACTGCTCCAAATTCATGGCGGCAACCACCGCATTCAAGCGGAGTTCCTGGTGTTCCTTGACCTCCCACGCCGTTTTGATTTGCTCCGTGGTCAGGCCTTGAAGCGCCCCGGTGCTCACGGTGTCGAACTGGGTCACGTCATCCAGTTCGCTGTCGGCGGAAAGCGCCTGGTATTGCTGCCAGTCCAGGGCCTTCAGGTGATCCGCCCCCAACCCCGCGATGGCCTGGTGAGTCAAAACCGCGATCTGATCAGGGGAGAGGCCGGGAATAGACCCTGACATCAGCCCCGAGATCTGGGCGGAGTCGAACCCGGCCACCGCTGCGCCGATGGCAGAGAGTTGAGCCGAATCAAGACCATGAACGGCGTTCGGGGTCATATTCTTGATCTGCTCGGAACTCATAAGACTGACCTGGGTGGAGGTCATATCCTGAATCTGTTCCGAGCTGAGGCCGTGGATGGCACTGGTGGAGATGGCCGCAATCTGGTCGGGCCTCAAACGATCAATCTGGTCGTTCGTCCCCGACCCTGCGGTCAGCCCCCCGATCTGCTCCGAAGTCATTCCGGCAATCTGGGTGGAACTCACCCATTCCAAGGGCAAGCCCGGCATCTGGGCCGAGGTCAGCCCCTGGATCTGCTCGGGCGCCAAGGCCCCGATCTGATCGCTGGAGAAAACGTTCAGCTGACCGGTGGTCAGGGCACCGATCTGGCTAGACGTCAACCCCTCGACCTGACTGGGAGACAACCCCATGACCTGATCGGTATCGAACACCTTGATCTGATCTGGCGTGAAAGCGCCCATCTGCGCGGGGCTCAATCCCTGGATCTGACCGGTGGAAAGCTCCTTGATCTGGTCCGGCTGGAAGCCTTGGACACTTTCCGGCGACAACCCATGGAGCTGCTCACTGGTCAGAACCATGATCTCGTCGCTGCTCAGTCCCTGGAGATGGCCCGAGGTCAACCCGTGCATCTGCCCGCTGGAGAGAACCTTGATATCGTCGGAGGTAAAACCGTCATGGAACGCGTCAGGGTTGAGGTGACCGATCTGATCCGAGGTCAACCCCTTGACCTGATCGCTGTTCAAAATGGCCAACTGAGCCGAGGTCAGCCCCCCGCTCGCCACCGGGGAAAGCGCCCCAATCTGGCCAGACGACAAGGCACCGATCCGACTGGGATCCAAGGAAGCGATCTGACCGGAGCTAAAGCCTCCCAACTGCCCCGGATCCAGAACATTCAAAGCCGCATCGATTTGAGGCCCCTTCAGATCCTGAATCTGGGTCGTGGTGAAACCTTTTACCGCGTCGGTGGATAAGGCGGCGATTTGATCCGGCCTCAGGCCATCGAGCGCCTCGTGGGTTTGGTCCCGGTCCCCCCCCTGCAAGGACGCAATCTGCCCCGAAGTCAGCCCCTTCGCCTGATCAGAACTCATGTTGTGGATTTGATCATAGGAGAAGCCCGCCGCGGCCCCATCGGCCAAAGCGTGGATCTGGCTTGAGGTCAACGCCCCGACCCCTTCGGTCCCAAGCGCAATGATATGCTCCGACGTGAGACCATGCAGGCCTGCGGAGGAAAGATCCTCCAGCCGGTCCGGCACCAGGAGCGCGATCTGAGCGGTCGTTAGTCCCCCCACCGCCCCACTGGACAGAGCCCCCAGTTGACCATCTGTCAGATTATCGATGGAGAGACCTGCCGCCGCCGCAGCGGATATCCCGCTGATCTGGCTCGAGCTGAGAGCGTGGATGTGATCCGCATCCAGCCCCTTGGCCCCATCACTGGAAAGTCCACCAATCTGGGCCGGACTAAGGGCCTGGATCTGTTCGGAGGAAAGCCCCGCTACCCCCCCACTGGACAAGCCGCCCATCTGACCGGAACTCAGGGCTTGAATCCCCTCGGTCCCGAGGGTCAAAACCTGATCGGAGGAAAGCCCCGCCACAGCCCCACTGGACAAGCCGCCAATCTGACCGGAGCTCAGGGCATGGATCTGATCGGAGGACAGCCCCGCCACGCCCCCGCTGGACAAGCCGCCCATCTGAGCCGAATTCAAGGCATGAATACCCTCGGTCCCGAGGGTCAAAACCTGATCGGAGGAAAGCCCCGCCACAGCCCCACTGGACAAGCCGGCGAGTTGCCCCGTCCCCATGGCCTGGACCCCCTCGGTCCCCAGCGCTGAAATCTGGCTGGAGGTCAATCCCCCGATAGCCTTGGTGGGGAAAAGAGCAACTTGCGCGGAGCCAAGCTCGCTCATATCCAAGGCCGAAATCTGCTCGGAAGAAAGGCCGAGCATGGCCCGGGTGGGAAGAGCCGCAACCTTGTCTGAGGGCATTCCAGCAAAATAGTCCCGGCTCAACGCAAGCATTTGGGGCGGCGTGAGCGCCGCCAGCTGGTCGGTTGTCAGCGACTGGAACCGTTCTGGGGTCAGGGTTTTAAGAAGGGCGGGGGGCAGCGAGCTGATCTGGATAGGGCTTAGACAAGCGAGATCCATTATTTCAAGTTGAGCGGCCGTCAGCCCTGTCATGATGCCGTTAGGGAGACGGGCGAATTGGCTGGGCGTTAATCCCGCAAGGGCCTCGGGCTTCAATGCTGCAATATAGGCGGCGGTGAAGACTCCGAGTTGGTCGTTCGTCAGGCCACGCATCTGCGCCGAGGTCACGACACTCCACTTGATTTTGGCCAGTGGATTGCTGGTCACTGTAGGATAGTACGTAAGCAAGCCTATGGGGATTGCCGCCATATGGGCGTCGTCAAATTTCGACAGGTTGGCAACATCAAAGCCGTAGAGTTGCGCCGTGGAGGTAAAATTTTTAAAACTATCTGGGCTAAAGCCGTTAAGAAGCGCCGCCACGCCTGACGGCCCCCCGGCAATCAAATTTGTCGTAAGGATGAAGGGAAGATTGGCACCCGTGATCAAACCTGCCAACTGGGTCGACGACAGATCGTTCAGCCGATCTTTCCCGAGGTTTTTCACCACATCGGGAGACAGGAAAGAGAGCTGCGTGGAGGTGAAATAATCCAGCTGCTCCGTTTCAACCCCTGTATTGCCGCCGGACATAGCCAGAATCTGGGCCGATGTCATTCCCATCATCTGATCGGATGTCAGGGCCTGAATCTGAGCCGATGTGACCAGCGACGCGAGCTGCGTTGCATTCAAGGTTGAGAACTGCTCCGCGCTTAAACTCCGCAGCCAAGACGTTGTCAGCAGGCTTAGGGGAACCGCTCCGGGCTTCAATTCACCCAGCGGCGTCCCCCGGCTGGCGATAAGTTCCGCAGACGTGAAGGCACTCGCCTGTTCAAAGGTAAGGGCCGCAACTTGCTCTGCGGTCAGGACACTCAGCGTACTCGTCTTGAACTGGGCCGACGTCAGCCCCCCAATAGCCGCAGTGGAAATGGCCCGGATCTGCTCTGGCGTCATGTCCGCGAGCTGGGCGGAGGTAAAACCGCGCACCCCGGCGGAGGAAAGAGCGCTGATCTGATGGGTCGTCAAAAGATCGACCTGTTCCGTTTCAACCCCAAGATTCCCGCCGGTCAGAGCCTGGATCTGCCCGGAGGTAAGACCCGCCATCTGAGTCGCCCCAAACCCTTCAAACTGCTGGGGGGTCAAGGCGCAGATATTGGCCGTGGAAAGGCCAGCAACGGCATCGCTCGACAGGGCGCCAAGCTGTTCGGGGGTAAAATGTCCCAGCTGTGCGCCGTTCAGAGCATTGAGCTGGGCTGAGGTCATCCCCCGCGCCTGAGCGGTGGTCAGCAGGGTGATATAGTCCGAGGACAACCACGCGATCTGGGTCGGAAGGAGCGCCGAGATCTGAGCCGAATCCAGAGCCTTGAACCAATCCTCCGTCATCGTGATCGTGGGGCGCGCGCCTGGATTCAGCACACTGTACGGATCCGGGCCAAAGACCCCCAGCTTCCCCGCCCCCTCCAGCACGCTGACTTGGCTGGCCGTCAGAGCGTAACGTTGCTCTGGCGTCATCGCCTGAAGCGCTTCCATTGTAAGCCGGGTGGCGTCCAATCCAGGGATGGCGGCGGGAGAAATGGCGCGGATTTGATCGTCGGTCATGTCTGCAATCTGGGCCTCCGTAAGGCCCTGGAGCGCCGCAGAAGAAAGCCCCCCAATCTGGATGGACGTGAGCGAATCGATTTGTTCGGTCTCAACCCCCGGATCTCCGCCCGTCAGCGCGTTAATCTGAGCCGAGGTGAGAGCCGCCATCTGGGCCGGGCCAAAGCCTGCCAACTGTGCACTGGTCAGCCCGTGGATGTCTGCCGTGGACAGTCCTTTGACCGCGTCGCCTGACAGGCATGCGAGTTGGCTGGAGGTGAAACCACCAATCGTCGGACCGCTCAACAAGGCGACTTGAGCCGGAGTCAGCCCAGCCACCGCACTGGGGTCCATCGCCTGGATGTGGGCCGAAGTCAAGGCCCCAATCTGCGCCGGACTCAACGCCGAAACCAAGGCCGAATCCAGGTTTCCAACCCACTGCGGCGTCACCAGACTGGCGGGAAAGAGCGCCAGATTTAACACGCGATTCTGCTCAAGGGAAAACGCACCGACTTGTTCGGCGGTAAACCCAGCCAATTGCCCCCCCGTAAGCAGGCGAAGCTGATCAGACGTCAAGGCATGAACTTGCTGCGCCGTCAACGCCGAAAAGACCTCCAGGGGGAGGTAAATGGTGCTCGTACCGGAGAAATAACTCGGGCGTATTCCCGGCACAGCGTCGACCGGAATCGCACGGATTTGATCAACGCTCATCGCCGCGAGCTGCGCCGTGGTAAGAGAGGCTGCGGCAGCGGAAGAAAGCCCCCCCAGCTGATCTAGCGTCAGGAAGTTAACTTTTAGACCTCCTATGGCTGTAGGCTTGATCAAGACGATGGTCGATAGGGGAATATCCGCGACTTGAGCCGCATTCAAGCCATCAAGAGCCCCCAAAGGCAGAGTGTTGACCTGTTCCGCTGTCAGCCCCTTCATCACCCCCGGCTGACCCGTGCGACTCCCCAGAATTTTGAAGATGCCAGCAGCGGAACCAAACACCGCTTTAAACGTGTCGGGAGCCATAACGGAAAGCTGGGCAGAACTCAGTCCAAGTATCGGATTGGAGGCGGAATCAACGCTCACCGGCCAAGAATTGGGCCCCGAGTTAATGTCCGCCGGGGTCAGGAAGGCAACCTGCTCCAGGGACAGACTTGCAACTTGGGCTGATGTCATCGCCATGATTAAATTCCTTCTCCGACTTTCTATCCGGGACTTCTTGCGGCAACACGCTCTATCCCTGGGGCGGTCTCGCCCACTCGCCACCCGTCAAGCGGGTGTCAAACTTAGCTCCCGTAGTACCACCTTGGAGAAGAAAGAGTCCAGTAACAAGTTATTAACCTTTGGTCAGGAGGCAAGGTTCGGCACTCTTTTGATAGAACTAAAAGAAGAAAATGATCGCAAAAAAATCCTCTTACGTCATATCCCTTATTGTACTATCGTAACGATTTTATTTCTGACCGAACAATCTCTCAAAACACATCTTGATCAGCATCAAAACAAACGTCTCGGTTGAAAAATCGCACAATCTCAGGCTTCCGTGTGTCATTTATGCCCCATAAACAGCAAAAAAAGCCCTATTCCCATAGGGCTTTTGTAGGACTTTTGATGATTTTTGAGGCTGGATTTGAATTCAATTAAAAAAGGACTGACTCTCCTTATTTTCCCGTAACAGGCCACAAATCGTAACTTGGGAGGTCCGGTTTAAACACCATCAGAACGACGATGGTGATCATCGCGGCAAAGGCAGGCCACCCCAGAAGGAACCAGACGCGGAACAGGCGATAGTACAGCTGTGGTAGTGGGGTATTGTCCGCCACCGCCGCATTGGCGAGCGTCCGCAGGCGCAGCTGGAGCCAAACCACAGGAAGCCAACACGCCCCCGCCACGACGTAAAGCACCAGGGATACCCAGATCCACCCCGTGGTCAAAGGCCAGCCCTGTTCCAAGGCCAGCCACACGCCCGTGACGGGCTGAAGGATCACCGTGGGCGTCGTGAACAGCCAGTCGGCCAGGACCACATTGCGGTTCGCCACCGCAATGGCCCGCACATCTTTCGACAGCGTGCTCGCCAAACCGTGAAAAGCCGTCCCCAATCCGGTACCGAACAGCAAGAGTGCGGACAGAATGTGCAGCAACTTAAGGGTGAGAGTCATTTCCATGGTCGTCAGTCCTCCAGCGCCATCAGAGCCAGTGTCCCGGCAAGGATAGGCAGATTCTTCAGGATTGGGGCGAAGGGATGGAGCCAATATTCGGCGGAAAGTCCGAGGGCGATCCCCGTAAAGGCCAGCACGGTGGCCAGCATAATGCTTCCCACCAGCACCGGTCGCCAGCGCAGCAGCAAGAGGATCCCTAAGAGGAGATCCAAACCTGCTCCGGTGTACAGGGCCACGTCGGCGGGCAGGCCGTGCAGTCCGACCTCCGCCAGCATTTGGCGGCTCTTGGCCACGGGGTAGAGGCCAAACGACAACAGCCCAGTGACCACCCACAACAGACCGAGACTCCCCCTGAGGAGCGGACGGACGAAAAATAGGCGGGCATGCCAATGGTCCGCCTGGGTGGCCGGTTGGCGGGCCAGCGCGTCGGCAAGTGGACGCAAAGGCCGCCCCAGGGCCGCCTCGACCGGTTGGGCCTCTGCCGTGTTGCCGGCTTTCAGCATGACGAGGACATCGCGATTCAGAGGACCCTCAAGGGCTCTTCCCCCCAGGGTGGCGAGAACCTTCAGAACGGTCTCGGGGACCGGCAGGAAGCGACGCGGCGCCTCACCCAACCAGGCCCGCAGGGTGGAGGTCAGCCTATCAGTGGTCATCACCTCAGGCCCAACCACATCAAGGAAGCGCGGCAAAGGCCCCTCGCGCTCGACCAGCTGCACCACCAGAGCGGCGAGATCGTCCAGAGGGATCGGCTGAACCTGCCACGTGCCAGGACCAAGCCGCAAGGGCAGCGGCAGAGCCGCCAAGGCCAGCAGCGCCGTGGTGCTGGCACCCCCGCGCCCGATCACCACCGACGGGCGCAACACGCACCAATCCAAGGCTGGATGCGCCGCTAGAGCCTGCTCCGCCTGACTTTTAGTGCGCTGATAGGCGGTAAACCCGTCGGCGGAGGCCCCCAATGCCGAAATCTGGATCAGCCGCCGGACCCCGGCCCGAACGCACGCTTGGAACAAACGCTCAGGCCCCGTGGCATGGACGGCCTCCAGGGTGTTGGTGCCGTGACTTTGCACCAAGCCGGCGGCATTGATCACCAGATCCCGCCCCAAGACCCGGGCGATCATACGCGCTTCGTCGTCCTCGGCCAAATCCAGCTCGGCCCGCCCGAGAGCGGCCACGTCGTGACCGGCGTCGGCCAGCGCCACGGCGAGGCGACGCCCGATGAACCCCGTGCCACCCACAATGAGAATGCGGCTCATGGTTCCTCCCCTCCTTTTCCTTCATTGACCTTGACCCTCGCCCCAAGGCCGCTACATTCTAAGACATCATCCCTAAAATCAGCATAGGCCAGGCTTCATGACCAACCCTGTTTTTGAACGTATCCGCCAGGACATCTCCGACAATGATGTTGTCCTCTATATGAAGGGAACGCCGATGTTCCCACAATGCGGCTTTTCCGCCGCCGTGGTTCAAGTGCTCACCGAGATGAAGGTTCCGTTCAAGGGAATCGATATTCTGGTGGATCCGTCTCTGCGGGATGGGATCAAGCAATACACCAACTGGCCGACCTTGCCGCAGCTTTACGTCAAGGGCGAGTTCGTGGGCGGCTGTGATATCGTCCGCGAGATGCACGGGAATGGCGAATTAAAGGCTCTGCTTCAGGAAAAAGGCCTTACCGCCGCTTAAAAAGGCTCAAGGAGGGGGAGGCTTTAAGGGGTCTCCCCCGCTTTCTTTGCTCGGCCCCTCATTTTAGCATTGCACTGTCGAGATTTTTTTTGTAGCTTCCGGCACCTTGATGGTTCGGCGGTGACGTTGACCTTCTGGTGGACGCGCCCGTAGCTCAATTGGATAGAGCATCAGACTACGGATCTGAGGGTTAGGAGTTCGAATCTCTTCGGGCGCGCCAAACTTTTCCCCCCAAAAAAAATTCCTCCCCGGTGACAAGACGCTGGCCATGAAGATCCGGGCGCAGTTGTGCGCCGGATGATCCCTGTCCTGTCTCTGATTTTAAGAAGGGGCCGTTTTCAAGCGGCCCCTTCTTTCTTTCTCTCGGAGAACTTAACGCTCCAGAGTCGCCTCGGTGGCCTTGAAGAAGCCCTCAAGGGTCTGCAATTCCGGCGCTGCGTCTTGGATCATCCCGTCTTTCTGAACGAAGAGCGGAACAGGGGTTTTAATATGGGTGGCGAACTTAAGTGCGCCGCCGTCTTTCATGAAAAGAGACAGCTTGTTGGACAGATCGGTTGCCAAAGCCTCACTGGTTCCAATCATCATCAACCCAGCGAGACTGTTTTCCTTGGTCTGGTTCGCGAGGTTTGCGGTCACTTGGTCAAGGCTTTCGGTGATCTGCTTCTTCTCGGCATAAGCCTTGATCAGCCGCGGCTTCAGACCGAGATCCTGAACATCCAACTGCAGGTCATCAAGGGCAACGTTCGCGATCAGGGGCATCATCCCCATGAGCTTCGCCATAAGGGCAGAATTGCCTGGTTGTAAAGACTGCATGGACTGCTGGAGCTCGATATAGGCGTCGATAAATTTGGGATCAAGCTTGCTCAGGGCATATTTCATGCGGAAAGAGCCCGCCTCATTGACCTTCATAGAAAGATCAGCCGACAACGTTCCATCTTTGACGCCGATGTTGCTGTTGGTGTCAATATGAAAGACAAGCGTGTTGTATCCCATCTTCACCAGTTCGAAAATCGGAGCGTCCTCTTCCTCGCTGTCTTTTAGGGCCTGGCTAATTTCAAGGAGGGGAATCTTGATGTCGGCGACCTTTGTATGACTGCGCGTCATGATGGATTTAAACATCTCCATGTCAGAGATGGAGAACTCGCCAATGGTGATGGGGGTCTTGATGGGCGGGGTGGCAAACTCCAAGGGGATGGTGATATCCTTCATCTTGCCGGCCCCCGAGGTCATTCCAAAGTCTATCCCCGAGACGGTGAGCTTCCCCGAGGCGGAGCCTTCCTCCATCAGGAAAACCGGCGCGGGAACATCCTGTGTTTCGGGCTTCTTGGCGAGAATGCGCAGCTGGCTCACGGTTGACATACTCGAGCCCGTGACTTCCGTCGGCGTCTTCGTGGTATCGCTGGAATCCCCCTCAAAGTCAAACGACGCGGCCTTAAGGGAAAGGCTGACTTGAGCCTCCTCAATGACCGACGCCACCTGGGCGCGGATCTCAGGGGGCATTTGATCCGTATGCCCCAAAAGATAAATCAGCCCCTGGGGGGTGATGTTGAGATCCTGAATCTCCGTATGGCCATTTTTAAGGACATCGTTCGTCTTGGCGACCTTCGACACCGTCACCGTGCTCAACGTCGCAAGCGGAGCCGCAGCCGGAGCCTTCGGATCAATCAGTTGAAGGGCGTTAATGGTCACCGGCCCCGAGGGCCCCACCAATAGCGGTGCGGTGAGGCTGCCGTAGCGAACGCTTTCCGTCATACCCTTGGCCGCGAGAAACGCATCCAGATCTTTCTTCAGCGTGTCCAGAGTATTTGCCCGCATCCAGGCATAACCACCAGCCCCAAGAGCGAGAACAACCGCCCCAGCAGATACAACCTTCATCATCTTTGACGCCATGGAAAAGTCCAGTCCTTGTGAGATTACAGAAAACATCCGCGTGCTGCGGTACGAGGGTGTCGGAAGCCAGCCCGAGACGCCTTCTGGCTCTGGTGACATCCTTGAATTTCATTTTCCAGCAGCAATCGCGCCCCCTCCGGAAACGACTGTCATGGCCATTGGGATGGGGCCTTGTCAAGTCCAAATGATCCAGCAAAAGATCAAGTCAACGATCACGGGGTCCTCGTGGTGCAGACACCCCTTGCCAGGGCACAAAAAGCCGCCTACACTCCCCCCCGAGACATTCTTGCTTCCCATCCAAGAGGTTGATACCGGAGGGTGGGGCGTAGGGGTGGGCCGTCGGCCCACTTTTTTTTGTTTGTGGCCTTGGTTGAAAGTGATAGGGCGCGAAGACGATCATGGATTTTCAACAGCGCTTGGAGTCGCTGATTTCTCCGCCGCTCGACTCCATGGGGTACGAGTTGGTTCGGGTCATCTTTCAGGGCAAAAGCCGTCCCACGCTTCAGGTGATGGCCGAGCGCAAGGATGGTCAAGGAATGACCGTGGACGATTGCGCCGAGATCAGCCGATCCTTGTCGGCGCTGTTGGATGTGGAAGACCCCATCCAGGGAGAATATGTGCTGGAAGTGAGTTCCCCCGGAATTGATCGCCCCCTGACCCGCGCCAAGGATTTTTCCGCCTGGGTGGGTCACGAGGCGAAGATCGAGGCCCTGACCGGCCTGGATGGACGCAAGCGCTTCCGAGGCAAGCTGCTTGGCTTGGATGCGGAAGGACGGATGCGGATTCTCACGGAAACAGGAGAGGCCGTTTTGCCGTTGACGGATATAAAGTCGGCCAAATTGGTCTTGACCGACGAATTGGTTGCCAGTGTAACCAATGATGCCGACGTGACAAATGATACGAGTGTGACCGAAGATTCTAGTGTAACCCATGATGAGACCAACGACCGGCCCGACGATGTGGCCAAACCATCAGGCCAGGGATGACAGAGACGATGGAACGAATCGCAGCCCTCCCCCGCCCCGAATTGTTGCAAGTCGCCGATGCGGTGGCGCGCGATAAGGGCATTGATCGCGACGAGGTTCTCGAAGCCATGGAGCAGGCCATTCAAAAGGCGGGCCGCTCCAAGTATGGGCACGAGCACGACATTCGGGCGCACATCGACCGCAAAAACGGCGAGATTCATCTGGCGCGTTATATCGAGGTCGTCGAGGTGGTGGAGAACGAGGCGACTCAGATCCCTCTGGCCCAGGCGCTGCGTAAGCAGCCCAACGCCAAGGTGGGGGAGTTCCTGGTGGACACCCTGCCGCCGATCGATTTCGGCCGCATCGCCGCCCAGACGGCCAAGCAGGTGATCGTGCAAAAGGTGCGCGATGCCGAGCGTCAGCGCCAGTTCAACGAGTACAAGGATCGCGTCGGCGAGGTATGTAATGGTCTCGTCAAGCGAGTGGAGTTCGGCAACGTCATCGTCGATTTGGGCCGGGCCGAGGCCTTGTTGCGCCGCGACGAGTTGATTCCGCGCGAAACCTTCCGCACTGGCGATCGCGTGCGGGCCTATATTGCTGACGTGCGTCAGGAGCCCCGGGGGCCGCAGATTTTCCTGTCCCGGTCTCATCCGGCGTTCATGGCCAAGCTGTTCGCCCAGGAAGTCCCCGAGATTTACGATGGCATCATCGAGATTAAGGCGGTAGCGCGGGATCCCGGCTCGCGAGCCAAGATCGCGGTGTTGAGTCACGATTCCTCCATTGATCCGGTGGGAGCCTGCGTGGGTATGCGCGGCTCGCGCGTGCAAGCGGTGGTGGCGGAGTTGCAGGGCGAAAAGGTGGATATCATCCCCTGGTCGGGCGAATACGCCACCTTCGTGGTGAATGCGCTGGCCCCGGCCGAGGTGACCAAGGTGGTGCTCGACGCCGAGACGCATGGCATGGAAGTGGTGGTCCCCAACGATCAGCTCAGTCTGGCCATTGGCCGTCGCGGGCAGAACGTGCGGCTGGCCTCCCAGTTGACCGGCTGGTCCATCGACATCGTGACCGAGGCAGAGGAGTCCGAACGGAGAAATGAAGAGTTCCGTTCGCGCTCGAAAATGTTCATCGATGCCCTGGACGTGGATGATGTGATCGCCCATTTGTTGGTGACAGAGGGCTTCTCGTCGGTGGATGAGGTGGCTTTCGTTCCGTTTGAGGATCTGAGCGGGATTGAAGGATTTGACGAAGACGTCGCCACCGAGTTGCAGGCTCGCGCCCGCGCCTTCCTTTCCGAGCAAGATGAGCGTTATGATGTGATGCGCAAGGATTTGGGTGTGGCCGATGATCTTGCCGCGATCGACGGTTTGACGGCGGAGATGCTGGTGAAGCTGGGCCATCGCGAGATTAAAACCTTGGACGATCTGGGCGATTTGGCCAGCGACGAGCTGGTGGATATCCTGGGGAAGGCCGAAATGAGTGAAGAGCACGCCAACGCCGTTATCATGGCCGCACGTGCCCACTGGTTCACCGATGAGGGGCGCGCCTAAACCGTGAAAATGTCGCCCGAGACCGGGCCAGAACACGAGATGCCCAACACCGAGGCCCCAGACCATGGGGTGCTAGGTCCTGGGGTGCCAGGTCCTGAGGCAATGGAAACCCTCGGCGATGAGCTGCATCGGCGCTGCATCGCCAGCGGCGTGTTGCTTCCGAAGGAAGGACTGATCCGTTTTGTGGTTGCGCCCTCGGGAGAAATCGTCCCCGATCTGGAGCGTCGGCTGCCGGGGCGGGGAATTTGGTTGAGTGCTCGCCGAGATGTGGTAAATACAAGCGTGAAAAAACGTTTGTTCGCTAAAGCCGCTCGCCGCGCCGTCACGGTGCCGGAGGACTTGGCGGATCGAATCGAGGCGCTGCTGGTGCGGCGCTGCTTGGATGCGGTGGCTTTGGCGCGCCGTTCCGGGCAGGCGATCTGTGGCTTCGATAAAGTTCGAGCTGAACTGAAGGCCAACCGAGGTGCCGTGGTCGCACAAGCCCGCGATGCCGCCCTGGATGGACGCGGGAAGATCCGGGCCTTGGCCGGAGACCGGCCCGTGGTGAGTGTCTTCGATGCCGCCGAATTAGGACGTCCCTTTGGGCGCGACGACGTGGTTCACGTCGTTCTCTCCGTAGGGGGGCTCGCACGGCGTTTTGTGGTGGAATCCGGCATGTTATCCGGTTTTCGCGAAGGTGTATCCACTGGTGGCGAAGGGAACCTGGGATCAGATGCCCCCTCCCTCGCACCAGAGCCGTTGACGGAGTAAAAGTGAGGGAATCTCCCTCGCCCGAGCGCCGCTTGAGTTTGAACGTACCAGACATGAAGTTGGGGACATGAGCGATTCGAAGGATCAAGACCGGAAAGTACCGCTGAAGCTGTCCCAGCCCGGTAAACTGGAACTGAAGAAGACGGTGGAATCAGGCCAGGTGCGGCAAAGCTTTTCCCATGGCCGCTCCAAGGTGGTGACGGTCGAGGTGAAGAAGACGCGCACCTTTACCCCCGGCGCAGGGGGCGCCATGCACGAAGTGCGCGATGGCGTCATGTCCAACGCCGACGCCGAGTTGGCCAAGGCCAACAAGAGCGCCGCCGCACCCGAGTCCCCTCCCGCCGACCCGAGCGCGCATGATTTGACGCGACAGGAAAAGGTGGTCCGCGCCAAGGCGCTGGAAAGTGCCGTCCACGCCGCCGAAGAAGCGCGTCGCCGGGCCGAGGAGCAATTCCGCAATCTCTCCGTCCCCGAGGCGCAGCCGTCGCAGCCCGAGCCGGAGTCAACGCCGGAAGCCGCTCCCCAGCCTGTCGCTGAGGAAGCCCCTGCGTCGCCGCCTCCCGCCCAGGCTGTCGCTCGGGTTCAAGAAGAGTCCGCTCCCGGGGAGCCTGCCCCCGTGGTGCCAACCCCAGTGGTGCCAACCCCAGTGGTGAGCGAAGTCGCTCCGCCTCCCGCCGCTGCGGCGGTGGTGGAGACGGCTCCGGCTTCGACGCCTGCGGCTCCGCCGCGACAAGGGCCGCGCATGACGGCTCCGCCTCCGGCCAAGCCGCCCGTGCGGACGGCTCCGCCCGCAGCGACCCAGACGGCTCCGGCCACGACGACTCCCGCCCCGGCAGGAACGGCGACACCGGTTCGGCCTTCAGACGCTGTCAGCGAGGAAGAGCGCAATCGCAAGAAGCTCGTCCCGCACAACAATAAACCCGTGGCCCCGGTGAAGCGCACCGAGCCGCGTCGACGGACCGGCAAACTCACCATCACCGATGCCCTCACCGACGATGATCGGAGCGAAAGAGGCCGCTCCATGGCGGCTCTGAAGCGGGCGCGGGAACGCGAGCGGCTGAAGAACCTCCAGAAGGGGGTGGAGAAGGTTATCCGGGATGTCATCATCCCCGAAGCCATCACCGTGCAAGAGCTGGCCAATCGCATGGCCGAGCGCGGTGGCGACGTCATCAAGGCCCTGATGCGCATGGGCGTGATGGCGACCATCAACCAGTCCATCGACAGCGACACCGCCGAGTTGATCGTCAGCGAGTTCGGTCATAACTCCAAGCGCGTGTCCGATGCCGACGTTCTCGTCGGTCTGGAGGGTGAAATCGACGAAGCCATGGCCTTGTTTGCTCGTCCTCCCGTGGTTACCATCATGGGCCACGTGGATCATGGGAAGACCTCGCTGCTGGACGCGTTGCGGGCCACGGATGTGGCCTCGGGCGAGGCCGGTGGCATCACCCAGCACATCGGCGCCTATCAGGTGACGATGAAATCCGGCGATAAGATCACCTTCATCGATACCCCCGGTCACGAAGCCTTTACCGCCATGCGAGCGCGTGGGGCCAAGGTGACGGATATCGTTGTTCTGGTGGTCGCCGCCGATGATGGCATCATGCCTCAGACGGTGGAGGCCATTCGTCACGCCAAGGCCGCCGGTGTTCCCATCATCGTCGCCATCAACAAGATCGACAAGCACGAGGCCGATCCTCAGCGCGTCCGTCAGGAATTGCTCCAGCACGACCTGGTCACCGAGGAACTGGGCGGCGATGTGCTCGCCGTCGAGGTTTCGGCCAAGAAGCGCCTTAATCTGGAAAAGCTGGAGGAAGTTATTCTCCTCCAGTCGGAAATTCTCGACCTCAAGGCCAACCCAGAGCGTGCCGCTCAGGGGACGGTGATTGAGGCCCGCATGGAAAAAGGCCGGGGGCCTGTCGCCACCGTGCTGGTACAGAAAGGCTCCTTGAAAGTCGGCGATGTCTTCGTCTCTGGTGCCGAATGGGGCAAGGTGCGGGCCCTGATCGACGATAAGGGCAACCGGTTGGAAATCGCTGGGCCGTCAACCCCGGTCGAAGTGCTGGGATTGGACGGTGTGCCCTCCGCCGGTGACGATTTTGTTACCGTTGGGGATGAGGCCCGCGCTCGGGAAATCGCCGGATATCGTCAGCGCAAGGAACGCGAAGTCAAAGCCAAGCTCATTGCCCGTGGCACCTTGGAACAAATGTTCTCCGCCATTAAGGCCGGAGAAGCCCAAGAGTTGCCCGTTGTTATCAAAGGCGATGTGCAAGGATCCATTGAGGCCATTAACGGGGCCTTGGCGAAAATCGGCAACGAAAATGTCAAGGTGCGTATGCTCCATGCCGCCGTCGGACCCGTCAACGAGTCCGATATTACCCTGGCTAAGGCTTCGGGTGGCTTGATTATCGGCTTTAATGTCCGCGCTAATCCCCAGGCCCGCGAAATGGCGCGGCGGGATGGCGTCGATATCCGCTATTACTCCATCATCTACGACGTGACCGACGATTTGCGCAAGATGCTCTCGGGGATGTTGGCGCCAACACTCAAGGAACACTTCTTGGGATACGCCGCTATTCGCGAGGTCTTCTCCATTACCAAGGTCGGAAAAGTTGCCGGGTGTATGATTACCGAAGGCGTCGTCAAGCGTGGGGCCGGGGTGCGGCTGTTGCGCGACAACGTGGTTATCCATCAAGGGGATCTCAGCCAGCTCAAGCGCTTCAAGGATGACGTTAAAGACGTCCGCGAAGGGTATGAATGCGGAATGTCGTTCGCCAATTACGAGGATATTCGGGTTGGGGATGTCATTGAGTGCTTCGAGATTGAGGAAATTGCGACGACGTTGTGATGGGGCGACGAAGGGGTCAAGGGTCACTGACCCTTGCGGGGGTGCAGGGGGCAGCGCCCCTTGCAAGGGCGTAAGCCCATACGACCCCACCCCCGCCCCCCTCAAAAAATTCCCGACTTTATCGGGAAT
>JAVBJO010000188.1:0-6181 GCA_031546925.1 Rhodospirillaceae bacterium
TTTATCGCATGAATGGCACCAAACGGGTGAGCGAGGTCATCATTTCCAACTGATCCCTTCGGGATGCGAGGTTCTGACTCGCATCCCGAAACAAATCTAAAAAGGAAGGCAATTCCGTCTAAAAACGCACAACCCGCTACAATTTTGGCGCATTTTTGGCGCATGCCCCAACGTGCAGCCTTGTGCAATGATGCGATTTCAAGGGGTTAGCAGAGGTTAAAATCTGCGCCCCAATGCGCCAAAATCCCTCACCCAGACACAAAAAAGGCATCGAAACCGCTGTGATTTCAATGCCTTAAAACTGGTGCCGACGGAGGGACTCGAACCCCCGACCTTGGCTTTACGAAAGCCCTGCTCTACCAGCTGAGCTACGTCGGCGACTCCCCGGTGAAAGGGAGCGGCCAGAACCTACCGCTGCTTTTGCCCAATTGCAAGCAATTCACGGGGCAGAAAATGCTCTTTTTGAGCGGAGGACGCCTGGAAAGGAGCAATCCGAACGGATGCCTCCCCCTACCCCTGACGGTGGAGACAGATTACTCCCCTTGGTTATGGCAGGCATCCCTGCTCGGGGCAGAGAGCCTCAAAAAGAGTCCCATCAGATGCGGAAAAAAGACAAAGGAGTCTTCTCCATTTGGGGAAAAATGCCCCATTGGTATAACTAGGCCCTAGCCTAAGAGGATCCGCATATCTGACCCAACAGTGCAGGAAAAAGAGAAACTATGATGTTTTTCCTATAGCTCATGGTGAATGAACTGTGAGTACTTTTACTTCGATTTTAACATATCCCCAAAAGACAAATTTAACCGCTGTCATGCAACGCTTCGGCTTTACCACCGTTCCCTTCCAGAGTTGGCAACTTCCACAGGGAGCCTACGATATGGCGACGAGCACTTTTTCCGCTCTGGACGGTTTCGAGGTTCAGACTGATACAGCGCAAGAGCATCAGGGCAACGATGTTGTCGTTGGATCACCCGGTTCGACAGACCTTACAGGGGGCGCCGGAAACGATATTCTGATCGCCCCAGACCTTCCTCCAAGCCCCAGCGAGCCCGCCGCCGCCGGGAGCGAAGCCGCCACGGGCACCGAACCCGGAACCACCGAAGAAGCTGGCGGTGCAGCAGCCGGAACCACCGCAGAAGCCGGTGAGGACACAGGCGGTGCAGCAGCCGGAACCACCGAAGACACCGGAGCAACCGCAACCACCACCGGTGGAGAAGCTGGTGGCGAAACCGCCGCTGGCGGAGAGACTGCAGCCCTCCTCGCTGATGGTGAAACAGGGACACCCACCGAGGCGGAAGCGACAACCACGCCTCCTCCGGAAGGGGCCCAAGCCAGCGACACCGGCGAAGTCACGCCCATCAGCGCCGCGACCGAAGGAGAAGACACCGGGGGAGCAGTCCCCTCCGAGGAAACCAGTTCCACAACGGCCACGGAGACCTCTGATGCCGAATCCGTGACCGGCTACAAGCTGGATGGCGGAGAAGGAAGTGATCTTCTGGTTGGCTCTCTGGCCAATGATGACCTGTCCGGGGGAGCCGGAGCGGATCTCCTGGTGGGGGGAAGCGGAGATGACACCCTGACCGGCGGAGAAGCAGGAGACGTCTTCGTTTATGACGGTGGCAACGATGTCATCAAGGACTTCAGTTTCGAAGATGGAGACCGCATCCTCCTCGCGACCGGGGACGAACCTCAGTCGCTGGTTGATGCTTTGCAAGACGCTGCCTCTGGGGGAGAAGACTCTGGGGGAGAGACTCCCGCTACGGGTGAAACCGCTGCCGGGGGCGAAACCGCTGCCGGTGGAACGGATACCGGAACCGAGCCCGCTACGGGTGAGACCGGAGCGGGGGGCGAAACCGCTGCCGGTGGAACGGACAGCGGAACCGAGCCCGCTACGGGTGAGACCGGAGCCGGGGGCGAAACCGCTGCCGGTGGAACGGACAGCGGAACCGAGCCCGCTACGGGTGAGACCGGAGCTGGGGGCGAAACCGCTGCCGGTGGAACGGATACCGGAACCGAGCCCGCCACGGGTGAAACCGCTGCCGGGGGCGAAACCGCCGCTGGTGGAACGGACAGCGGAACCGAGCCCGCCACGGGTGAAACCGCAGCCGGGGGCGAAACCGCCGCTGGTGGAACGGACAGCGGAACCGAGCCCGCCACGGGTGAAACCGCAGCCGGAGGCGAAACTGCCGCTGGTGGAACGGACACTGGAACCGAAACCGCTGCCGGTGGCAGCGAGGTCGATATCAGTGAAAGCGGCACGGACGACTCTTCTATCGTCCTGCACACCGACCACGGGGATATCACGCTGACGGGTCTCTCGCCGGATGATATCACCGTCGACTGGTTCCTCTCTTAAGTCTATGCGGGGCTCGTCCTCTCCCTCGGGAGGGGGCGAGTCTCCTCTTTCCAAGGAGGCGTCCATGTCGGCTCAAGACGAGTCGAACCAAGGAGACGGCATTCTCGCCGGAGCGCGGCGTTCTTTTGCCGCAGCGGCCGTCTTCAGCTTATTTGCAAATTTGTTGATGCTTTCCATTCCTTTATTTAGTCTTCAAGTCTACGACCGCGTTTTGGTCAGTCGTTCGGGGGAGACGTTGGCTCTCTTGATGGTGGTCACCATTGGTTCTCTCCTGGTTTATGCCACGTTAGAGGCGGTACGCTCTCGTTTGATGGTTCACGTGGGCCTGTGGCTGGAGCGGGCTTGGGCGCCGGAATTGCTGTGCCACGCGGTCCGCAGCCGAACCCCCACCAACGGCGGAGCCCAGAGCCTCCATGATTTGGGAACCGTGCGGGGATTCATCACTAGTCCGGGGGTGTTTCATCTGTTCGACTCCCCCTGGGTGCCGCTTTACATCCTGGTGATGTTTCTGATGCATCCGGCCTTGGGGTGGCTGACGACCCTGGGTGCCCTCTCCTTGTTCGGCTTGGCGCTGGCGAGCGAGTTGACCACGCGCAGTGCCTTGCGTCAGGCGGGACGTCGCTTGGCCACCTCGCGCGCGCAGGCCGATGATTACGTTCGTCGTGCCGAGGTCATTGAGGCCATGGGCATGCTCCCCGGTCTTGCCGCCGCCTGGCAGACCGAGAACCTAAAAACCCAGAAATTCATGACGTTGGGATGGGGGCGCTCGGCCTTGCTCGCTACGGCGGCGCGGTTTGGGCGGTTCTTCATTCAGGTCTGTGCTCTCAGTCTGGGGGGGTGGTTGGCCATCCACGATCAAATCTCGGGGGGCAGTATGATCGCCGCCTCCATCTTGCTGGCGCGAGCCCTTGCTCCGGTGGAGAGTTTGGTCTCATCGTGGAAAGGGTTTGTGGGGGCTCGGGCGGCTTACGCGCGAATTCGCGAGGATCTCGCTCGACCGCAGCCGATCAGAAGCAGCACGCGCTTGCCCAGGCCGTCGGGGCGGCTGGTGTTGGAGAACGTGGCCTTGGAAGTGCCGTCACGGCAACGTCCGGTGCTGTCGGGAATTCAACTGGTTCTTCCGGCGGGGGAATCCCTTGGGATCGTTGGGCCGTCGGCGTCGGGAAAATCCACCCTGGGACGTTTGATCTTGGGGATGCAGCATCCCTCCAAGGGGTGCGCTCGCCTGGATGGGGCCGACGTGGCCCTTTGGGATCGAGAGGATCTCGGGCAACACGTGGGCTATCTGCCCCAGGACATCGAGCTGTTTCAAGGGACCATCAAACGCAACATTGCGCGCATGGGGGAGCCCGATGATGCCAAGGTCGTTGAGGTGGCGCAAATGGCCGGGGTTCACGACATGATTCTCCGCCTCCCCCAAGGCTACGACACCGAAATCGGAGGCCTGACCCGAACCCTTTCCGGGGGGCAGAAGCAACGCATCGCCATTGCTCGGGCCTTTTATGGCGAGCCGCGCTTGCTGGTGCTCGACGAGCCGAACGCCAACCTCGACGCCGAGGGGGAAAACGCCTTGCTCCGTGCCCTAGAGCGGGCTCGGGAAAAGGGCATCACCACGGTGATCATCGCCCATCGCGCTCGAGTCCTGATGGGGGTGGATCGCCTGCTGGTCCTGAAGGAGGGTAAAATGGAACTCTTCGGCCCTCGTGCGGAGATCATGGCTAAAATCGCCCCGCCTCCGGTCGGCACCGCCGTGGCAAGGGTTTAAGGGATGAGCCCCCTTCCCCCCGTCGGCGGCGGTACCGCCATGCGTATTGGCTTCATCACTCTGGTGGTGGCTTTCGGCGGCTTTGGCGTGTGGGCGGGCACGGCTCCGCTCAAGGCAGCAGCGGTGGCCCCCGGCGAGGTGAAGGTGGAAAGCTACCGCAAAACCATCCAACACCGCGAAGGCGGCATCGTGCGCTCCATCCTGGTCAAGGACGGGGACGAGGTGGCGGCCAATCAGCCTTTGGTGTTGCTCGACGACACCGCTATTCGCGCCACCTGGAGTCAACTGACCTTTCGGCGCTGGGATGCCTTGACCAACAAGGCGCGACTCCTGGCCGAGCGGGCCGAGAAACCCACCATCGACTTCGCGGCGGTTCTTCCCGAGATGCCGGACCATCCGCACCTCCAGGAGGCCCTGAAATCCCAAGAACAGATCTTCAAGACCCGGCGCGAGGCCATGCGAGGTCAAGTCGCCGTCCTGCGCAAGCAACTGCAACTCTACGACCGCGAGGCCGAAGCGCTGTTTGCCGAACAACGCTCCAAGGATCGTCAGCTTGCCCTCATCGACGAGGAACAGCGGGGAACCCAATATCTGGTGGAAAAAGGACTCGGGCGCAAACCGCAATTGCTGGCGCTCCAACGCCAGGCGGAAAGCCTCCGGGGGGAGCGGGATGATTATTCAGCCCGAATCGCTCGTCTCCGCCAAGCCCAGGCTTCGGTTGAGCTACAAGTGACCAACGTCACGCTGGATCAACAGCGGGAAATTGCCGACTCCCTCCAGGAGATTGAGTCTGCCGCGCGGGATTTGGATCAGCAACTGACCGCGGCTCGCGATGCCTTGCAGCGAACCATTGTTCGCAGTCCGCAGAAGGGAACCGTGGTCGGGTTGGCGATCCATACCCGAGGCGGAGTCTTGCAACCTGGCGAGAGAATCCTGGATATCGTGCCAAGACACGATGAATTGGTGGTCGAAGCTCACCTTTCCCCCGAGGATATCGACCGCGTGCAACCGGGACGCAGCGCGCAAATCCGCTTTAAGACCTTCCTCCACGGGCTTACGCCCCCGGCGAAGGGAACCGTGATCCAAGTCTCTGCCGATCTGCTCCATGACGAGAAAACCGGGCGGCCTTATTACTTGGCGCGGGTGGCCTTGGACCCGCAATCCCTGGAAAAACTTCCCGGGCCGTTGGCTCCGGGAATGCAGACGGATGTGTTGATCGCCACCGGGGAGAGGACTGTCTTGGGCTATATGTTGGAGCCGCTAAGTAGAATCGTGGCAGTTGGGATGACAGAGAAGTAATACCGATGTCAATGATCCGTATTTTTATCAGTGGCGTGGCGAAGGGCTCTGGGTGGGGATCCACCAACGCTTGGTCATGGCGGCTCGGGAGACTCTCTCGGGAGATTCTAGTGATATTAATGGGCTGTTCCTCAATGTCGTGGTCCATGAAGCCACTATCCAGGATCGGGATAGCGGCCCTCGCGCGTATTGCTCTGCCTGGATGCGCTATAACCGCCCTGTGATGGGGTGGGGTTCTCCGTCTTCATGACGACGCCCCTGGCTTCATGACGACGCCCCTGGGTATTGGCCGATTCCGTCCAAGACTCCCCATGGTTTTTTGGATACACTTCTTCCTTGAGGAGAGATTAAAGGCTCGGCGCGCGCTCAAGTAACCCATATCCCCTGGGCTGCGCCTTCTCTTTCGGCATTGTTCCTTGGGATATTCGAGGCTTTGAAAAGTCTGTTTGGAAAGATGGCGTTCCGAGATGGAATGATTGTTCTGGTGGAGCTCGTGTTGGGTACCTTGATGGTGCGGGAAAGAATCGCTAAAAATGGTTAGGGACAGCAGGGGCCGAGGGGGCGTTGCCCCTTGACCCCTGCTCTCCCCGCCCCCTTTTCTTTCATCGCAGGGAGACGTTCTAGGGCCTGTTAGATCTTGATCCAATCGACAACAGCCGCCATGGAGAGAATAGCGAGGAAGGAGATTTTAGTTTTCTCGTACCGAGTTGCGATGGCGCGCCATTCCTTGAGGCGGGCCCAGAGATTTTCCACCCTGGCGC
>JAVBJO010000070.1:0-16713 GCA_031546925.1 Rhodospirillaceae bacterium
GCGCCAGGGTGGAAAATCTCTGGGCCCGCCTCAAGGAATGGCGCGCCATCGCAACTCGGTACGAGAAAACTAAAATCTCCTTCCTCGCTATTCTCTCCATGGCGGCTGTTGTCGATTGGATCAAGATCTAACAGGCCCTAACATTGCCCATGGCGTAGAGCAAGATGTCCAAGAATTTCATCACTGTCGGCTTGCCTCAAGGCGCGGTGTCCGTGAAATTACAGCCACAAGAAGGACAAAGATAGCGCTGATGCCCACGGATAAAACCACTTTTGACATGATCGGTCGAGTTGCATTTCTTACAGCGAAGGCTGCCCATCGCCTTTCCCTCGGATACCTCCAAGGTAAAGGCCCTACATGCTAAAAAATTCCATAGATCTTTACGTAGCACTCTCGCCTATTTTTAAATGGCGGAGGGGGTGGGATTCGAACCCACGGTGAAGTTGCCTCCACGTCGGTTTTCAAGACCGATGCAATCGACCGCTCTGCCACCCCTCCTGAGCCTTGAGATGCCTTTTACGGGCTCTGCCAGGCCAACGCAAATCCTTTTTAAACGGGAATAAAGCTGTTGCTGAAGGGATCCAGGCGGAAAAGCTCTCCCGAATCAAGGTCGAAAAACCAGCCGTGAAGCATCAGTTTGCCTTGCTCTACCCGCTCCCGAATCCATGGGAAGGTCATCAAATTGGCCAGAGAAATCGCAACAATTTCTTGCTCGCACATACGACGCGCAGCTTCTATTGGTTGGCCCGCCGATAGTGTCAGGGCCAAGGCTCGGTCACGGGCGGAGCGGGCAATGTGCATCCATTGCTCGATGAAATCCGTCTTTTCCTCCTCCCGGGCCTCCACCAAGGCACGGGCACCGCTGCAACGGGCGTGACCCAGTACCACCACGTGTTCCACCGCGAGGAACTGGACCGCAAATTCTACCGCTGCCGAGGTGCCATGATGGCCTCGGTCAGGGTTGTAAGGCGGAATCAGGTTCGCAACGTTGCGAAGCACAAAAAGATCCCCCGGCTGCGCGTCGAAAAGAATCGCCGGATCAACCCTTGAGTCGCAACAGCCAACCAGCAGAACCTGCGGATTCTGCCCGCGAGAGGCCAAGGCCTCGAAGAGGGTGCGGTGCTCCTCGAAGTATGTGGCGCGGAAACGTCGAAAACCCTCGATCAATTGTTCCATGACTTCCCTGCCTCTGCATGCCATTCTCCTTTACCACGATCCTGCCTCCTACGCACGCCCCAAACCGACAAAGAGGCCCCAGGCCCATGTTTACCTTCGCCAAAATCACCGGGATGATCTTGCAGCCGGGGATCATCTTCGTCCTGATGCTCTTGCTTTCCGTTCTCCTCAGCTTCTCTCCTTGGGCCAAGGCGGGGCGGAGGATTGGCGTGCTGACTGCCGTAATCGCTCTTCTGATCACCATCGTGCCCTGGGGACTGTTGCTGATCCGGCCTTTGGAGGATCGCTTTCCCCCTCCACAGGTCATGCCGGAGCATGTGGATGGCATCATCATTCTGGGTGGAGTCTTCCATCCCGAGCTTTCCCTGAAACGCAATCAGCCCTCTGGAAATGCCTCGTTCGAGCGGATCACCACCTTGATGGAATTGGCGCGGCGCTACCCCAACGCAAGACTCCTCTTTACCGGGGGATCCGCCAGTATTCTCGATAATCCCCTTAAGGAGGCGCCGGTCGCGGAAAATTTCCTTTATCGCGTGGGATTCGATACCAGCCGAGTCATCTTCGAGGATGAATCTCGCAATACCCGCGAGAATGCCTTGTTTAGTCAACGGGCTATGGCGCCGCTTGCTGGGGAAACCTGGTTATTGGTGACCTCGGCGCGGCACATGCCGCGCTCTATGGGAACGTTTCGGGCCGTTGGCTGGGATACCGTGGCCTATCCCGTCGATTATCTCACCACCGGGGAGCGGAAGTTCACCATAAAAATGAACTTTGAAGAGGGGTTACGGAATTTGTCTGAGGCTTTACATGAATTCCAGGGATTGCTCTACTATCGCTGGAACGGCTGGATCCAGGAGATTTGGCCCGGTCCGGATCCTGAGAAAACGCAATAATCAGCACAGCATCGTGGGAGTTCGGTTGCGGCTGGCGGTAAAACTGTGGCACAACCGGAATCCGCTGTTTCATGCTGAGAACGAGGGGAAATCATGACGCATTCTAGCCTAGCAAAACGTGGCGGAGGAGGCTCTGTGTTGACCTCCCTGTGCGCCTTGTCCTTGGTGTTGCTCTCCTCTGCATGCGTCAACAGCCAATCGGGGGGGCGCTCCACGGCAACCCCATCGACCGAAGTCACTCAAGCTCCCTCGACAGCCGATTTCCAGATTTTTTTGCGGAACCTGGAGGCCGAGGCCGTCGCGCAGGGGATTCGGCCCCAGACGGCAAGTCTCGTGAATACGGCGCAGCATATCAACAAAATCATCGAGTTGGATCGCAAGCAGCCTGAGTTCACGCGCACGCTTCAGCAGTATTTGGAGGGAGCCGTCAATGCCGGGCGAGTCCGCAAAGGACAGGACTTGATGGTCGAGAATCAGGCGCTGTTGGGGAAAGTCAGCGCTAAGTATGGCGTGCAGCCTCAGTATATCGTCGCCTTGTGGGGGATCGAGACCGACTTCGGACGCTTGACCGGGGGGTATCCTGTCGTTTCCGCCCTGTCGACCTTGGCTTACGATGGGCGGAGATCTGCCTATTTTCGCGGCGAACTGCTGAATGCCTTGCGCATCATTGATGCGGGGCATATCTCGGCCAGTGCCATGAGCGGATCCTGGGCCGGAGCCATGGGACAGTGCCAGTTCATGCCCTCGTCCTTCCTGAAATTTGCTCAAGACGGGAACGGGGATGGGCGACTCGATATCTGGCAAACACGCGCCGATGTGCTGGCTTCAGCCGCCAATTATCTTTCTCAGTCTGGATGGCAGGGGAATCAGTCGTGGGGACGGGCGGTCCGGATTCCCGATTCTCTCGATGAGGCTTCCTTGGGCCTGGAAAAAACCAAAACCTTGACGGAGTGGGCCGCCCTTGGCGTGGTCAGCCGAGATGGGACGCCACTGCCTCAAGGGAGCCTTCAGGGTTCTATCATTCGAGGCGACAAGGACGGCGGAGACCAGACCTTCCTCGTTTATGAAAATTTTCGCGTCATCATGAAGTGGAACCGGTCGGTGTACTTCGCTCTGGCCGTGGGACATCTTGCGGATCGACTTGCTGTGGCTGGATCGTAAGCCACTCAAGGGACGTAAGAAGGGGGATCGGCAAATGCGGTGGAGGACTTCAAAGACGCTCGGCCTGCTGGTTTTATGTCTTTCGGCAGCGGCGCTTTCAGGGTGTGCCCTTGGTCCAGCCAGCTCCGGCAAGGGAGGTGGAGGGAGTGTCGGGAGTTATAAGGTCGGAAAACCTTATCAAGTCAAGGGGATATGGTATTATCCTAAGGAAAGCTTCTCCTATGACGAAACCGGAATTGCGTCTTGGTACGGGCCGGGATTTCATGCGGAAAAAACGGCAAATGGAGAGACTTTTGATCAGAATACCCTTACCGCTGCTCATAAGACCTTGCAGATGCCGTCTGTGGCGCGCGTGACCAATCTTGAAAATGGGAAATCCCTCGTGGTGCGCGTTAATGATCGAGGGCCGTTCGCGAATGGGCGAATCATCGATCTCTCGCGCCGCTCGGCCCAGATGCTGGGATTTGCCAACCAAGGAACCGCTCGGGTCCGGGTTCAGGTGCTTCGCAGGGAAAGTCTGGCGCTGAAGTCAAGTAATGGGAGAGGGGGGACCATGCTGGCCGCTCTACAGGACGAGGATGACATACCCCGGGGCGAGACTCTACCCCCCCAAAAAAGCAGCGAAAAGCCGGTGGGCGTTTCTAAGCCAGTGCTGGTCTCCGCCTCCAACTTGGAGCCTCAGGAGGTGAAGGTCGTTCCGGTTCGTTCTAGCAACAACATCTATGTCCAAGCCGGATCCTTCGGGCGCAAGGATAATGCTTTGCGCCTGCAGACTCAATTGACCAGTGTGGGCAAGCCGCAGATCCAGGAAGCCCAGGTGGGGGGACAGACGCTCTATCGTGTCCGTTTGGGGCCTTTGCCCACGGTCGCTGAGGCGGATCGTGTGCTCGAAGCCGTATACGCAGCCGGGCAAACAGGTGCTAAAGTTATCGTTGATTGATCAAGAACAAGAGGCCGCACGCAAAATGACCCCTTTCTCCGCTTCTTTGCTCCGCGCGCCCTTCGTGGCCCTGATTTTGGCGACAGTGGCCTCCACCACCCAAGCCGAGACCTTGGAGACCCTCGCCAAGCAAGCCATCATCATCGACTACAATACCGGCACCATCTTGCTGGAAAAGAAAGCCGATGAGCGCATGGCACCGTCCTCCATGAGCAAGCTCATGACCGCCTATATGGTCTTCCAGAGGCTGAAGGAGGGAAGCTGGAAGCTCACCGATGAGTTGCCAGTATCCGAGTCCGCTTGGAAGCGTCACTACAAGTCCGGCGGGTCGTTGATGTTCCTGAAGATTGGGACGACGGCCTCCATCGAGAGTCTGATCCATGGCGTCATTATTCAGTCCGGGAATGATGCGTGTAGCGTCCTCGCCGAGGCCTATGCCGGGAGCGAGGAGGCCTTCGCCGCCAAGGCTACCCATCTAGCACAGCAGATGGGGATGACCAATACCACCCTGCGGAATGCCTCGGGCTGGCCGGATCCGGAGCATTTAACCACCGCGCGGGATCTCTCCATCCTCGCCACCCGCCTGATTAACGATTTCCCCGAATATTTTCCCATCTATTCCAAACGGGAATTTACTCATAATGGCATCAAGCAAGGAAATCGTAATCCGTTGCTCTATTCCGTCGCCGGGGCCGATGGGCTCAAGACCGGGCATACCGAATCGGCAGGCTATGGGTTGGTAGGGACCGTTAAGCGGAATGATCGTCGCGTGATCATGGTTATCAATGGGCTGAAAAACCTGAAAGAGCGAGCCGAGGAGAGTGAACGTCTCATCGAATGGGCCTTCCGCGAATTCGAGGATTATGCCCTATTCAAACCCGATGAAACCGTCGTCGAGGCCGAGGTTTGGCTGGGGGTAAGCGAAACTGTGCCTCTGGTCGCCGCTAAGAAGCTGGAAGTCACTTTGCCGAGGAAGCTGCGCCCCAATATGAAGGTGACCGCCGTTTATAGTGGACCCATTCCGGCTCCCATCAAGCGAGGGCAGCAGGTGGCGACACTGGTCATTACCGCTCCTGGGATTCAGACCGTGGAGTTGCCTTTGGTCGCCGGGGCCGATGTGGAGAAGGTAGGCTTCTTCGGGCGCATCGGAGCCACCGTCAAGTATTTCTTCAAGGGTGGAAAGGCAGCGTGACACGCGGGCGCTTTATCACCTTCGAAGGAGGAGAAGGCGCTGGGAAATCAACCCAGGTCAAACGGTTGCTCGCAGCTTTGACGGGCTTGGGGATCTCCACCGTGGCCACTCGGGAGCCGGGAGGAAGCGAGGGAGCCGAGGCCATTCGTGCCCTCCTGGTCACTGGCGAGGCAGCCCGATGGGATCCGTGGACCGAGGCGTTGTTGCACTCCGCTGCCCGCCGCGATCATTTGCTGAAAACCGTTTGGCCCGCTTTGGAGCGAGGCGACTGGGTGGTCTGTGATCGCTTCGCCGATTCGACCCTGGCCTATCAGGGGTGGGGGCATGGCTTGCCAGTCGTCGATCTGGAAGCCTTGACCCTGCGTACCGTGGGTGCCTCTTTTGCGCCGGATCTGACGCTGGTCCTTGACCTTCCCGTTGCAGAAGGATTGGCGCGGGCTGGGCAGAGGGCGGGCTGCGAAAATCGTTACGAATCCATGGGTCAAGATTTTCATGAAAAGTTGAGGGTCGGGTTCACCGAGATTGCGATACGGTCTCCTGGGCGCTGCGTGCTGCTTGATGGGACGTTGTCGGTGGAGGAGGTCGAGGCTCTTGTGTGGGGGGCCGTGCAGACGCGCCTCATGGGGGATGCTCGGTGAGTGCTGTCATCCCCACGCCTCGGGAAAGCTTCCATGTCCTCGGTCATGAGGCAGCGGAACGGACTTTTCTCGATGCCTGGAACGCGGAGCGGTTGGCCCATGCGTGGTTGCTCTCGGGACCAAAAGGGATCGGGAAGGCGAGCTTTGCCTACGCCATCGCTCGCTTCGTTCTAACGGTAGGGAACAGTCGTGGGGGCAAGGGAGGGCTGCTGTTGGAGGAGCCGGTGCCAACACAGTTATTTTTGCCCGAAACCCATCCTGTTGTCAGGCGCGTCACCGCCGGGAGTCATGCCGATCTGAAGGTGATTGAGCGTGGTTTTTCAGATGACAAGAAGACAAAGCTGAGAAGTGAGATTATCGCCGAGGACGTGCGTGGGATCAGCGGCTTTATGGCGTTGACCCCTGGAGAAGGCGGGTGGCGGGTGGTCATCATCGATGCCGCCGACGAGATGAACCGGCATGCCGCGAATGCTGTTCTGAAAGTGCTGGAAGAACCGCCTCGTAATGCCTTGTTGTTGTTGGTTTCTCATCGCCCTGGGGCGCTCTTGCCAACGATTCGCTCCCGCTGCCGCCATTTGGCGCTGAACCCGCTGGGAAATGATGTTGTAACAACGCTCTTGCAGCGGTTTTTTCCGGAATTGGATGAGGAGGATGTGGGGGCCTTGGCGCGTCTGGGGCAAGGCAGCGCCGGGAAAGCCTTGGCGTTGGCCCAGGAGGGTGGGCTTGAGCTTTATCGCGCGATGATTGCCGTAATCGAAGGGATGCCGGGGGTGGATGTGGAGGCCCTTCATGGTTTCGCCGACCGCTTCACGCGCCCCGAAGCCGATGGGGCTTGGCGCATGTTGATTGAACTGCTCGATTGGTGGCTGGCCCGCTTGATCCGGGCCGGAGGAATAGGGGTTTGTCCCCCCGAGATCGTTCCCGGAGAAGCAGCGCTCCTCCAGCGCCTACTCTCCGTTGCCGGCCTTGAACAGTGGCTCGATGTGTGGGAGAACGTCACATCGCTTTTTGGTCGGGCCGAGGGCCTCCATCTTGATCGCAAACAAACTATCGTGTCGGCGTTCTTTATGATGGAACGGCTTACCCGAGCCTAGATCGTGCCACCCGGCACACCGTATCCCGAGGAGAAGGTCATGAGTGGGGCCAAGTCTTACTATGTCACCACGCCGATTTATTACGTCAACGACAAACCCCACATCGGCCATGCCTATACGACCCTCGCTTGTGATGTGTTGGCTCGGTTTAAGCGGTTGGATGGGTTCGATGTCAAGTTCCTGACGGGAACCGATGAGCATGGGCAGAAAGTCGAAAAGACTGCCATCGGCCTGGGTATGACTCCCCATGACCTTGCTGCGATGAATTCCGCTAACTTTCTGGACTTGGCCAAGCGACTCAACTGCTCTAATGACGATTTTATCCGTACCACCGAGGCGCGTCATCTGGATGCGTGCCGCCACTTGTGGAACACGTTACTCGAGTCGGGAAATATCTACCTCGGCGCTTACGAAGGGTGGTATTCGGTCCGGGATGAGATTTTCCTCACCGAGGATGAGCTGGTTTCCCATCCCGATGGCAAGAAGTTCACCCAGGCCGGAGCCCCGGTGGAGTGGGTCAAGGAAGCGAGCTACTTCTTTCACCTGTCCGCTTGGCAGGATCGGTTGCTCGCCTTCTATGAAGAAAATCCGAACTTCATTGCTCCGACCTCGCGGCGCAACGAGGTCATCAGCTTCGTTAAAGGGGGATTGCAGGATCTTTCGATCTCGCGCACCAGCTTCCGCTGGGGGGTTCCCGTGCCAGGGGATGATGCCCACGTGATGTATGTTTGGTTGGACGCTCTGACCAATTATCTCACCGCAACCGGGTATCCAGAGACAAATGATCACTGGCCTGCCGATCTGCACATGGTGGGGAAGGATATTCTGCGCTTCCATGCCGTTTATTGGCCCGCCTTCCTGATGGCCGCCAATCTGCCGCTCCCCAAGCGCGTGTTTGCCCATGGGTGGTGGACGAACGAAGGGCAGAAGATCTCGAAGTCCTTGGGAAATGTCATTGACCCCCTTCACTTGATCGAAACCTATGGACTGGATCAAGTTCGCTTCTTCCTACTGCGCGAAATGCCGTTTGGAAATGACGGGGATTACAACCATCGCGCCATGATGGGGCGGATGAATTCCGAACTCGCCAATGATTACGGGAATTTGGTTCAACGCATCCTCTCTATGGTGGCCAAGAACTGTGAAGGAAAGGTGCCTGGGCATGCAACGCCAACCGTTGAAGATCGAGGCATGCTCGATGCCGCCCATGGGGCTCTGCCTAAGGTGAGGGATGCCCTCGACCGGCAGATGTATCATGAGGCGCTGGAGACCATCTGGGAGGTTATTCGTGCCGCCAATGCCTATGTGGATCATCAGGCCCCCTGGGCCCTGCGGAAAAAGGATCCCCTGCGCATGGAGTCCGTCTTGTGGGTGCTGGCTGAGACCGTGCGGAATGTAGCTTTGCTGACTCAAGCCTTCATGCCCGATTCATCGGCGCGAATCTTGGATCAGCTGTCCATTCCGGAGACGCAACGAACTCTAGCGTATTGTGGATCCCACGATGCCTTGAAGCCGGGGACCGAGCTACCACCTCCCCAGGGGGTTTTCCCTCGGTTCGTGGAAGAGAAGGTGACACCCTGATGCTGGTGGACAGTCACTGTCATCTGGATTTTCCCGATTTTACGTCCGAGTTGGATATCGTCGTAGCGAGAGCCCTTGACGCTGGAGTCGGGGTGATGCTCACGATCGGCACCCATGTCAGCCGATTCAAGCAGGTGTTGGACGTGGCCGAGCGTTATCCCCAGGTCTATTGCACCGTGGGAATCCATCCTCATGAGGCCGGAAAGGAACCGGCCGTGGATGTGGAAACGCTGCTCCGTCTGGCCGAGCATCCCAAGGTGGTTGGATTCGGCGAGACCGGGCTTGACTATTATTACGACAAAAGTCCGCGTCAACAGCAACGGGAGTCATTTCGAGTCCACATCTCCGCCGCGCGGAAGGCCGGGCTGCCACTCATCGTCCATACTCGGGATGCTGACGAAGATACCGCTGCGATTCTCGCCGAGGAAATGGAGAAGGGGGCTTTCCCAGGGTTGATCCACTGTTTCAGCTCGGGGCATGATCTGGCGCAAAAGGTGCTGGGGATGGGATTATACGTCTCTCTTTCAGGAATCGTGACCTTCAAGAAGGCCGAAGCCCTGCAACAGACGGCTCAGGAGCTTCCCCTTGATCGGTTGCTGGTGGAAACCGATAGTCCGTACCTCGCGCCATTGCCCTTTCGCGGTAAGCGAAATGAACCCGCCTACGTGGCCCATACCGCAGCGAAAGTGGCGGAATTGAAGGGGGTTTCGCTTCAGGAACTTGCAGCGGCCACAACGTCGAATTTCTTCCGGCTGTTCTCCAAGGTGGTTCCTCCATGAAAATCACCATCCTCGGCTGTGGGAGTGCCTCGGGATCCCCTAGCATTTCCCATGGGTGGGGAGCGTGTGACCCAAACAATCCTCGGAATAGACGGAGGCGGCCTTCAATCCTGGTGGAAAAAGGGGGTGATCGCGTTCTGGTGGACACCGGGCCGGATTGTCGCCAGCAATTGTTGGATGCTCAGGTGCGAAGCCTCTCCGCCGTGCTCTATACCCACGACCATGCGGATCATCTCCATGGAATCGATGATCTTCGCGAGGTTAATCGCGCTATGCGCAAGCCTCTGCCCATCTGGGCCGATCCGGAGACCCTCAAGAGCATTCAAAGCCGGTTTCCCTACGTCCTTGGCGTCGTCGGGGAAAGTCAATCTATCTATAAGCCGATGCTGCTTCCCAATACCATGACCGGGCCGTTCAACGTCGGCACCCTGGCGGTCGTGCCGTTCGAGCAGGATCATGGGTATGGTCATTCTATGGGATTCCGCTTCGAAAAGGTCGCTTATTCCACCGATGTGGTCAATCTTTCCGAACAGGCCTTCCAAGTTCTCCAGGGGATCGAGATTTGGATCGTCGGCTGTCTGACCTATGAGCCCCATCCGACCCATGCCCATCTCGATAAAGTGCTGGAGTGGGCCGAGCGCGTTCGTCCGCAGCGGGTTTATCTCACCCACATGACCGTGACCCTGGATTATGAGACCTTAATCAAACGTCTGCCACCTCAGATCATTCCGGCTTACGATGGGTTGGTGATCGAAACGGAGTAGGGGTTCTCCTACGGCTGCCGGTAAGGGGGCAGGCCGATCTTCCAGATGATGGCCGCAGCACGGACACCGAAAGCGGCCAGGAAAGCAATCCCAAAACGGGATTCCTGGACCAGGGGAAGCCAGGCCGAGCCCAGCCAAACCGCTCCGCCGACAATCGCGGCGCTCGCATAAATCTCGCGATGGAACAGCAGCGGCTTTTCGCCGCACAGCACATCGCGCATCAGACCGCCGAAACTCGCGGTCATTACGCCCATGAAAATTGCAACCACAGGCGAAGCTCCGAGCGATGCTGCCTTTTGCGTTCCTGTAACCGCAAACAAGGCCATTCCAATCGCATCGAGCCACACCAGGACGGGATAAAGTCGCGTCAAAGGGCGAGCCAGCCAGAATGTCGCCAGCGATACGGTGAAGCTGATCACCAGAAAGGTGGAATCCGACACCCAGAAGACCGGGTGAACCCCCAGCACGAGATCGCGTAATGTGCCGCCGCCGATGGCCGTGGCAGTCCCGACAATGATAAAGCCAATGGGATCCATCTGACGACGGGCCGCCACCAAAGCGCCGGAGATGGCAAACACCGCAATGCCGATGATGTCCAGGGCCGAAACGATCTCTTGGAAGGTTGCGTTATTGCTTGTCATGGCACCTATGATGGACCATCGCTGCATCGTTGGCAAATAGGATTAAAGGCAGACTGATGCCACCTGCCCTCATTCCTTCATACAATTTGTACCCATAATATGCATTATGCGACAAATGGGGATGTTCGTGGGCGGAGAAATCCATTCCTTCCATCACCTCCTCCGTGGGATAACGGGGTCTCTGAACCCTGATCCGGGAGCCTCGGGAAATTTTTTGCCGGTTTGCTCGCCTGGGATCGAAACTCATCTAATTTTTGGAGCCTGATTTTGCGCCCCATCGACCGTCTGCTCGACCTCATGGCCACTCTGCGCCATCCTGAACGTGGCTGTTCCTGGGATTTGCAGCAAACTTTCTCCTCTATCGCGCCCCATACCATTGAGGAAGCCTATGAGGTGGCCGATGCCATCCAGCAAAACGACCTCGTGGCGTTAAAAGATGAGCTGGGCGATCTGTTGTTCCAGGTGGTTTTCCACGCGCAAATGGCGCAGGACCAAGGGGCTTTCGATTTCGATGCCGTTGTCGAGGCCATCATCACCAAGATGATCCGGCGTCACCCGCATATTTTTGCCGATGCCCCGCCTCGCAGTCCCGAGGCGCAGACGGCCGCATGGGAAGATGGCAAAGCGGCAGAGCGCGTCACTAAGGGCTGTGCCAGCACGCTCGATGGCGTCGCACGGACCCTTCCTCCGATGACACGTGCCATCAAGCTTCAGAATCGCGCCGCTGGCGTGGGCTTTGATTGGAATGGACCCGAAGAGGTTTTTGCCAAAATTAACGAGGAACTGGACGAACTCCGGTACGAAGTCTCTATCCTCGCCTCCCAGGACCGGATCGAAGATGAGTTCGGTGATGTTCTCTTTGCTTGCGTTAATCTAGCGCGTAAGCTCAAAATCAATCCTGAGCAGGCTCTTGGGCGTGCGAATGGGAAATTTGAGCGACGGTTTCGCCACGTGGAAGCTCGTTTGGCGGATCTTGGGCGTCATCCGAGGGATGCCTCTCTCGAAGAGATGGAGGAATTCTGGGTGGATGCAAAAAGACTGGAGGGGAAAGCATGATAAAAAAAGCGCTTAAGATGGGAACGGCTTGCATCCTTGCAGCCCTTACCCTCTCCTCCTGCTACATCCCAGATAAATTTAAAAGCGAGTTGATTCTTTCTAAAGAAGGAAAATATCACATCACGTTTGAAGGGGATGTTATCTACCTTTTTATCCTTAAAGATTATAAAGATGGGAAAATAACAAAGGAAAATGAACAGGATAAAATTAAAAACATATACAAGGACCTTGTTCGTGATCCAGCGATCTGTCCTGTTATCAGAGATGAGCAGGGGAAACCCAAAAAAGATCCAAAAACAGATGCGTGGATACGTGATAATGCTGCTTGTGAAAGAAATTTAACGAATCTCGGTCAAGGTCGTTTCCGCATTAAATATGATCTAGAGGGATTTATATTTGATGGTGACTTAATTACCCTATTTCGTCGCGATGCAAAACTTCTGTTGATGAAATCAAATGATGATGGGACCATTGGTATCGGTGGGAACTCCCTTCGACCTGCCGATGCGAGCCAACTCGTTGCTTCCGGCATCAACATGAAGGGGGAGTTCAGAATCACAACGGATTCAAAAGAGGTTCTCCGGCATAATGCCACTGAGGTCTATGACCTGAAGGGCACGCGAGTCTATCTCTGGAAAATTGATGGACCTCTCTCGCCCCCTCCCCAATTCATCATGAAACGGGTGCCGCTTGATCTTGGACCTGATGAGAAAGTTGTGAAACCGAAATGATTAACTGGAACAACCGGACCGTCTTTATCACTGGGGCAACCGCCGGATTCGGTGCCGCGATTGCGCGTCGTATGGCGGCTCTGGGGGCGCGCCTGGTCCTTTGTGGGCGCCGAAGGGAGCGTTTGCAAGCCCTGCAAACCGAATTGGGTGGGCAAATCCATCTTCTGGATCTGGATGTCCGCGACCGGGTGGCCGTATCAAGCGCCGTGGCTAGCCTCCCCGACGAGTTTGCTGCTCTTGATATTCTCGTCAACAATGCTGGGCTGGCTCTGGGACTGGACCCTGCCTACAAGGCGGATCTCGATGACTGGGAGACTATGGTGGATACCAATCTTAAGGGATTGATGTTCGTTACGCATGCGATCCTACCCGGAATGGTCGAGCGAAACCGGGGTCACATCATTAATATTTCCTCTGTCGCTGGGAGTTACCCCTACCCCGGTGGCCACATCTATGGTGCGACCAAGGCCGCCGTGAGCCAGTTCTCCCTTAATCTCCTGGCGGATCTCAACAAGACCCACGTGCGTGTCACCAATATCGAGCCGGGACTCTGCGGTGGCTCCGAGTTCTCCCTGGTCCGTTTTCATGGAGACGCTGAGGCTGCCGCTCGGATTTATGCTGGAACCACGCCCCTAACTTCGGAAGATGTGGCAGAGGCCGTTTTGTGGGTGGCCCAACAGCCATCCCACGTCAATATCAACCGGATAGAGATGATGCCAACCTGTCAGGCTGCTGCAGGGCTGGCGGTCCATCGCAGCCAGTAAATGCCGGGTTTTTTCGCCCTTGCCCGGTATCATACACGGCCACTCAAGACCGCAAACCGCCAAGCTTTGAAGCTGCAATCCACATCGGAGAAGCCGGCCTCACGCAGCCAGTGAAGTTGTTCCTCCATACTCGCGCAGCAATCATCGCTCATGCGTTCTTGTGCCCTGCCAATCTCATCTTCTGGAACGCCCAGAGCAGAGATCTGTTCAAGCCAGAATCGGGCGTAACGGTCTTCCGCTTCGGAGGTTGGGCCATGGACTTGCTCAACATTGACAAACAAACCGCCCGGCATCAGGGCGGACCGAATGCGTTGAAAGAGGGCCCTCTTTTCGTCGTCGTCTAGATGATGAATCGCTAGAGCGGAAACGACTATATCCCAGGGGCCTCCCAGATCGGTTTCTCGCATATCGCCCAGGGAAAAAGTAATTCCGCCTTGGTCGGAAAAGCGTCGGCGAGCTTGGGAGAGCATCCCCGAAGACCCGTCGATCAGGTGAAAGTGTGTGTCGGGATAACTGGCGCGAAGCTGTTCCGAAAAGAGTCCCGTTCCCGCTCCAAGGTCGAGGACCTTACGCGGGGTTCCCCAGTCCTCAATCAGTCGGAGTGCGGTTCCATAAAGCAGATCAAAGCACGGCACCAAGCGGCGGCGCATGGCATCGTACCCCTCGGCATCGTGGTCCCAATTGGCTCTAGACATCCAAATCCGTAACAAATTTGGCGTGCTTCTGGATATAGTGAAAGCGCAGTTCCGGTTTGCGGCCCATGAGGGTCTCGACGAGATTGGCGACCACTTTGGCCTCCTCGTGATCCTCCTCGGTCCGGCCGGTGGGTAGGACCACCCGCAGGAGAGTGCGCCGTTTGGGGTCCATGGTGGTTTCTTTAAGCTGTGCGGGAGGCATCTCTCCCAACCCTTTGAAACGACTTATTTCTACGTTCTTTTTATGCGCGAAGAGAGAGCGCAGAAGCTCCTCCTTGTGGGCGTCATCGCGGGCGTAGATAACGGTCTGGCCATGGGCCAAGCGATACAATGGCGGCAAGGCGAGGAAGAGATGGCCATTGCGGATCAGCTCCGGCATTTCCTGGTAGAAAAATGTCATCAGCAGGCTGGCGATATGAGCACCGTCCACGTCGGCGTCTGTCATGATGATAACCCGCTCGTAGCGTAATTTATCGTCATCGTAGCTGCCCCGTACACCGCATCCAAGAGCTTCAATAAGGTCTTTAAGTTCTTGATTCTGCCTCATTTTATCACTTGAGGCAGAGGCGACGTTTAGAATCTTGCCGCGCAGGGGCAGGATTGCTTGAATCTCGCGATTGCGGCCGGATTTGGCGGAGCCTCCCGCCGAGTCGCCCTCCACCAGGAATAACTCGGTCCCTGCCTTGGTCTGACGAGCGCAATCGGCCAGCTTGCCCGGCAAGCGCAGGCGACGGGTGGGGGTTTTACGGTTGGTTTCCTTGGCGGCTTTACGCCGTCCGCGCTCCTCGGCCCGGTCAACGATGCGCTGGAGTAAGGCTTTCCCAGACTCAGGATCGGCCGAGAGCCAGTGGTCGAAGTGGTCCTTGATGGCGCTTTCCACCAAGCGTGTGGCCTCGACGCTGACCAGTTTGTCCTTGGTCTGGCCTTGGAATTGAGGATCCCGGAGGAACAGCGAGAGCAGCACACAAGCGCCACTCATCACGTCTTCTGAGGCCACCTGCCCGGCTTTCTTGTTGTTAAGAAGATCGCCATAAGCCCGCAAGCCTTTGGTCAGGGCATTGCGAAGGCCTTGCTCGTGCGTGCCGCCCTCTTGCGTGGGAACCGTGTTGCAGTAGGTATTGAGGAAGCCGTCTTCCTCGTCGTCGGGCCACGCCACCACCCACTCCACTTGACCCATGTCGTCCGACAAGGGGGCGGTTCCGGAAAAAAATCCACGCGTGATAAGGGCACGTCCTTTGAGCACCATCTGAAGAAAATCAGCCAACCCATTGGGAAAATGCAAAATTTCCTCAGAGGGAACGTCATCCGTTTCCTCGAGCAACGAGGGATCACATTTCCAGCGAATCTTCACGCCTCGGAACAGCGTCGCCTTGGAGCGGGCTAAACGATACAGCGTGGGGGCCTTGAAACGCGCCTTTTCGCCAAAGATCTCCGCGTCAGGGTGGAACGACACCGTGGTACCGCGACGATTCTGAATCGGTCCCACCTCGATCAAGGGGCCAAGGGTAGCGCCACGGGAAAATTCTTGGCGGTAGAGTTTTCGCTCCCGGGCAACCTCGATCACCAGGCGATCTGACAGAGCGTTCACAACCGAAATACCAACTCCGTGCAAACCACCCGAAACCTTGTACGCATCGCCCCCGAACTTACCGCCCGAATGCAACGTCGTCACGATCACCTCAAGGGCACTCCGATCCGGGAATCGGGGATGAGGATCGACGGGGATGCCTCGACCGTTGTCCCGGACAGTCGCTACGCCCTCTGTGTCTAACTCTAGGTCAATCCAGGTGGCATGTCCCGCAACTGCCTCATCCATGGCGTTATCCAACACCTCCGAGACAAGATGATGGAGCGCGCGCTCGTCGACCCCGCCAATGTACATGCCAGGACGGCGGCGGACGGGCTCTAGGCCCTCCAACACCTCGATATCCTTCGCGGAATAGTCGCCGCCGCTCTTGGTGGCCAGATTTTGTAGCAGATCAGACATGGACGCCATTATAGGGTGCCCCTTTCCTCACGCAAGCAGATGTCATACCTTTGACGCAAATCCATAAAGGAGGATGCCTATCTTGAACAGCAGCCAAACCGACGAAAACGCCCCGCCGCCTGATAGCCTCATCGCGATTAGAACCATCGCTATGCCCGCCGATACCAACCCCCATGGGAATATCTTCGGTGGATGGCTCATGAGCCAAATGGATATGGCCGGGAGTATCCACGCCTATCAACGTGCCGCTGGACGAGTCACCACCGTCGCCGTCGAGGCCATGGAATTTCATCATCCCGTTAAAGTTGGGGATGTGTTGAGTTGCTATACCCAAATTAAGCGAATCGGCAAGAGCTCCATCGCCGTGCTGGTTGAGGCTTGGGTTGCGCGGCAAAGACGTAATGCGCGGGAGTTGTTGGTGACCAGTGCGACGTTTACCTACGTCGCGGTGGATGAGGAAGGAAAAAAACGGGTGGTGCCAGCGGAGGAGTGAGCGATGGGGTCAAGGGGCTTTTGCCCCTTGCGGGGGTGTCGGGGGCAGCGCCCCTGACGATGGCGTAAGCCAAGCCCCCCTTCCACCCGACCCCACCAAAAAAATCCCCCGATGATTTCGGGGGATTT
>JAVBJO010000184.1:0-18102 GCA_031546925.1 Rhodospirillaceae bacterium
GGGGGTTGGGGGGGTGGCTTACGCCGGGGCTGCCGCCCCATACCCCGCCCGGGGCCATGCCCCGGACCCCCTTTTCTTTCACCGCAAGGGGTACGCTCCAAACGGGATTATCCGACAAAGATACCATACGCCGGCAAGATCTCGTGCATGACATCGAAGCGATGGGCCTGCGCCGCATCATGGAAGTACTTCCAGTTGCTGGTGGCGAAGGCCTCCTTCATGACGTAGCTGTCTTGCTTGTTGTCAGTCCCCAAGGCCTGCGACATCCACGAACGCGCCCCCTTCAAGGGGTAGGCGGGCTTTTCGGCGATCCCTTTTCCGTCAAGGACAAATGTCGCGCCGTTCCCCATGGCATTCAACCAAGCTTGCTGGCGTTTATTCTCGTCGATCTCTTGGTTTTTGGTGAACAGGGTCTTGATCGCCATCCTATTTGCTGAATCAATGCCTCGCACCTCGGCGTCAGGATCACCAAGGCGAAAACGCTCCATCCATTTGCAAAGATTATCGGCGGCATCACAAAATAAGGCGGTATTGTCGCGCGTTACGGTCTCGTTCCGGCCATTTTTGTACTTCCATTGCAAGAATGGCATATCGGGGAGCACGCCAGCCTGAGCATGCCCCACGGGAGGTGCCGCCTTTTTCAAGAGGTCGAGAAACCGTTCCACGGTGCCGGAGGAAGGCGTTTGAATGCTGTCGATGGCATTGACGGGATGAAGGACGCCCGCAAACCCCTGGTGTGCCCAAGTATCCGCATAGACGTGCATGGCAATGCCCAAACGGTGCAAGGCGTAGGGTTTTTTGATGTCATCGAAGGCGGCACGGACCATGTCACGAGCGATAACGCTATTGGGGCGACAGATCAGCTTTTCGATGAACTTGCCGGCTGGATCGGTCCCCGCAGGCAAGTTGTTGTTGCCGGCGAGGAAATGGAACGGCTGCCATACCTTAAGGCCGTCCTCGTAATTCATATTTTTCAGGTCGATCATGTCGTGGGCGGTGGCGATGCGGGCAAAGCGGGCCCCACTGGTGAAGCACAGCACGCTCTCGTCCACCGCGTCATCCACGTATTGAGCCGCATAAGCGATGATTTCGGCGCTGGCGACCGGATAACCGGCCAAACGGGCGCAGAGATAAGTGACAGCATGATGAAAGTCGAGCTGCATGGAGCTCCCCCTTGCGGTCTGGAGTTAGGGTTAGGCACACAACCGTGTCCTGAGCAGGTGGACCCAGTGCGCCTCCTCTTCGGTTGTCAACGGGGTATCGGGGAGCGCAGGGGGCACGGCTCGTCCCAGGGCTCGCACCTTGGCGTACCCCGCCGGATGGTAGGGCAGGGACCCGAAACGAGTCAGTCCAAGGGACCGCCTTCCCATCCTTGAAAGTGACGGTAACGTTGGGATGGTCGATGAGGGCATCCTTCACCTTCATGGCCCCGTCCGCGAAGACTGGTCAAACCGACTGAAGCGCGCCGGGTCGCCGGTCACCGGGCCGATCTGCTCCTCGCCGGTCACCGGGCGCTTGCCCTTGTAGAGCGCCAACTCCATGGAATGTTTCTGTTTTGTGCTGTCTCACGTCAACGCTAACAACTTCGTTAGAAATATCACTTTTCAAGCGAGTCTTCTACCCTGAATGAAATTTCTTAAATAAATTATCCCTCAAACAGAGCGCCCAACTGCCGAACAACCGCACCTCCCAATTCCTCGGCATCCATCAGGGTCACCGCCCGACGATAATAGCGCGTCACGTCATGCCCGATTCCAATAGCGATCAGCTCTACCGGAGATTTCGTTTCGATGAAAGTGATGACTTCTCGCAGGTGTTTTTCCAGGTAAGTCGGGGTATTGGCGGACAGGGTGGAGTCATCCACCGGTGCTCCGTCAGAGATCACCATGAGGAACCGACGTTGCTCAGGCCGGGCGAGGAGGCGCTCGTGTGCCCACAAGAGCGCCTCCCCGTCGATATTTTCCTTCAAGATGCCTTCCTTGAGCATGAGGCCCATTCCGGCGCGGGCTCTTCTCCACGGCATATCGGCGGATTTATAGATGATGTGGCGCAAATCATTCAGTCGGCCGGGGAGGCTTGGTTTTCCCTCCTTTTGCCACTGTTCGCGGGCTTGTCCCCCTTTCCAGGTCCGGGTGGTGAAGCCGAGGACTTCAACCTTGACGGCGCATCGTTCTAGGGTTCGCACCAAAATTTCGGCACTGGTTGCCGCGATGGAAATGGGACGCCCACGCATGGAGCCAGAATTATCGATCAAGAGCGTGACCACGGTATCGCGAAACGCCGTCTCTTTTTCCACCTTAAAGGAGAGCGAATGGGCCGGATCGGTAACCACCCGCGCTAGTCTGCCAGTATCGAGGATGCCTTCCTCGCGGTCGAACTCCCAGGCGCGGGTTTGCTGGGCCATGAGCTTGCGTTGCAGGCGATTGGCCAGCTTGGAGACGATATTTTGAAAGCGGGCAATTTGCTGATCGAGTTGGTTGCGAAGCCGGACCAATTCCTCGGGCTCGCACAGCTCAGGGGCGAGGACCACTTGGTCGAAGCGCGTGGTGTAGGCGCGATACGCTGGTTCGAGACAGACCGCAGCCAGGGCGGGATGCTTTCCGGACTGGCGGCCTACGGTCTCTTGCGCTTCCATTCCGGGGCCGGCCAAGGGGTCGCCGCCGCCGTCCTCTCCTGTGGATTGATCTTCCGTAGCCTCGGAGGAGGGATCCGAGGCCTCCACCGCCCCGTCCTCGCCCCGCGTGTGCTGATCGTCGGGGGAACGGTCTCCTTCTGCGGACTCGTTATCGCCGCTTTGATCTGCGGTGTCTTCACTGTCGCGGCGCTGGGTTTGCTCCAGTTCATCGGCGGACAACAGATCCAAGGCGGGGAGAAGGGCCTTGAAGTGGGTCAGGAAGGCGGCTTGATCCGTCAAGACCGCCCGTAACGCCGCTAGACCCGCACCAATGCGGGGTTCGACCAGGGTACGCCAGGCCTCGGCGGCGGGCTGGGCAGCGGTGGGTAAGGGGGTGCCGGTGAAAATCTCCCGAGCGATCAGCCCCAGTCCCTCGGCCAAGGGAACGTCCCCCCGATCCACCGCTTTATCCAGACCGGTCTCGTGGCAGCGCTGCGCGAGAGCGGCGGCCAAGTTGTTGGCGACTCCCGTCATGGTCTTCCCGCCCAAGGCCTCGATTCGGGCTTGTTCCACCGCCTCGCAGGCCTCCCGGGCTTCCAGGCCTCGCGGCAGGAGGCGAACGTGAATGAGGGGATCATGATACCGCAGACGCAACGCCACCGCGTCGGCATTCCCCCTCAGGAACGCAACCTCTGCCGGAGACGGGCGGCGGGGCGGAGCCGGCAAACGCACCAGGCCGGGGGACGAAGACGTCAAAGGCTCGCGCACGCTGATGGCATGAGCGGGGCCGGGTGCTGCGAGAAACCCCACTTGAAGCTCCCGCTGCCCCGCGAGCGCCCGAACGGTCGAGACCGTGCTCCGCTTCAGAGTCTCCTCAGGCGTTTCCTTTCCCCCAAAGGGGGGGGAAGCGTTGGATGGTGCCGCCACGGCTTGCCCTCCCTCTTAGAGTGCGACGCGACTGGGGGGCTGTAGCAGTTCCACGTCAAAGCAGCGTTGATAGTATTCCGCCAGGATTGGGCGCTCCACCTCGTCGCACTTGTTGAGGAAGGTCAGACGGAAGGCAAAGGCGATATCACCGAAGATCTTGCTGTTTTCGGCCCAAGTCAGCACCGTGCGCGGACTCATCACCGTGGAGATGTCGCCGTTGATGAAGCCTTGACGACTGAGATCCGCCATGGCGACCATGCGATCGATCACCTTGCGCTCCTCTGGGGTGTCAAAGGCGGGGAATTTGGCGACGATGATCTCGACCTCGGCCTCGTGTTCTAGATAATTCAACGTCGCCACGATATTCCAACGGTCCATCTGACCCTGGTTGATCTGTTGCGTCCCGTGATACAGCCCCGTGGTATCCCCAAGACCAATCGTGTTGGTGGTCGAGAACAGCCGAAACGCCGGATGGGGCCGAATCACGCGATTCTGGTCGAGCAGCGTCAACCGTCCTTCCACCTCCAAGACCCGCTGAATCACGAACATCACATCGGGGCGTCCCGCATCGTATTCGTCAAACACCAAGGCGCAGGGGTGCTGCAAGGCCCAAGGGAGAATGCCCTCGCGGAATTCTGTGACCTGCTTGCCGTCCTTCAGGACAATGGCGTCCTTACCGATCAAATCGATCCGGCTGATGTGACTGTCCAGATTGATCCGAATACAGGGCCAATTCAAACGTGCGGCCACTTGCTCGATATGCGTCGACTTCCCCGTACCGTGATAGCCTTGCACCATCACCCGACGATTGAACGCAAAACCCGCCAAAATGGCCCGTGTGGTATCCGGGTCGAAACGATAACTGGTATCCACCTCTGGCACATGCTCCGAGGCCGTCGAAAACGCCGGAACCGTCAACGCGCAGGGAAGGCCGAAAAGCGCTTGAGCATTCACCTGGATATCAGGAAGACTGGCAGCGGTCATGAGCGAAAAGTCCCCTTTTAAGGAAAGAGCGCGAACATCACGCGTTTAAACTTTGCAGAAGAGTGGTGTAAGCCTGGTTAATTCGTTTAAAGACCTCTTCGGCCGCTTTGTCGCCTCCGTTGGCATCCGGATGATGCCGTTTGACCAACTGCTTGTAACGCGTCTTCAAGCTTACCAAGGTCAGAGGTTCCGTCAACTCCAACACCCGCATGGCCTCCTCCTCCGGTGAGGGAGGGCGCGAACGGGGGGCATGCGCCGCCTCTGCCGCGTCCGCGTAAATCTCGAAGGGATCATGGATCGTGAAGGAAAACTTACGTTGAGAGGTTTTTGCTCCCAGCGGCCAGGTTTCCCTCTGCCAGGTGATCGAACTGCGGACCTCTTGCTCGATCTCGTCGATGGTCATGCCCTTGTGGTAATCCCATGCGGCGTTATACGCGCGAACGTGATCCAGGCAAAACCAATAGTACTCGTTCAATCGGTCACGCGCCTGGGGTGCCCGGTACTCTCCCGCGTGAGAGCAGCCTGGATGATCGCAAGGACGCAACGGTAGATCAGGAGGGGGCGCTCTCCTGGAGGTTCTCGGTTTCATAGGGACATAATGAGCCGTGAGGCGTTTGAAGACAAGATCGGGGTCAAGGGGCCGTTGCCCCTTCGCGGGGGTGTCGGGGGCGGCGCCCCTGACCTGGGCGTACGCCCATCCAGCCCACCCACCCCGACCCCCCAACAAAACCCCCCCTATTGTTTCGGGGGGTTTTTGTTGGGGGGTCGGGGTGGGGGGGGCTGGATGGGCTTACGCCCTCGTCAGGGGCCTTGCCCCCGACACCCCCACAAGGGGCGGGAGCCCCTTGACCCCGACGCTTTTCTCTCGCCAACAAAAACGAGGGTTGCCAAGCTCGTAAGAGGTCTATATAAGCCGTGATCTTGATCGCGGCGCCTGGGTTTCCCTGGCGTCGATTGCAGGAGTGTAGCTCAACTGGTAGAGCACCGGTCTCCAAAACCGGGGGCTGGGGGTTCGAGCCCCTCCACTCCTGCCAGCGTTTGTTAGACGCTCAACCGTTTGAAGAGACCAATGGCAAGAACGACTCCAGGGCAATTCGTCAAGCAAGTTCGGCAAGAAATGTCCAAGGTAACTTGGCCGACCCGACGCGAGACGATTATTTCCACCATCATGGTCTTCATCATGGTTGTGATCGCTGCGGTGTTCCTGACAGGCGTTGATTCCCTGTTCGCTTGGTTGCTTCGTCTGCTGAGAGGGTAGAGTGATGACTTCGGCCATAACGCCTCGCTGGTACGTTGTTCACGTCTATTCTGGTTTTGAGAAGAAGGTGGCTCAGTCGGTGCGCGAGCAGGCTGAGCAGAAGGGTATGGCTTCCCTGTTCGAGGAAATCCTCGTCCCTACTGAAGAGGTGGTGGAGGTGCGTCGTGGCACCAAGGTGAATGCCGAGCGCAAGTTCTTCCCCGGCTATGTTCTGGTGAAGATGGCGCTGACCGATGACACCTGGCATTTGGTGAAAAACACGCCCAAGGTGACGGGTTTCCTGGGGGGCAAAGGTCGCCCGATTCCCATCTCCGAGGCAGAGGCGTTGCGCATCCTACAGCAGGTGCAAGAAGGCGTGGAGCGGCCCAAGCCCTCCGTCACCTTCGAGGTCGGCGAGCAGGTTCGCGTGTGTGATGGTCCTTTCACCTCGTTCAATGGACAGGTGGAGGAAGTGGACGAAGAGCGCGCCCGCCTGAAGGTTGCGGTGTCGATCTTCGGACGCTCGACTCCGGTCGAGCTGGAGTACGCCCAGGTCGAAAAGGTCTGAGCAGTTTTTTTCCCGAGCGGCGGAAGGCCACGCCATGGGCCGTACCGCCAACTCTGACCCTCAGAGGATGAGAGAAGATGGCAAAAAAAGTTATTGGCTATATCAAGCTGCAAGTTCCGGCCGGTAAGGCCAATCCGTCTCCGCCCATTGGCCCGGCGTTGGGTCAGCGCGGTTTGAACATCATGGAATTCGTCAAGACTTTCAACGCGCAGACGCAGCAGTTGGAAGTGGGTATGCCGATTCCTGTGGTAATCACCGCCTATTCTGATCGCACCTTCACCTTCGTCACCAAGACGCCCCCGATCACCTACTTCTTGAAGAAGGCCGCCGGGCAGCAGAAGGGGTCGCAGACTCCTGGCAAAGGCAACACGGTGGGCGAAGTAACGATGACGCAGATTCGTGAAATCGCCGAGAAGAAGATGGTCGATCTCAACGCCAATGATATCGAAGCCGCCGCGACTATGATCGTTGGTTCGGCTCGGTCCATGGGCTTCAAGGTGGTGGAGTAATCTGAAGATGGCTCATGTTGGAAAGCGTCTGAAGGCCGTTTCCGCCTCCATTGACCGCAACAAGTTCTACACCCTGGACGAGGCCGTCGCGATCATCAAGAGTGGCGCCCAGGCCAAGTTCGACGAAACCATTGAGATTGCGCTGAACCTGGGCGTTGATCCGCGTCACGCCGATCAGATGGTGCGCGGCATGATCGAGCTGCCCCACGGCACCGGCAAGACCGTGCGCGTCGCCGTGTTCGCCAAGGCCGATAAAGCCGAGGAAGCGCGTAAGGCGGGTGCCGATATCGTCGGTGCCGAGGACCTGGCCGAGAAGATCCAAGGCGGATTCATGGATTTTGACCGCTGTATCGCCACGCCCGACATGATGGGTGTGGTGGGCCGGTTGGGTAAGATCCTCGGGCCGCGTAATTTGATGCCAAACCCGAAGCTGGGAACCGTGACCCCCAACGTGACCGAGGCCATTCGTGCCGCCAAGGCCGGACAGGTGCAGTTCCGCGTCGAGAAGGCCGGTATCATTCACGCGGGCATCGGCAAGGCTTCGTTTGAACAGGCGAAGCTGATCGAGAATATTCGCGCGTTCGTGGATGCCATCATCAAGGCCAAGCCCGCCGGGGCCAAGGGAACCTACATGAAGAAGATTTCCTTGAGCTCCACCATGGGGCCGGGCATGAAGGTGGTCCTGGATAGCATCGCTGGATAAATATACTGGATAAATATCGAGGGTCGGGTGTTTTCCCGGCTCTTGATATCAACCCTCGTCCCTTGGGGCGAGGGGTAGAGGGGTGAACCGCAAGGGACGCCCCTCGACCTGTCCGAGACCGCAGGTGCCAGGAAAAAGCCCTATGGCGCTTTTCTGGCTTGAAGTTTAACGCGCCTGCGTAGACAGAAGGGGAAGGCATTTCTTTAATTCCCTTAAGGGATTTGGGAAAAGGCTTGGATCTTCTGGGACAGGCCACCGGTGCCAAGTTTTGGCACCAGAGGGCAAAACAGAAGCGAAGTCGTGGTTTTCGACTTCGCTCGTTCGTTTGGAGACGAATGTGGACCGGACACAAAAGAAAGAGTGGGTCGGTGCGCTGCATGGAAGGCTGGAGGATGCTGGTTTGGTGGTCGTCACCCATTATTCGGGTTTGACGGTTGCGGAAATCACCGTGCTCCGGAGCAAAATGCGTGCGGCCGGTGCCAACTTCAAAGTGACCAAGAATCGTCTCACCAAGCTCGCTCTTCAAGGAACCGCTTACGAGACTCTGACCGACCTGTTTACCGGCCCGACCGCCATTGCCTTTTCGAAGGACCCGGTCGCCGCCGCAAAGGCCGCCGCCGAGTTCGCCAAGGGCAACGAAAAGCTGAAGATCCTCGGTGGATCCTTGGCTGGCGTGCGCCTGGACGTGAACGGGGTGAAGGCCCTGGCCGCTTTGCCGTCGCTCGACGCGCTGCGGGGCCAGTTGGTTGGTATGATCTCGACGCCGGCTACCCGTATCGCCGCCGTGATTCAAGCGCCCGCCGGGCAGCTTGCGCGCGTGTTCGGCGCTTACGCCACGAAGGACGAAGCCGCGTGAGGCTCGTTGTTAACTTCCCAGAATCCAAGTTATCGCTAAGGAGTGTTTTTTTATGGCTGATCTGAATAAGCTCGTTGACGAGCTGTCCGCCCTGACCGTTCTGGAAGCCGCCGAGCTGTCCAAGATGTTGGAAGAGAAGTGGGGCGTTTCCGCCGCCGCGCCGGTGGCCGTTGCTGCCGCCGCCGGCCCCGCCGCTGCTCCTGCCGAAGTGCAGACGGAATTTGACGTGATCCTGGTGGAAGCCGGTGAGAAAAAGATCAACGTCATTAAGGAAGTCCGCGCCATTACCGGTCTCGGTCTGAAGGAAGCCAAGGACCTGGTCGAGGGTGCGCCCAAGACCGTCAAGGAAGCCGTTTCCAAGGACGAAGCCGAGAAGCTCCGCAAGGTGCTGGAAGAAGTCGGCGCCAAGGTGCAGGTCAAGTAAGACGTCCCTTTGGGGCGATCTTACCGTCACGAGGCCGGAAGGCAGCGGGGAAACCCGCCGCCCTTCGGCCAGTGGCGTTGATGCCTTCGTCCAGGGATGTTGCCAGGGACGTTGGTGGTAAAAAGAGTTGAGACGAGGAGCCACAGTTTCCAGGCTCCACGGTTTTAAGTTCAAGATGATGAGGAGCGGCAATGGCAAATTCCTACACGGGCCGGAAGCGTATTCGCAAGAGCTTCGGGCGTATCCCTACGGTTGCCCCAATGCCAAATTTGATCGAGGTGCAAAAAAGCTCCTACGATCACTTCCTCCAGATGAACATTCCTGCCGAAAAGCGGACCGACGTCGGCTTGCAAGAAGTGTTCAAGTCGATTTTCCCGATCAAGGATTTTTCCGAACGGGGAACGCTGGAATTTGTCAAATTCGAGCTGGAACAGCCGAAGTATGACGTCGAGGAATGCCAGCAGAGGGGAATGACCTTCGCCGCGCCCTTGAAGGTGACGCTGCGCCTGGTGGTGTGGGACGTGGATGAGGACAGCGGCGCTCGCTCCATCCGCGACATCAAAGAACAAGATGTCTACATGGGCGATATGCCCCTGATGACCGCCAATGGAACCTTTGTCATCAATGGAACCGAGCGCGTCATCGTTTCTCAGATGCACCGCAGTCCCGGCGTTTTCTTTGATCACGACAAGGGCAAGACCCATTCGTCGGGAAAATTCTTGTATGCCGCCCGGGTCATCCCTTATCGCGGCTCGTGGTTGGACTTCGAGTTCGATGCCAAGGATCTCGTGTACGTGCGCATCGATCGGCGCCGCAAGCTGCCGGTCTCGACCCTGCTGTACGCCTTGGACAATGTTGCCACCGAAGCGCTGCGTGTCGCGCGCAAGGCCGATAGCCGGCCGGTGGAACTGCATGAACTCAAGGGGATGAACAGCGAGGAGATCCTCTCCTATTTCTACAAGACTCTGATTTATACGCGGGGGCCAAAGGGATGGAAGACCACCTTCGATCCGGAGCCCTTGAAGAACACCAAGCTGCTCTATGATTTGATCGATGCCAACACCGGGGAAAAGGTCGCCGAGGCGGGGACCAAGATCACGCCGCGCACCATTAAGAAGCTCAAAGAGCAGGGGCTGAACGATATCCTGGTGGGGCAAGAGGATCTTCTTGGGCGCTACATGGCCCTGGATCTGATCAATGAGGCCACTGGTGAGATTTACGTTGAGGCCGGTGACGAAATCACCGCCGTGATTCTGGCCACCCTGGAGCAAGTCGGCATCACCGAGTTGCCCATCCTGGCCATTGATCACCGTAATGTCGGGCCGTACATCCGCAATACCCTGGCGGTAGACAAGAATACCTCCCGCGAGGAAGCGCTGGTGGACATCTACCGGGTGATGCGCCCGGGGGAGCCGCCGACGCTCGAGACCGCCGAGGCCCTGTTCCAAGGCCTTTTCTTCGACTCCGAACGTTACGATCTGTCGGCGGTTGGGCGCGTGAAGATGAATTCACGGCTGAACTTCCCCGACAAGACGGTTCCCGATACCATCCGGGTGCTGCGGCGCGACGATATTCTAGCGGTGATCAAGCTGCTAGTGGGCTTGAAAGATGGCAAGGGATCCATCGACGATATCGATCATCTCGGCAACCGGCGCGTGCGCTCAGTAGGCGAGTTGATGGAGAACCAATATCGCGTCGGATTGCTGCGCATGGAGCGGGCCATTCGGGAACGCATGTCCTCGGTGGACATCGACACCGTGATGCCCCACGACTTGATCAATGCCAAGCCAGCCGCGGCGGCAGTGCGGGAATTCTTCGGCAGTTCCCAGTTGTCCCAGTTCATGGATCAGACCAATCCGCTGTCGGAGATTACCCACAAGCGGCGTCTGTCGGCTCTCGGGCCGGGGGGCTTGACGCGGGAGCGGGCCGGGTTCGAGGTGCGCGACGTGCACCCCACCCACTATGGCCGCATTTGTCCCATTGAGACTCCAGAAGGACCGAACATCGGATTGATCAACTCGCTGGCGACCTATGCGCGAGTCAATCAGTACGGCTTTATCGAGGCGCCTTATTGCAGGGTGTCCGATGGCAAGGTGTCCGACGAGGTGGTCTACCTGTCGGCTATGGAAGAGGGGCGCTTCGTCGTCGCTCAGGCCAACTCCGAGCTGAAGCCCGACGGGACCTTCGTTCACGACTTGGTATCGTGCCGTCATAACAGCGAATTCGTCATGGTTCCGCCCAGCGAAATCACCATGATGGACGTGAGTCCCAAGCAGTTGGTGTCGGTGGCGGCGGCGTTGATCCCCTTCTTGGAGAACGATGACGCCAACCGCGCCTTGATGGGCTCCAACATGCAACGTCAGGCCGTGCCCTTGATCCGCGCCGAGGCTCCTTTGGTGGGCACCGGCATGGAGGAGGCGGTGGCGCGGGATTCCGGCGCGGCCATTACCGCCCGACGGACCGGCATCGTCGATCAGGTGGACGCCACCCGTATCGTCATTCGTGCCACCGAGGACGTGGCGGCGAACGAGTCCGGCGTGGACATCTATAACCTATTGAAGTTCCAGCGCTCGAACCAGAACACCTGTATCACGCAGAAGCCGCTGGTGAAGGTGGGCGAGCAGATCGGCAAGGGCGATATCATCGCCGATGGTCCCTCCACCCAGTTGGGCGAGTTGGCCCTGGGGCGCAACGTGCTGGTCGCGTTCATGCCTTGGAACGGATACAACTTCGAGGATTCCATCCTCATTTCCGAGCGGATCGTCCGCGATGACGTGTTTACCTCGATCCATATCGAGGAATTCGAAGTCATGGCTCGGGATACCAAGCTGGGCCAAGAGGAAATCACTCGCGATATTCCCAACGTCGGTGAAGAAGCGCTGAAGAACCTCGACGAGGCCGGAATCGTTTACATCGGGGCCGAGGTCAAGCCGGGTGACATCCTGGTGGGTAAGGTCACACCCAAGGGCGAGTCGCCCATGACGCCGGAAGAGAAGTTGCTCCGCGCCATTTTCGGCGAGAAGGCTTCGGATGTGCGCGATACGTCATTGCGCTTGCCGCCGGGTGTGGCGGGGACCATCGTTGAGGTTCGGGTGTTTTCCCGGCGCGGCGTCGAGAAGGACGAGCGTGCGCTCGCCATCGAACGGGCCGAGATTGAACACCTCGCCAAGGATCGCGACGACGAAAGAGCTATTCTGGAACGCTCGTTCTATGGCCGCTTGAGGCAGCTGCTGGTGGGCAAGACCGCCGTCAGTGGACCGAAGGGCGTCCGCGCCGGTCATGCGATCACAGAAAGCATGATGGGAGCGCATCATCCGTCCGCTTGGCGGAATATCGCGGTTGAAGACGATCAGACCATGCTCGACGTGGAAAGTCTGAAGCGCACCTTCGATCAAGCGGTGGATCGTTTGCAGGCCCGCTTCGAAAACAAGGTCGAAAAGCTTCAGCGCGGCGACGAGTTGCCTCCGGGCGTGATGAAGATGGTCAAGGTGTTCGTCGCGGTGAAGCGGAAGCTCCAACCCGGTGACAAAATGGCCGGGCGTCACGGCAATAAGGGGGTGATCTCCCGAATCATGCCGTTGGAGGATATGCCCTATCTGGAAGACGGGCAGCAGGTCGATATCGTCCTTAATCCCCTGGGCGTGCCTTCGCGTATGAACGTCGGGCAGATCCTGGAAACCCATCTGGGATGGGCCGCCGCAGGCCTCGGACAGCAGATCGGACGCCTGATGGAGGGGTACCGACATGGAACCTCTTCGGTGAAAGATCTCCGGGGGAAACTCTCCGATATCTATGGGAAAGAGCTGTACGCCTCCGACATCAAGCCCCTCTCCGATACCGAAGTGCTGGAATTGGGCGGGAACCTTGTCCCCGGAACACCGTTTGCCTCTCCCGTATTCGACGGAGCGCGGGAAAGCGATATCTGCGAGATGCTCGAAAAAGCCGGACGACACCGCTCGGGACAGGTCACTCTGTACGACGGTCGAACCGGAGAGCCCTTCGACCGTAAGGTAACCGTGGGGTACATCTACATGCTGAAACTCCACCACTTGGTGGATGACAAAATCCATGCCCGGTCCATCGGGCCCTACTCTCTGGTGACACAGCAGCCCCTGGGCGGTAAAGCCCAGTTCGGCGGACAGCGATTCGGGGAAATGGAAGTGTGGGCGCTGGAAGCCTATGGAGCCGCATACACCTTGCAAGAAATGCTCACGGTCAAGTCCGACGACGTGTCGGGTCGAACCAAGGTGTACGAATCCATCGTCCGAGGCGATGACAATATCGAAGCAGGTGTGCCTGAATCGTTCAACGTTCTGGTCAAGGAACTGCGTTCCTTGATCCTGAATGTAGAATTGACGCAACGGTCGTACTGAGGAGACGGGGTCAAGGGGCCCTTGCCCCTTCGCGGGGGTGTCGGGGGCAGCGCCCCTGACGAGGGCGTAAGCCCCCTCCCCCTGTCCACCCCCCAGAACCCACCATTCCAATCTGAAACTTCAGATTGGAATGGTGGGTTCTGGGGGGTGGACAGGGGGAGGGGGCTTACGCCCTCGTCAGGGGCGCTGCCCCCGACACCCCCGCGAAGGGGCAAGGGCCCCTTGACCCCGATGAAAGCGGGAGAGCATTGATGAACGAACTCATGAAGATCATCGGTCAACCTGGAGCCACCCAGTCGTTCGACCAGATCCGTATTTCCATCGCCTCCCCCGAGCGGATTCGCTCGTGGTCTTTCGGCGAGATTAAGAAGCCGGAAACGATCAACTACCGCACCTTCAAGCCGGAACGGGATGGCCTGTTCTGCGCGCGCATCTTCGGGCCGATCAAGGACTACGAGTGCTTGTGCGGCAAGTACAAGCGCATGAAGTATCGCGGTATCATCTGCGAGAAGTGCGGCGTCGAGGTGACTCTGGCTAAGGTGCGCCGCGAGCGCATGGGCCACATTGATCTTGCGAGTCCCGTTGCACACATTTGGTTCTTGAAGTCTCTTCCGTCCCGCATTGGCCTGCTCTGCGACATGACCCTGAAGGACATGGAGCGGATTCTGTACTTTGAGAACTATGTTGTTCTGGAGCCCGGTCTCACGCCTCTGAAGATCCGCGAGTTGCTGTCCGAAGAGCAGTACATGCGTGCGGTGGACGAGTATGGCGAGGACGCCTTCACCGCTAAGATCGGTGCCGAGGCCATCCGCGACATGCTTTCGGCCATTGATCTGGAGACGGAAAAAGCGCGTCTGAAGGCCGATTTGAAGGAGACGACCTCCGAGGCCAAGCGCAAGAAGCTGGTCAAGCGTCTGAAGCTGATCGAGGCGTTCCTGGAATCGGAATCCCGTCCGGAATGGATGATCCTGGAGGTCATCCCGGTGATTCCGCCGGAACTGCGCCCCTTGGTGCCGTTGGATGGCGGACGGTTCGCCACCTCGGACCTGAACGATCTATATCGGCGGGTTATCAACCGCAACAACCGTTTGAAGCGTCTGATCGAGCTGCGTGCCCCTGAAATCATCGTCCGCAACGAGAAGCGGATGCTGCAAGAGGCGGTGGATGCCCTGTTCGACAACGGCCGCCGCGGCCGCGCCATCACCGGGGCCAACAAGCGCCCGTTGAAATCCCTGTCGGACATGTTGAAGGGCAAGCAGGGCCGCTTCCGTCAGAACCTGTTGGGCAAGCGGGTGGACTATTCGGGCCGTTCGGTGATCGTGGTTGGTCCCGAGCTGAAACTGCACCAATGCGGCTTGCCGAAGAAGATGGCGCTGGAGTTGTTCAAGCCGTTCGTCTACTCGAAGCTGGAACTCTATGGCATGGCCACCACCATCAAGGCGGCCAAGCGCATGGTGGAGAAAGAGCGCCCCGAGGTCTGGGACATTCTGGAAGAGGTCATCCGCGAGCATCCAGTGATGCTGAACCGCGCCCCCACCTTGCACCGTCTCGGTATTCAGGCCTTCGAGCCGGTGTTGATCGAGGGCAAGGCGATTCAGTTGCATCCCTTGGTGTGTACCGCCTTCAACGCCGACTTCGACGGCGATCAAATGGCCGTGCACGTTCCGCTTAGCCTGGAAGCGCAATTGGAAGCGCGCGTGCTGATGATGTCCACCAACAACATCCTTAGCCCCGCCAACGGTAAGCCGATCATCGTGCCGTCCCAGGATATCGTGCTTGGGATCTATTACATCACCATGGAGCGTGACGAGCAGCCGGGCTTGGCGCTCAAAATGCACTCCATTGATGATATGAAAACGGGGCTCGCTCGGGGGGAGCTCATCTGTTACCACCGAGCCGATTTGTCCGTGGCGTTGGATCTCTCCGATATCGACGCTCTGATGGAGAAGGTCGCGCGGCGCGAGGTGACGGTGCATCGGACCCTGAAGGTGCCGAACCGCAAGGCTCTGGAAGACGGACTCGCCAGCGGCATGCTGCGCGTGTTCAACCTGGAGAAGCCTGGAACGCCCTTCCTCTCCACCGATGCCGCCGCGATTGAGGCGGCGGTGACCGCCAAGAAGGCAGCTCTGTACCGTCTGCCGGTGTTCGGCTCCATGGCCGAGATCGAGTCGGCTTTGGCGGATCGGGTGCTTACCTTGCACCAGAAGATCCGGGCGCGGTACAACAACGTGGACGCTACCGGCAAGCCGATGGTGGAAATCGTCGAGACCACGCCCGGCCGCATGATCCTGTCCGAGGTGTTGCCCCGCAATCCCAACGTCCCGTTCTCGTCCATCAACCGTCTGTTGACCAAGAAGGACATCCAGAACGTCATCGATCTGGTGTACCGCCACTGCGGCCAGAAAGAGACGGTGATCTTCGCCGACCGGGTCATGGGTCTGGGGTATAATCATGCCTTCAAAGCCGGCATTTCGTTTGGCAAGGACGACATGGTCATCCCCCTGGCCAAGAGCACCTTGGTGAGTGCCACCGAGGAAAAAGCCAAGGAATACGAGCAGCAGTACCAAGACGGTCTGATCACCCAGGGCGAGAAGTACAACAAGGTGGTCGATGCCTGGACCAAGTGCACCGAGGACGTGGCCGAGGCCATGATGAAAGAAATCAGTCGCTCCGAACCTGGGAAGCAGATCAATTCCATCTATATGATGGCGCATTCGGGGGCTCGTGGCTCGGCGGCGCAGATGAAGCAGCTGGCGGGCATGCGCGGACTGATGACCAAGCCCTCGGGCGAGATCATCGAGACGCCCATTCTGTCCAACTTCAAGGAAGGCCTGTCGGTGTTGGAGTACTTCAACTCCACCCACGGTGCCCGTAAAGGGTTGGCCGATACCGCCTTGAAGACGGCCAACTCAGGGTATTTGACGCGGCGTCTGGTGGACGTGGCGCAGGATGCCATCGTCGTTATCGAGGATTGCGGTACCACCAATGGCCTGACCGTCTCGGCGGTGGTCGAAGGCGGCGAGATCATCAGCCCCTTGAGCGAGCGGATTCTCGGACGTTCCGCCGCCCGCGACATCATCGACCCCGCAACCGGAACGACGATTGTTGCCGCAGGCGAGATTATCGACGAAGCCGATGTGGAGCTCATTGATACCGCCGGGATCGAGGAAGTCGTTATCCGCTCGGTGCTGACCTGCGAGGCCGGCGAAGGCGTGTGCGGCACGTGTTATGGTCGTGACTTGGCCCGAGGGACCAGGGTCAACGTTGGTGAGGCGGTGGGCGTTATCGCCGCTCAGTCCATCGGCGAGCCCGGAACGCAGCTCACCATGCGCACCTTCCACATCGGCGGAGCGGCTCAGCGTGGCGCTGAACAGTCTTCCATCGAGGCGGTGGGGGAGGCTACGGTGAAGCTCCTCAACCGGACGGTGGTTATCAACTCGTCCGGGGCCAAGATCGTCATGAGCCGCAATTGCGAGCTTCTGCTGGTGGACGATAATGGGCGCGAGCGCGCCCGGCATCGCGTGCCTTATGGGGCCAAGCTGCTGGTCGACGAAGGCAGCCGCTCCACCAAGGGCCTCAAGCTGGCGGAGTGGGATCCCTACACCCTTCCCATCCTCACCGAGACCGATGGTGTGGCGCACTTCCTGGATCTGCAAGAAGGTCTCTCGCTCCGCGAGGTCATGGACGAGGCCACCGGTATCGCTCGCAAGGAGGTCATGGATTGGAAGCAACAGCCGCGCGGCGTCGATCTGCGTCCCAGAATCGAACTGCGTGACAGTAAGAGTAACCCCGTCACCCTGCCCAACGGCACCGAGGCGCGGTATTTCCTCTCTGTGGACGCTATTTTGTCGGTGGAAAACCACGCGAAGCTCCATGCGGGCGACGTGCTGGCACGTATCCCCCGCGAAGGCTCCAAGACCCGCGACATCACCGGGGGTCTGCCTCGCGTGGCCGAGCTGTTCGAAGCCCGCAAGCCCAAAGACCACGCCATCATCTCCGACATCGATGGACGGGTGGAATTCGGCAAGGATTACAAGTCCAAACGCCGCGTCTTGGTGGTGCCAGAAGACGGTACGGCCATTGAATACCTCATCCCCAAGGGCAAGCACATCTCCGTGCAGGAAGGCGATTATGTTCGTCGGGGGGATGCCTTGATGGACGGAAACCCCGTTCCTCACGACATCCTCAAGGTCTTGGGCGTCGCCGCCCTGGCCCAGTACCTGATCAACGAAATCCAAGAGGTCTATCGTCTCCAGGGCGTGAAGATCAACGACAAGCACATCGAAGTTATCGTGCGGCAGATGTTGCAGAAGGTTGAAATCACCGACCCAGGCGATACGACGCTGTTGGTCGGGGAACAGATCGATCGCGTCGAGTTCGAAGTCGAGAACACCCGCGCAATCCGCGAGGATGGGCGTCCCGCCACCGGGACTCCCGTGCTCCAGGGAATTACCAAGGCGTCGCTGCTGACCTACTCGTTCATCTCGGCGGCCTCGTTCCAGGAAACCACACGGGTGCTCACCGAAGCCGCCGTGTCCGGGAAGGTCGATACCTTGAGCGGGTTGAAGGAAAACGTCATCGTTGGACGTTTGATCCCAGCCGGAAGCGGAGCCCTGATGAACGTGTTGAGGGAACTGGCTGCGAAGCGAGACCGGGAGATGGAGGTCCAGCAACAACAGGGCGTGCCGACGTTGTCGGTGGGAGCGCCCTAATGGGGTCAAGGGGCCTCTGCCCCTTGCGGGGGTGTCGGGGGCGGCGCCCCTGACGAGGGCGTAAGCCCATCCAACCTCCCCCACCCCGACCCCCCAACAAAAAACCCCCGATTGTTTCGGGGGTTTTTTGTTGGGGGGTCGGGGGGGATGGCTGGGGGATGGGCTTACGCCCTGGTCAGGGGCACCGCCCCCGAC
>JAVBJO010000078.1:0-22161 GCA_031546925.1 Rhodospirillaceae bacterium
CAGCCCCTCCTCCCCGACCCCCCAACAAAAACCCCCGATTTTTTCGGGGGTTTTTTGTTGGGGGGTCGGGGAGGAGGGGCTGGCTGGCTTGTGCCGGGGCTGCCGCCCCAACCCCCGCCCGGGGCGATGCCCCGGACCCCCTTTCCTTTTAACGGTAGGCGCAAGCCATATTCCCCCACCAAGACTCTTTATGATTCGTCTCCGCAACCGTTGCCCCATTGCCTCGTCCTTGCAAGCGTGGCACAAACACCCATTACCCTTTTACGCTCAAGGAGATTTCAAGATGGCTCGCCGCGTGCGCAAGGCCGTGTTTCCCGTCGGAGGCATGGGTACCCGCTTCCTCCCCGCCACCAAGGCGATGCCGAAGGAAATGCTTCCCGTTGTCGATAAGCCCTTGATTCAGTATGCCGTCGAAGAAGCGGCCGCCGCCGGGATCGAGCATTTCATCTTCGTCACCGGCCGGGGAAAGAACGCTCTGGAGGATCATTTCGACCACGCCCCAGAGTTGGAACGCACCCTTAAAGAGCGCGGTAAGATTGATCTGGTCGAGGCGGTCACCAGCTGGATGCCGAAATCCGGTCAGATTTCCTACACCCGTCAGCAGGAGCCCCTCGGCCTAGGGCACGCGGTGTGGTGCGCGCGGGACCTGGTGGAGCACGAGCCTTTTGCAGTTCTGCTCCCGGATGATCTTATTCTGGCTCGGACGGCGTGCCTTAAGCAGATGGTGGCGGTGCATACCGAGGTGGGGGGGCACGTGGTTGCCGTTTCCGACGTCCCACGCGAGCACACCAAACGGTATGGCATCCTTGACGTGGAAAGCGATAACGGTCGCATCGCCAAGGCGCGGGGTTTGGTGGAAAAACCCGAGCCCGAGGTTGCGCCCTCGACGCTCTCCATTATCGGACGCTATATCCTTCACCCTTCGGTGTTCGAGGTGCTGGATAAGAAGGAAAGAGGCGCCGGTGGAGAAATCCAACTCACCGACGCCATCAGTCAAACCATCGGCATGGTCCCCTTCCACGGCCTGAGGTTCGAAGGCCATCGCTACGATTGTGGTGACAAGGTCGGCTGGCTGGAAGCCAACATCGCCTTCGCCCTAGAGCGCGAAGACATCGGCGATGCCATCCGCGAGGCTCTCAAACGCTTTAAACTGTAAGCCCTATAAAACTTGCACGAGAGGGAAAAAGATGCGCATTGCGATGATCGGTACGGGCTATGTTGGCCTGGTCTCGGGCGTTTGTTTCTCCGAGTTCGGCATCGAGGTTGTGTGTGTAGACAAGGACGCGGCCAAGATCGATGCCCTTCGTCGCAATGTCATGCCCATCTACGAGCCCGGTCTTGACCAACTCGTTCCCGACAATGTGAAAGCCAAACGGCTGTCCTTCACCACGGAATTGGCCTCGGCGGTGCGAGACAGCGATGCGGTGTTCATCGCGGTGGGAACACCCTCGCGGCGCGGGGATGGGCATGCGGATCTGTCCTATGTTTACGCGGCGGCGGAAGAAATCGCCGATGCCCTTGACGGTTACACCGTCATCATCACCAAATCCACCGTCCCCGTCGGCACCGGGGACGAAGTCGAGGCCATTATCCGCAAACGCCGCCCGGACGCCCAGTTCGATGTGGTCTCCAACCCAGAGTTCTTGCGCGAAGGCTCGGCCATTAACGATTTCATGCGACCGGATCGGGTGGTCATCGGAACCGACTCCGAACGCGCTCGGGCGGTGATGCGTCAGCTTTACCGCGTGCTCTATCTTATCGAGACCCCGATCGTTTTTACCTCGCGGCGCACGTCAGAGCTGATCAAGTACGCCGGGAATACCTTCCTGGCCACGAAAATCACCTTCATCAACGAAATCGCCGATCTGTGCGAAAAAGTGGGCGCTGATGTCCACGATGTCGCCAAGGGAATCGGGCTTGACGGTCGCATTGGCAAGAAATTTCTCCACCCCGGACCGGGATACGGCGGCTCGTGCTTCCCCAAGGATACTTTGGCCTTGGTGCGAACCGCTCGGGATGTGGGGTCACCGCTGCGGATTATCGAAACCGTCGTTGCCGTCAACGAAGAACGCAAACGGAGCATGGCCGACCGAATCGCCGTTGCCTGCGGAGGAACTGTCGCAGGCAAAATCATCGCTATCTTGGGACTCACCTTCAAACCCGGGACCGATGATATGCGTGACTCCCCGGCTCTTGCTATCATCCCCGCCCTCCGGGAAGCGGGGGCCGTGGTGCGTGCCTTCGATCCCGAAGGCATGGAAGAGGCGAAGCCTCTTCTGCCTGAGATCCTCTATTGCAGCGACGGCTATGAGGCGATGACCGGAGCGGACTGCTTGGTTCTTCTCACGGAATGGAATGAATTCAGGGCGTTAGATCTCGGGCGGATGAAGGCGTTGCTCCGCACCCCCGTGGTGGTGGATCTGCGCAACGTCTGGGACCCGGCGGAGATGCGGGAAGCGGGATTTGTGTACAGCAGTATTGGGCGCTAGAGCCCTTTTTGATGAGAGTGCGTTGTGCGGCCTTGCGCGGGAGGGTTTTGAGTTTTGCGAAGATCTGTTCGATGGGGTTGAGATCAAGGGGGTTGAGATCAAGGCGAGGGGACAAGAAGAAGATCTTTCCCCTGCTGCCCTGATGGCTTTGCTCCGATATTCACATCCGTGGAATAGGGCACGTGTACGATCATATCCACCAAGACTTCTTTCAATCCTTTTGCAAGCTCACGATCCCACGATTTTAATCTCGAAGGAGGTGCACTCCAACATCTTCGCCAAGCGATCATTGCCGCGATCACTTTCCACCTCGAACACGGGCCGCCCTTGCGGCACTTCGAGGACCAGGACGCCATTTTCTCGGAACAGGCGGGTTTCGGACAACACGCCTGGGGCCCCGCCCGACAGGGTATGCCCAAACCGCAGGGCCATGCCTACGGCGCGACAGCGCTTGAGTGCGGTCTCGTCCAGGAATTGCGCCATGACTTGTGCGTGGACCGACTCCTCCCGGGGCTGATAGCGCTGATACACCGTGGTGGCAATGGCGGCGCGGTCGCGGTGGGACACGCCCATGAACGGGAGCCGGAGAATCCTCAGGAAGGCCTGCTCGGCGCGATAGTCCGGGTGTTCACTCCAGAAGATATCGGAAATCAAACAGGCGGCATGGCGCAGATGAGCCTCATGCGGCGTCTCCTGGGGGAAGAGGCCGCTCATCCAGGCCATCAACTCGTCCCCGTGCTCGGGGAAGCGCGAGCCCACGCGGGCCATCCGGCGGCACACCGAAAGGAGAGGATCCTCGTGGCGGATGTCCTCGGGGAGGCTCATGAAAAAGCGACCCTCGCGCATTCCGTAAATGGAAAACACCAGGCGAGAGGGGGAGCAGGCGCGAATTACCCGCTCTAGCGTCAAGGCCGCCATGGGGAGGCCGCCCACGCGCTTCTTCGACACACCGGAGATTTTCTCCAGCGACTTGGCGCTTTGGGTCGAAAGAAGCTCCATGATCCGCAAGGCCTCTTGCGGGGAGAGGGCGAAATTGTCCAATACCGTCAAAGGATGATGGGTCTGGGCAATGCACAGTCGAGCAATGGCCCGCCACGCGCCCCCCACAGCGTAGAGGGGGCGATTTTTCCCCTGGTTCAGCCAAGGAACGTCCTTCAGATGGGCCTCGACGATGGCCGCGGCCTTGATGCGGTCGTCGCCCGAGGCCTCCGACAAGCGCAACACGCCAAGGGGCATGGTGACGTAAGGACCGGTGACGCTCTCGTGGACGGTGACCAGCTCCAGCGAGCCGCCCCCCAGGTCGGCGACGATACCGTCGGCACCGGGACTGCCGCACAGGACACCCATGGCCGCCATTTCGGCTTCCTCGGCCCCACTGAGGACGGTGATGTGGATATTGTGGGTTCGCTCCAGCAGGCGGACGAAGGCGGGCCCGTCCGAGGCCTCGCGTACGGCAGCGGTGGCCAGGATGTCCAGCCGTCCCACCTTCATGGCGCGGGAGAGGGCGACGAAGCGGCCTACCGCCTTCGCCGCGCGCGTTGCACCCTCGGGATGGAGCCGTCCGCTCGCACCAAGGCCGCGCCCAAGAGCACACACCGATTTCTCGTTGAACAGCGGTACCGGAACGCGTGCACCACCGTCATAAACACACAGACGGACGGAATTCGAGCCAATGTCGATAATCCCCACCGGAGAGTCTTGGAAAGGAGAACGCATTGGCTGCCTTTGCATCAACGCCCCTTGCCGGGAACAGGTTTGGGCCGACGCGGCTTGCCCAAAGCGCTTCCTCGGCCCGACAGGCTGGGATTGGTCATGAAATAGGTATGCGCATTGAAGCCTGCATCATCGACAGGCATCCGCGTGTATTGCCCATCCGCGCCGAGCAGCCAACTTTGCTGAGAATCCTTCAGATTCGCCACCATGATCTGTTCGAGGATCTGCCGATGAACCGTAGGATTCTCGATGGGGACCAGAGTCTCCACCCGCCAATCCATATTGCGCTGCATCCAGTCGGCAGAGGAAATAAACACCTTGGCCTGTCGGGATGGTAATGCTGCACCGTTGCCGAAAACCATAATCCGCGAGTGCTCCAAGAAACGGCCAACGATGGATTTGACGCGAATATTGTCGGACAGTCCGGGGACTCCAGGGCGAAGGCAGCAGATTCCTCGGATCACCAGGTCAATACTGACGCCCGCCTGGGATGCGATGTAGAGCGCATCAATCAAACGCGGATCCACCAGGGAATTCATCTTGACCCAAATGGCGGCAGGCTTCCCCGCCCGAGCGGCCACACTCTCCGTCTCGATCAAGTCGAGAATTCGCTGGCGCATATGAAGCGGAGAAAGCCGTAGCTTTTCCAGCCGTTCCGGTACGGCGTACCCTGTCATGTAGTTGAAAGCCTTGGTGGCATCTCGGGTCAATTCGGGGTCGCAGGTGAAGAAGGACAGATCCGTATACACCTTAGCGGTGATGGGGTGATAGTTCCCCGTGCCAAAGTGAACGTAAGACAGCAACCCGCCGTTCTCCCGCCGCACCACCAGGCTGATCTTGGCGTGGGTTTTCAGCTCCAGGAAGCCAAAGACCACTTGTGCGCCGGCGTGTTCAAGGTCGCGCGCCCAACGGATATTAGCCTCTTCGTCGAAGCGCGCCTTCAGTTCCACCATGGCGGTGACGGATTTCCCCGCCTCTGCCGCCTCCACCAGAGCCCGGACAATGGGAGAATCCTTCGAGGTCCGATACAGCGTCTGCTTAATCGCCACCACGTTGGGATCGCGCGCCGCCTGGCGGATGAATTGCACCACCACGTCGAAACTTTCGAACGGGTGATGCACCACAATGTCTTTCTTGCGAATCGCGGCAAAGCAATCGCCGCCGAAATCCCGAATCCGCTCGGGAAAACGAGCGTTGTAGGGAGGGAAAAGCAAATCAGGACGCTCATCGACAATCAGCTGCTTGGTATCGACCAAACCCGTCATCTCGTCGAATTCATGCACATCGCCCTCGGCCACATGCATCTCGCGCACCACCATCTTCTTCAGATCGTCAGGGATGCCACTGTTGAACGTCAAACGAATCACATGTCCCCGCCGACGACGCTTTAACGCCGTCTCGAAGACGCGGACTAGATCTTCTGCTTCCTCGTCGATATCCATCTCGGAATCGCGAATGACACGGAAAATGCCTTGCCCCTCGATCCGACAGCCGGGGAACAACTGGTCGAGGAAGAGCAGAACCAAAGACTCCAGAGGAACAAACCGGATTGCATCTCCAGGAAGGCGAATAAAACGCTCGATCTGCGAAGGCAAGGGAACCAGAGCCCACAAAACCTCGCCGTCATCGCGCCGCACCAAGTGGAGCACCAGAGAAATTCCCGCATTGGGAATAAACGGAAAAGGATGCGCCGGATCCACCGCCAGGGGAGTCAAAATCGGAAAAATATGCTCCATAAAACGAGTCTCAGCCCATTTTATCTCGGATGGACTCATCTCCGCCGGTTCTACCACTGCAATCCCTGCCGTGCCTAATTCAGGCTTTAATGCCCTCCAACAGCGTTTTTGCGCTTTGAGGACCTCAACCGCCTCACCATTCAAGGCGGCAAGCTGCTGGGCCGGGGTCAAACCATCCTCCGAGGTCGTCACCACCCCCGCGTCCACTTGGCCTTTCAGGCCAGCCACGCGGACCATATAAAACTCGTCCAGATTCGAGGCGGAAATCGATAGAAAACGCAGTCGCTCCAGGAGGGGATGACGAGGATTGCTCGCCTCTTCGATGACGCGGAGGTTGAAAGCCAACCACGAGAGCTCTCGGTTGATGAACCGATCCTTGGACTCGAGTGTGGGGGGTGGCAAAGCAGGGGGTCCGTTGGCGGTCATGATGTTGCTTTCTCTGGACTTAATTTTCCCACAGTATAGCCCCCTAGAGAGGCGAGGGGTCAAGGGGCTTCGGCCCCTTGCGGGGGTGTCGGGGGCGGCGGCCCCTGACCAGGGCGTAAGCCCATCCAGCCCACCCCACCCCGACCCCCCAACAAAACCCCCCCGCTACTATCGGGGGGTTTTTGTTGGGGGGTCGGGGTGGTTGGGCTGGATGGGCTTACGCCCTGGTCAGGGGCGCCGCCCCCGACACCCCCGCGAAGGGGCAACGGCCCCTTGACCCCCTAGGGCAGACGCTCCAAAACCAGCAGACTCTCCTTTTGCGTCCTCGTCTCCCTCCAGACATACGCGAGCTTGCCCTTTTCTCCTGAACGCAGCGTCGCTTTCCCTCCCGCTCTTGGGCAGGATGTGGTCTCTGCCTCGCGGGTACACTTCAAGCGGACCCACCCTGCTTTCCGCTGCGGTTTCCCCACGGCTCCCGTCCCCCAGGACAGCACGATTTCCGCTGTTTTATTCTCACGCTGCGTAATGACGATCATTCGGGCATCTCCGTTCGGAAAGATGCCGAACCAGCGTTCTTTCAGGCCAAGCTGAGGCGGCAGGGGTAAATCGTCTCCGACGGCCGCGCCTGAGGTGGTATTGCAGGAGAATCCTGCGGGGAGGGGAGAAGGCTCCACAAATCTTCGAATACACGCTCCATAAACCCGAGCGAATCGCCCATTCATGGAGGAGGTGTGCCCGGTGAATCCGGCCGGCCGATCAATGATCACGGAAGGGAAAGGGGCGAGGAGCTGTCGGAAGAGTCCTCCCCGTCCGCCCACTTTGTCTGATCTGGGGTCGCCTTTGAAGTCGAAGATCATCACACGTGTGCCGGGTTTGATGTGGGGCAGGCGTGCTTTCATCTCGTTCAGACTGCGTTGGATGCCGTTTCCTTCGACACCGTAGCCTCCGGGAGCTGCGGCGATGACGGCGAAGACGGGTTCTCGGGTGGCGGCCATCAGGCCCAACCAGCCGCCTCGGGATGGCCCGGCCAGGATGATGCGGCGATAACCTCGTCGTTGCAGGAGTTTGATTTCGCTAACAACGGCGTTTTCCGCACGCTGTACTTTGTCGACGGCCCGAGGTCGGGCCAATTTGACAACATCCCACCCCCCTTGCGCCAACAGACGGATGTAAGGCGGGGGAATCAGCTTGTGTTGCTCGTTATGCAGGTCTGTGCCATGGTTATAGAGGACGACACCCACGGCGGCGGAGGGGCCGCGCAAAGGGATATCTTGAAAGGCCGCCTCCTGCCAGAAACCGGCCTCGGAAGCAAAAGCCGGGGAGGAGAAGGCCCATAAGAAGAAAAGGAGAGAAATGAGGTAGCTCATAATCTTCTTCTGGCCAATTTTATCCAGGAGGCCAATTTTATCCTGAAGGAAGAAAAGGTGGCCCCCTACCAAGGAAAGAATGGTCCTTGGCGTATCAGAATGGGAATTATTCAATGGCTTTCCTTGATCATATCGTTGCCTGCAACACCCACGATATCGATAAATTCCTCCCCTTCCTACTTGATGGTCAGCATGTGGGGTGGGTGCGTCATGATATCTCTGCTCTTCTGGGCAGCTATCCCGATGTTTTTCGCATAGACAGAAGGGCGGTGACGCTTCAGCCTCGCCTGGTGACGCCAGAAGAGCGTTCCATCGCGGTCGATGCCGTGTGCGATGACTTGGCCTTAAAGCACAACGTCCCGCGTCGCATGGGGGAGCGCTACGCTGTGGCGCCTCGGTGGGGTGACCCGCTCGAGATGACTCTTGATCGGGCGGTTGCGTGCCTGTTTGGTGTCCGCGCTTATGGCGTCCATGTGAATGGCCTCGTCCAGCAGGGCGAGGCCCTGTCCCTCTGGATCGCCCGGCGCGCGGATAACCGGGATGTTGCTCCCGGTAAGCTGGATAATCTCATCGCTGGCGGCCAGCCCGCCCACTTGAGCCTGATGGAGAACCTCGTCAAAGAAGCCAAGGAAGAAGCCAATGTCCCCGCTCCCCTGGCTCAGAAGGCACGCCTGGTCGGGGCGGTCTCCTATTGCATGGAAAACAAATGGGGCTTAAAGCCCGACACCATGTTTTGCTATGATCTGGAGATTCCTCCCGATTTTACGCCTCAAAACCTGGACGGGGAAATTCAGAGTTTCCAATGCCTGCCCGTGAGCGATGTTTTAGACCGCGTTCGGGAGACGTGGGATTTTAAACTGAACGTCAATCTGGTGATTATTGATTTCCTCATTCGCAAGAGCATTCTCACACCCGATAACGAACCCAACTACCTGGAACTGGTGAAGGGACTTCGACGGGACTGGATGCTCAAAAGTGGACAAAGCTCCTTCTTCCGATGAAAGAAGCCGCAGAGGATTTCTTCGGACTGGCCGTTCGGTGTGCTCTGAACGCGGCGCGAGAGGGGGAAGTTCCCGTCGGCGCCGTGCTTGTTCGAGGTCAAACCGTGCTCGCCAAGGCGGGGAATGAGGTCCGAAAACGACACGATCCAACCGCCCACGCCGAAATCCTCGTCCTGCGCGACGCGGCGCTCTGGCTGGAGGATACGCACCTGGAACAGTGCGATCTCTACGTGACCCTGGAGCCCTGCGCCATGTGCGCCGCTGCCGCTTCCTTGGCGAAAATAAGACGGATATACTTCGGGGCTTACGATCCAAAAGGAGGCGGAATCGAGCACGGCGCAAGACTCTATCAAAGGCAAACCTGTAATCATCGGCCCGAAGTCATCGGGGGTGTGCGAGAACGAGAAATGATCGAGCTTCTGAGGGGATTCTTCCGTGAGCGACGCTGAAAAAAAACCAGACGAAAACGAGCTGACAAAGACCGCCACCCAGCAACAGCGCCTTGCTGCGTCTCCGTCGTCCTCCGTCTGGGTTTCTGCGTCTGCTGGAACGGGTAAGACCCGCGTTTTGGTGGATCGCGTTCTGCGACTGCTCTTAAGCGGGGTGCCTCCCGGTCGTCTGTTGTGTTTGACCTACACGAAAGCGGCGGCAGCCGAGATGCGCAATCGTGTCATCGCCCAGCTTGCGGCGTGGTCAACCTTGGAGGATGCCGCACTCACGGAAGGGTTAGCCCAATTCCTAGGGAAGAAGCCGGTTGAGGTGGAGGAGGATCTCATCCAAACCGCCCGCCGTCTTTTTGCCCGTGTTTTAGAGGCTCCGGGAGGGATGCGGATTACGACGCTTCACTCTTTTTGCCAGTCTTTGCTGCAACGCTTTCCGTTAGAGGCGGGAATTGCGCCTCATTTCCAGGTGGCGGAGGATCGCATGGCGAAGGCTGTCCTCGCGGCCGCGCGCGAGGACGTTCTGCATCGCGCCGCGCCGGAGAGAGGCTTTCCCGCCCTGGCGGAGGCTCTGCGCGGGGTGGTGGCCAACGTCCACGAAACCAATTTTTCCTCTCTGCTCTCGCGTTTGATTGCGGACCGAGGCCGATTGGAGCACTTTTTCAACGCGCATGGCGGCCTTTCCCCGGCGCTTACCGCCGTTTATGCCACCTTGGAGGTTCCTCCCGGCTTAACGCCAGACATCATCCTCAGGACAGCGAGCGAAGAAGAAGCGTTTGATGGGGAGGGATGCCGAAAAGCGGCGGCGGCTCTGGCTTTGGGGACCGGAACGAACGACCCCGGGCGGGCGGCGAAGATGTCTTCGTGGCTGGCCCAATCCCCCGAGGCGCGGCTTTCGTCGTTCGAGACGTACCAGAGCGTTTTTCTGACCGCCGAGGGAGAGATTCGCAAAAGGATATTCCCCGCCCCACTCCAGAAAAAATACCCGGCTCTCTCCCAGGTCATGGTGGTCGAAGCAGAACGCATCGCGAGTGTTATCAGGAAAATTGAACAGGCTCGCACAGCTTTTGCGACAGCAAGTCTTTTGACCTTGGGCCACGCCCTGCTTGAGACCTATGAAGCGGCGAAAAAATCTCGGTCTTTGATGGATTTTGATGATTTAACACTTGCTGCACGGGATTTGTTGTCTCGGAGTGATGTTGCCTCTTGGGTTTTGTACAAGCTTGATGGTGGAATCGATCATATTTTGCTCGATGAGGCGCAAGACACCAATCCCGATCAATGGAAAGTTCTCAAAGCCCTGACGGAGGAGTTTTTTGCAAGCTATACGACTCCCTCTCGGACTTTATTTGTTGTGGGTGATGTCAAGCAATCCATTTACTCCTTCCAAAAAGCAGATCCTAAAATATTTGGAGAAATGCATGATTTTTTTCTCCACAAAGACACTTCCCTTGAGAACCCCTGGAAGGAAATTCCCCTCAATCTTTCCTTCCGCTCGACCGAGCCGATCATAAGCTTGGTGAATGCCTTGCTGGCTAAGGAGGCTCCCGCCCGGATTGGTTTGGCCCCTCCCTCGGTGGATCTGTCTCACCTCGCAAAACGCCAGGGCCAGGCGGGAAAGGTGGAATTGTGGCCCCTGCTGGTTCCTTCACCCAAGGAGGAGAAAGAAGAGCCGTGGACCTTGCCTCTGGAGCGCAAGTACGAGGACTCCCCTCAAACTCGGCTGGCACGCCTAGTGGCCGAGCGAATCCGCGCCATGATCGGCACGGAACGCTTGGAAAGCCAAGGCCGAACCGTACGGGCTCGGGATATCCTGATTTTGTTACGAAAACGTTCCGGATTTGCCGAAGAGCTCATTCGTGAGATGAAAAAAAGCGGTGTCCCCGTGGCTGGGGCGGACCGAATGATTCTGGCCGAGCAAATCGCCGTGATGGATTTGCTCGCCTTAGCGCGGATTTTGTTGCTTCCCGAGGACGATCTCACGCTGGCGACGGTGTTGAAAAGCCCCCTGGTTGGCCTGAATGAGGAGCAGTTGTTCCAAGTGGCCTGGGGGCGGAAAGGCTCGCTGTGGGAGGCCTTGAAGACCTCCGTCGATCCCATTCATGCAAAGGCATGGGAAAAGCTCTCGGCGCTTTTTGATCAAGTGGACGTGCTGACGCCCCACGCCTTATTCGCTGAAGTGTTGGGGCCATTGGGAGGACGTAAAGCCCTGGTGGCGCGCCTCGGGACCGAAACCGAGGATGCCCTCGACGAATTTCTCACGCTGACCCTGACCTACGAGGCCGAGCGCATCCCCAGTTTGCAAGATTTCGTTCGTTGGTTTGATAGCGAAATGATCGAAATCAAGCGCGACATGGATACGGGCGGTGGCGACGCGGTCCGTGTGATGACCATCCACGGGGCCAAGGGGCTCGAGGCTCCTGTGGTATTTTTGCCGGATACTGGGTCAAGCATGGTGAGCGCCCACCTCCCGAGTATTCTTTGGGCTGAAGGGAAGGCCGCGGATCTGGGGGCCGAAGGGAAGGCCGCGGATATTCCCCTCTGGCGGTGTGGCAATTTGGGTCCTCCTGCGTTGAAGGCGGCTCAGGACAAATACGAGCAATCAGAGCGGGAGGAAAGCCATCGGCTCCTCTATGTTGCCGTGACCCGCGCCAAGGATCAGCTGATCATTTGCGGGCATCTTCGCACGCAGGGCGTGTCGGAAAAAGGCTGCTGGCACACCCTGATCCAGGGGGCCATGAAGCCTATCGCTGCGGAGATACCCGCTCCCTTCCTCGCCGCAATTCCTTGTCTTTCCCTCAGCTCTTCGCCTACTTCCTCGCCGGCCCCCTCTCTTTTGCGAATCGTCAGCGATCAAACTGCGAGGCCTGATATCAAGGAGGAGTCTCTCCCAGCAGAGGAAAAGAAAGGGCTTCCGTCACCCTTGCCCGCCTGGGTCAGCGTTCTGCCCACCTCCGAACCAACACCACCGCGTCCCCTGGTTCCGTCACGCTTGGGCGGCGAGGATCTACCGGTGATGTCTCCCTTAAGTAGTGATAAATCGGGTAAAACCGATTCGTTTCGTCGGGGAAACGCCATCCATGCGTTGCTGCAAAGCCTCCCCACGATTCCCCGCGAACAGCGCGGGGGGGTGGGCATGCGTTATCTCGCCAAAGTGCTTCCCGAACTAGACAGCGCCGACCGCTTGCAACTCGTGGCCGAAGTCGAGACTGTGTTGGAGCACCCCACCTTCGCGCCCCTCTTCGGCCCTGACAGCCGCGCCGAGGTTCCCATCGCCGGACTCATCGGGGAAGGATACGCTATCTCGGGGCGAATCGACCGACTGGTGGTGCGAGAGAACGACGTCCTCATCGCCGATTATAAAAGCAATCGTCGGCCACCCAGCACTCTGGCAGACGTTCCCCCGGCCTATCTGCAACAAATGGCGGCCTACCGACTGGCGTTGGCATGTGTCTATCCGGGGAAAACAGTACGATGCGCCTTAGTTTGGACGGACGGGCCGCTTTTGATGGAGATCCGGGGCGACAAGCTTGCTTGAAAATTTTACGGACGAACGCCCCCCTACGGTGAAAGAAAAGGGGGTCCGGGGCATCGCCCCCGGGCGGGGGTTGGGGCGGCAGCCCCGGCGCAAGCCAGACCGCCCATCCCCCCCCGACCCCCCAACAAAAAACCCCCGAAACAATCGGGGGTTTTTTGTTGGGGGGTCGGGGGGGATGGGCGGTCTGGCTTGCGCCGGGGCTGCCGCCCCAACCCCCGCCCGGGGGCGATGCCCCGGACCCCCTTTTCTTTCACCGCAGGGGGGCGTTCGTCCGTAAAATTTTCAAGCAGTCTTCCCGCCCCGGCTGGTAATCCCGTTCTTCCCACCACTGGTCCACTTGGGCCAGCATCCGTCCGACGTCCGGCCCGGGGGGCACCCCCATCTCCAAGCAGTCCCGTCCCCGGACCGGTAGGGTAACCGGTTCCCAGGCATCGATCAGGTCCAACCGCCCGATCCAACGTTGGGTGTCCTCGCGCGCAATGTTCTTCAGGGAGAGAGACCGTTCCCGCGCCCATGCCTTGAGCAGGATGTCCCTGGCCTCGGAGGCCCCGATTTGGCGCAGCAGGCGGCGGAGAGCCGCATCTGGCAGGGTGGAGGCCATCTCGGCCCTTGGTGCAGCGATAGCAGCCAATCGCTCGGTCTGGAGGGCAGAGAGCTTCAGTCGCTTTCCAACGGCGATGGCTCCCTCGTAGTCGGTTCTCAGCAAGGCGCCCAAGCGGCGAATGGGATCGGCCCCAAGAGTAGGCCGGACGATGGCCCTGGTCTCCAACCAGCTCAGGATGCGCAGTTGACCGAATTCCAAGGCCTCGGGCAGGATCGACTCCAGGATATCGTTACCGTGCATGAGGGTCAGGATGGTGGCGGGATCAGGTGCCATCAACAGGCGCAGGATCTCGCCCGCCACGCGCTCGCCCGACAAGTGGACCAGGTCCGGCGCAAACTTGCGACACGCCGCCAGGGCCGCCACATCAATGGCGTTGCTTTCGTAGTGAGCGAGGAAACGGAAGTAACGCAACAGGCGTAAAACATCTTCCTGGATGCGCTCCTTGGGCTCACCGACGAAGCTGATCTGGCGAGCACCCAAATCGGAGAGCCCATTGAAGGGGTCATAAACCCGTCCTTCCAGATCGGCGGACATGGCGTTCATGGTGAAGTCGCGCCGCGCCGCGTCGACCAACCAGTCGTCGGTGAAGGACACCCGCGCCTGTCGCCCGAAACTTTCCACATCCTCGCGGAGCGTGGTGATTTCAAAGCGAGTCTTCCCCACCACCGCTGTCACCGTCCCGTGCTTCAGCCCGGTGGGGAGCGCCAAGAGTCCCGCCTGAGTGAGAAGTTCCATCACGCGCTCGGGGCGATCCCTGGTCGCGATGTCCACGTCTTTCACCGGCCGCTTTAACACCGAATCCCGCACACAGCCGCCGACAAAGCGGATTTCTCCGCCCTCTGCGGTCAGAGCGGCGACGACGATTTGGGTCTCAGGCGCTTGCATCCAGGCTTGCGGTTCCAACTGCCCGGTAGGTTCCAACTTTCTCCGTTCAGGCCTCATTCTGGTTGCCCCAAAACCTCCCCCAGATTGAGCAAAATTCCGGCCGTCGCGCCCCAGATGAAGCGGCTCTCCCAGGGGACGGACCAGAACATGCGGGGTTGGCCCTGAAAGACACGCTGGTTGACCTTGTAGTTGTCGAGATCGAGGAAAAAGTCGAGCGGCACCTCGAACACCTCGGCGACCTCGAAGGCGTCCAGCGTCAGGGTGAAGGGAGGCTTGACCAAGCCCACCACCGGCATAATCTCAAAGGCCGTGCCGGTGATATAGGTATCCAACCGCCCGACCACCTCCACCTGCTGGCGGGGGAGGCCGATTTCTTCCTCGGTCTCGCGAAGGGCGGCGATGATGCTGTCTCCGCCATCCTCCGGCTCCAAGCGCCCACCGGGGAAACTGATCTGGCCGGGGTGATGGGAGAGATGATCCGTCCGCTGGGTAAGAAGAACCTTAATCCCCTCGGGGCGTTCCACCAAGGGCACCAGCACGCCGGCCAGGGTGGGGGGACGGTCGGGGGAGGGACGAGGCCGCTCGAACGTGATGCCATTTCGCGCGGCAAGGCGTTGTTCCGATTGGGAGTCGCCTCGGCCAGCCGGGTTCAACCCGGCGGCCAGGAGCCGCACCAATGTCTCGCGAGTCACTCTTGGGGCGTCAGCCGTCCCAGAGGAAAGAAGGTTCCCTTGCTCCATATGCCGTATGAGTCCTCTCCGTCTACTTTTTCTTCAAAGCCACGATCCACGAGTTCATAGTACACCGAACGAGACAAGCGCGCCTCCAGACCGTCGCGGAGATAGACATAAGGAAGGGGGTCTCCGGTCTCGGGACATACGGCGAGACGCAAGGGATGCGCCGCGTCGAGCGTCACCATCTCATCCACATTGGTGCGGAAGCTGACCACCTGGTCTTGTCCGATACCGATGGTGAACATCTCCACCGCTAGGAACGGAGCGTCCTCCACGTGAAGGGTCCCCCTCTCTCCCGGCGACTCCAGCCAGTACGAGCCATCGGCGTGGCGTACCAACATGGACGCGAACAGGCAGACCATCTCTTTGCGGCCAATGGGAGAATCGTGATAAAACCACTGCCCATGACGATCAATGGAAAGCCCCAAATCCCCGCAATCCGCAGGAGTCTCTCCTGCAACCTCCCCCCGCGCCTCTTCTGGGAGCGCCTCTTCTGGGGGCGATGTCGACCTGAGCCATTCTGTCATCTTAAAATCCCCACGTTACCCACACCCTCACTGTGCCAGCGGAGAAGCCGCCCGTGAAGACATTTAATGCCGCCTTGGGCGCATCCGAGCCCTCCTCTGCCCCCCTCTCCCCTTGCGCTACCCCCTCCTCTTGCGCGACCGAGGATATCTTGCAAGCGGTGGAGCACTTCGATGCCATCATCCGCCGGGTTCGTGCCAGCATCGGCAAGGTCATCTTCGGCCAAAACCAAGTCCTTGACGAGACTCTTATCACGCTCCTGGCGGGAGGGCACGCCTTGTTGGTGGGCGTCCCCGGTCTGGCGAAGACGCGCTTGGTGCAGACCCTGGGGAGCGTGATGGGACTCCAGGATGGGCGGGTCCAGTTCACCCCCGATCTCATGCCCGCCGATATCCTGGGCTCAGAGATCCTGGAAGAGGCCCCCTCTGGGGCCCGCTCGTTTCGCTTCCTCCAGGGACCGGTGTTCTGCCAACTGCTCATGGCCGACGAAATCAATCGCGCCAGTCCCCGGACGCAATCGGCGTTGCTCCAGGCCATGCAGGAGCATCAAGTCTCCATCGCCGGGGTGGCCCATCCTCTTCCCGCGCCGTTTCACGTCCTGGCGACCCAGAACCCCCTGGAGCAAGAGGGAACCTATCCCCTGCCCGAGGCGCAACTGGATCGCTTCCTCATGCAAATCAACGTGGGCTACCCCGACCTGGCCGCCGAGCGGGAGATGCTGCTCGCCACCACCGGCCCGCGGGAGGAGCAGCCCGAGGCGGTCATGGATGCCCCCATGCTGCTGACGGCGCAACGCCTGGTACGTCAGCTCCCGGTGGGCGAGAGCGTGGTGAGCGCCATCCTCACCCTGGTGCGCGGCGGGCGGGCTGAAACCACCCCCCTGGAGGAGATTAAACGCCACGTCGCCTGGGGGCCTGGCCCCCGTGCAGCACAGGCCTTGATGCTGGCGGTGCGCGCCCGCGCCCTGCTGGAGGGTCGTCTGGCCCCCTCGGTGGATGATGTGGTGGCGTTGGCTCCGCCGATTCTGCGGCATCGCATGGCGCTCTCGTTTTCGGCCCGGGCGGATGGGGTCACCATGGAGCAAACCCTCAGCCGCCTGCTCGGCCTGTTGTCCTGATGGCCACGGACGCCCTTGAGGCGCGATCCTGGGCCGCGGCCTCGCGCTTTCCTCCCCTTCTGGTGGCGGCGGAACGAGTGGCGGCGGCGGTGATGGCGGGGGCGCATGGGCGCAGACGCTCTGGCCCGGGGGAAACCTTCTGGCAGTACCGCCCCTTGCGCCCCGGCGACCCCGCCTCTGCCGTGGATTGGCGACAGTCGGCCCGAGGACAGTCCCTCCTGGTGCGGGAAAGCGAGTGGACCGCGGTTCAAACCGTGGGACTGTGGCGCGATGGTTCGGCCTCCATGGCCTACCGTTCCCACGCGGATCTGCCACAAAAGCGCGAGCGGGCCGATCTCTTGCTTGCCGCCCTGGCGGTGATGCTGGTCCGAGGCGGAGAGCGGTTGCTCCTGATGCCCGATTTGGTGGCAGCAGGAAGCGGAGGCAGCGTGGTGAGCCGACTCATCGCCGCCCTGCCACGTATCCCAGAAAGTGAGGGCCTCCCACCACCGGGACGCCTGCCACCCCACGCGGAGGTGGTCCTGGTCTCGGATTTCCTCCTGCCGCTCGAGGTCATCGAAAGGGATCTTCGGGCTCTGGCTGCCTCTGGCGCACGCGGCCACTTGGTGCAAATCCTCGACCCCGCCGAGGAAACCCTGCCCTTTTCCGGGCGCATCCGCTTCATCGGCCCGGAGCAAGAGGGCGAGCTTGTCGTGCGCCGCACCGAGACCCTGCGCCAAGCCTATATCCAACGCTTACAAGCGCACCGCGAGACCGTCAAGGCTCTGGCGCGACAGATCGGCTGGAGCTTCACCCTTCACCATACCGATCAGTCCGTGGCAACGACGCTCTTGGCACTGCACCAGCGCTTGGGGGATGGGATACGCTGATGTTGGAACTGGCCTTCACCACGCCTTGGGCCTTGCTGGCCCTCGGCATTCTTCCCGCCCTGTGGTGGTTGCTGCGGTTGACTCCACCCGCACCCCATACCGTTCGGTTTCCCGCTATCCGCCTGCTGCTCGGCCTGGAGTCCCACCAAGACACCGCGGCGCGGACTCCGTGGTGGATGCTGGTGCTGCGGCTCTTGCTGGTCATCGTGCTGATCCTCGGCGTGGCGGGGCCGCTGATTACCCCGGTGGGAGAGCGGGCGGCCAAGGGATCCCCCCTGGTGTTGGTGATCGATACCGGCTGGGCCGCCGCCCGCGACTGGGCGGCTCGGCAAGCGGCCGCCATGGGAGCGCTGGACCAGGCGGAGCGCGACGAGCGTTCCATCCTCCTGCTGACCACGGCCGCCGGAGCGGAGATTGCGACGCAGCCCCTGTCGGTGGCATCGGCGCGGGCTCTCGTGCGCGGGTTAGAGCCCAAACCATGGCCCACCCTTCGCCGTCCGGTGGCGGAGGCGATCCGGGCTCTTCCCCGGGATCAGGTGCTCTCGGCGGTATGGCTGAGCGACGGCCTGGACGAGGACGGGAGCGGCGTCGAACTGGCCAAGGCCCTGCAACATTTGGGCGGAGGGGTGGAGATTCTCCTCGGTCGTACCGGTCGCGTGCTGACCTTCGCCGCGCCCAACGGCTGGGAGATCGAGGCACGCCGCGCCAGCGGGCTCGAGACTGCGGAAACAGCGGTTCTCCAAGCGGTGGACGAGGTGGGGCATGTTCTCGGTCAGGGCGAGGCCACCTTCCCCGCCGGAACCAGCAGCACCACCGCCAAGATCACCTTGCCGCCGGAGATGGCCAGCCGGGTGACTCGCCTGGGCCTCGCCAACGAACAAGGAGCCGGGGCGGTTCTCCTCCTCGACGAGAGCCGTCGCCAGCGCACCGTCGGCCTGGTGAGCGGGAGCGAGGCCGCGACCCCCTTTCTGGATGGGTTGTATTACGTACAACGGGCGTTGACGCCCTTCGCCGATCTGCGTCGTGGCCTCATCGGCGCGGTGGTCGAGACCAAGCCAGCGGTGATCATCTTAGCTGATATCCCTGCAATTCTCGGCACAAGCGCCATTCAGTTAAGACATTGGATGAATGAGGGTGGCGTCCTGGTGCGCTTCGCCGGTCCCGCCTTGGCCCACGCAGCGGCGGAACAGCGCACCGCTTTGGACGGAGAGGAGGGCGATCCCTTTCTGCCGGTTCGCCTCCGCGCGGGGCAACGCACCCTGGGGGGAGCCCTCTCTTGGTCCTCTCCCAAAGGCGTGGCCCCCTTCGAGGAGTCCTCTCCCTTCGCCGGTCTCACCGTCCCGTCCGAGGTCAACGTGAGCGCCCAGGTGCTGGCCGAACCCAATGTCCTCCTGCCCGAACAGATTTGGGCGCGACTGACCGATGGAACGCCCTTAGTGACCGCCAAACGACAGGGCAAGGGGTGGGTGGTTCTCGTCCACACCACCGCCAACACCGCTTGGAGCAACCTTGCGCTGTCCAGCCTGTTCGTGGAGATGCTCCAGCGGATCCTCACTCTCCCGGAACGCTCCGACACGGCGCATGCCGCTTCCTCTGAGGTATTGGCCCCGTTGAAGATGCTCGATGGGTTCGGACGGCTGGGAGCGGTCTCGGAAACGGTGGTTCCCGGCGAGCAAACCTTTGGGCCGCATCATCCTCCGGGGCTGTACGGGACCAAGGGGCAAAGCGTGGCGGTCAATTTAGGACCGCATCTCAAGCGCCTCACCCCCTTGCAACCGCCCCAGGGCGTCCGGGTCGCGGGACTAGACCGAAAGGTACGGGAGAGTGATTTACGCCCGCCTCTGCTGATGATCGCCTTGGCGTTGATCGGGCTGGATCTGCTGCTGACCCTGGTGCTGCGGCGGGGAGGGCGAACAACGGTGGTCGCTGGAACGCTGCTCCTGGTGCTGGTGGTCCCTGCCCAGGCGGCACAAGATCTAGGGGTGTCGGCGGGTCTGTTCACCCGTCTGGCCTATGTCATCACCGGAGACGCCGGCCTGGATCAGACCAGTGCTGTGGGGCTGGAAAGTTTGTCCGAGGTCATTGGACAACGCTCCACCGCCGTTCTCGCCAAGCCCATGGGGGTGGACCTGGAGCGCGACTCGATTCTCTTCTTCCCCCTGCTCTATTGGCCGCTCTCGCCCCATCAGCAGGCGCTCTCCCCGGAGTCTGCCGAAAAGCTCAATGTCTACATGCGCATGGGGGGGGTGGTGGTGCTCGATACGGCGGCCTTGCCCTTCGGGAGTGAGCACAAAATCCCCGAAATCCTGGAAGGAGTCGCCTTGCCGCCTTTGATTCCCCTGGACACCAAGCACGTTTTGACGCGCTCCTTCTTCCTGCTCAAAGAAACCCCGGGACGGGTGGTGGGCGATACGGTGTGGGTGGCGGAACAGGCCGAGAGCCTCAACGATGGGGTTTCTCCCGTCGTGATCGGCAATCAGGATTGGGCGGGGGCCTGGGCGGTGGATCAACGCGGGCGCAGCCTCTACCCGGTGCTCCCCGGCGGCGATCAGCAGCGCGAAGCGGCCTTTCGCTTCGGTGTCAATGTGGTGATGTACGCTCTGACCGGCAACTACAAAGCGGATCAGGTCCATTTGCCCGCAATTCTAGAGAGGTTAGGACGATGAAATCCTTGCTTCTCCGCTTGATTCCCATCCTCACGCTGGTGGTTGCGCTCTTCAACCCGCGCATCGCCACGGAGGAAAAGACGCCCCTTTCCGATATCGTTCTGGTCTTGAGCGACGATAGCTTCTCCCAGACCCTGGGGGAACGCCGGGAGCAAACCGAAGCGGCCTTGACCGCGCTGAAATCTCGCTTGGCAAGCTTCCCCAACCTGGAGGTTCGCGTCGAGCACGTCAGCGGCAGCCTCCAAGAGGGGACTCTCCTGTTTGCCGCCATGGAGCGGGCTTTGGCCGATATCCCTCGGGATCGTCTGGCGGGTGTGATCGCGATCACGGATGGCCGGGTGCACGATCGCCCCACCCGTCCCCTCGGTGCCCCCTTCCATGCCTTGATCACCGGCGCACCGGGAGAGCGGGATCGTCGTATTGTGCTCACCAAGACCCCCAGTTACGCCCTGGTGGGGAAAACCGCCACCCTGGGGCTCCTGGTGGAGGACCCCAACGGATCCGCCACCGCCGAGGTCGAGGTTCGTCTCGATGGCCAATCGTATCTGAAGGCCGAACTGACGGTGGGGAAGGAAGAGACCATGTCCATCCCCATCCATCACGCCGGAACCACCGTGGTGGAAGTCATCGCGGCCTCCGCGCCCAACGAGGTATCGCTCGCCAATAATCGGGCCGCCCTTGGTATTTCCGGGGTGCGGGATCGGCTGAAAGTCTTGTTGATCTCGGGAGAGCCCCATGCCGGAGAACGAGCCTGGCGGAATTTGCTCAAGGCGGATCCGGCAGTGGACTTGATCCACTTCACCATCTTGCGCCAACCCGAAAAAGAAGATGGAACGCCCCTCAACGAGCTGGCCCTCATCACCTTCCCGGTGCGGGAGCTGTTCGAGGACAAGCTCACCAGTTTCGACCTGGTGGTGTTTGATCGCTACCGGCAACGCAATGTCTTCCTTGCCAGCTATTACCAGGCTCTGGCGGACTACGTGCGCAACGGCGGAGCCTTGCTGGCCGCCGTCGGAACCGAGTTCACCGAACCCCAGAGCCTCGCCGAAACCGCCCTGGGGGAGATCTTCCCGGCCCGACCGGTGGGTAAACCCATCGAACAGTCCTTCGTTCCTCGGGTGAGCGAAGCCGGACGCCTGCACCCGGTGACTTCTGCCCTCTCAGGGGAATGGGGCGGGTGGCTGCGGCAAATTCCCGCCGTCTCGCAACGCGGAGTCACCCTGCTGGAAGGCGTGGGTCAATCGCCCCTCTTGGTCCTCGATAAAGTGGGCAAGGGCCGGGTGGCTCTCCTGCTGTCCGATACCTCCTGGCTGTGGACCCGAGGCTACCAAGGCGGAGGCCCTCACGATGAACTGCTCCGCCGGGTGGCCCACTGGCTCATGAAAGAGCCCGACCTTGAGGAGGAAAGCCTCAGTGCCGAACTTAAAGGCGGACGGCTGTCGGTGGTCCGGCGATCTCTCTCGCCTCTCTCGGGACCGGCCACGGTGACCACACCCGACGGAACGAACGTTCGGTTGGTTCTTGAGGAGCGCCAGAAAGGGGTGTTTGTCGGGGAAATGGAGGCGGCTCAGCCCGGAACCTGGCAGGTGGAGGAGGCGGAACTTCGCGCCATCGCCGCCAGCCTGGGACCGCCGACCCGCGAGACAGCCGAACTCATGACCGCGACGCCTGAGGTGCTGGCTCCGCTGGCGCAGTCGGCGCGGTTCTTGGCGGAAGGAGGCCTCCCTGCGCTGCGCCGAATTGGCAAGACCGACACCACTCAAAGTGGGGAGGGATGGATCGGTCTGGTGCGGCAGGAGGTTGAAACGGTGGTGGGGAGTCACGAACGGGCGCTGCTTCCGCCGTGGCTGCTGCTGCTGCTGGGTGTGGGGGGCATGGTGATGGCCTGGGGACGGGAGGGACGCTGAGGTCGGGGTCAAGGGGCCGTTGCCCCTTCGCGGGGGTGTCGGGGGCGGCGCCCCTGACCAGGGCGTAAGCCCATCCCCCCAGCCACCCCCCCCGACCCCCCAACAAAAAACCCCGAAACAATCGGGGTTTTTTGTTGGGGGGTC
>JAVBJO010000128.1:0-20686 GCA_031546925.1 Rhodospirillaceae bacterium
CCCCCAACAAAAAACCCCCGATTTTTTCGGGGGTTTTTTGTTGGGGGGGCCGGGGGGATGGGTTTTGGCTTGCGCCGGGGCTGCCGCCCCAACCCCAGCCCGGGGCGATGCCCCGGACCCCCTTCTCTTTCGTCAATAGACGCTGGAAAAGCCTCCCAACTCGTCTTACCCTGCGTGAAACTTTGATCACAAGCCAGAGAGGCGGTCTCATTATGGCGTGGCTTTCCGATCCACAAATTTGGATCAGCTTATTGACCTTGTCGGCACTCGAAATCGTGCTTGGCGTTGATAACCTTGTGTTTCTTGCTCTTCTGGCCGGGCGACTCCCCCAACATCAGCAAGTCTTGGCCCAACGCCTCGGCTTAGCCTTTGCGCTGGTGACCAGACTTGCCCTGCTCGGCTCCCTGACCTGGATTGCCGGGTTGAAGGAGCCCGTTTTCACGGTTCTAGAGCACCCTGTCTCCTGGCGAGACATCATCTTGATCAGCGGTGGGCTCTTTCTCCTCTACAAGGCGACCCATGAGATTCACGGCTCCCTTGAGGGAGAAGAGGAAGAGCACCAGGCAGGAAACAATCCCGTCAGAGCCGGATTCGTCTCGGTGATTCTGCAAATCGGCATCCTGGACATTGTATTTTCCTTGGATTCGGTGATTACCGCCGTCGGCATGACCAACGAGCTGGGCGTGATGATCGCCGCCGTGGTGATTGCCGTGATTTTGATGCTGATTGCGGCTGCGCCGTTGTCGAACTTCGTCACGCGTCATCCCACGGTGAAGATGCTGGCCTTGTCCTTTCTTCTGTTGGTCGGAACAACGTTGATTGCCGATGGGATGGGCTTCCATATTCCCAAGGGATACATATATGCAGCAATGGGCTTCTCCGTCCTGGTAGAGGCCCTGAATCTGGCCATGCGCAAGAAAAAGAGCGAGGCGGTAAAGTTGCGGACAAAACTTTGAAGGACAAGATCGTTCATTCTCGTTTCCATCTCGTCTCTTAGGGAGCTATAGTATATGACTGCGGCATCTTCTCTTCCGGAATGGGATCTTTCCGATCTTTATTCTGCGCCTGACTCGCCTCAACTGGCGCAAGATCTTGTCCGTGTTATGACGGAGGCCAAGGCCTTTCATGGGGCGTGGCAGGGACGCTTGCCTCAGGCCTCTGGGGATGCCTTAGCTGCGGCCATCGCCGAATTCGAGCGCATGAGCGAAATTCTCGGACGGATAGGCTCTTACGCCGGGCTGTGGTATGCGGGGGACCAAGCCGACTCCGAACGCGGCCGCTTCTTCCAAGACACCAGTGAGAAAATAACCGCAATCGCCACCGAACTTTTGTTTTTCTCCCTTGAGATCAACACCCTCGATGAAGCGCTGCTGAAGCGAATGATGGAGGAGTCCGAAAAACTCAAGTATTATGCCCCTTGGTTACGGGATTTGAGGGATTTTCGTCCCCATCAACTCTCCGACGAGACAGAACGTCTTTTCCACGAAAAGACCATAACGGCCCAAGCCGCGTGGCATCGCTTGTTTGACGAGACCATGGCGCGACTTCGCTTTCCGGTGGAGGGGAAGATGCTCACCTCCGCCGAGGCGCTTCACCTTTTAAGTGACATCCAACCTGCCCGACGCAAGGCGGCGGCTCAATCCTTGGGGGCGGTGCTGGGCGAAAATGCGCCGCTGTTTGCCTTGGTGACCAACACCCTGGCCAAGGATAAGGAGATTGAGGATACCTGGCGTCACTACCCCAGGCCTCAGTCCAGCCGCAATCTGTCCAACCAGGTGGAAGATGAAGTCGTGGATGCCTTGGTTTCGGCCGTGACCAAGGGCTACGCTCGGTTATCTCATCGCTATTACGCCTTGAAAGCCCGATGGTTCGGCGTTGAGGCCCTGGACTATTGGGATCGGAACGCGCCCCTACCCGACGAAGACAATCGCTTGTTCTCTTGGGACGAGGCGCGGGATACGGTTCTGGACGCCTATGGGCGGTTTAGTCCGGAACTGGCCAGCCTCGGGCGGAAATTCTTCGATAACCCCTGGATCGACGCGCCCGTGCGCCCAGGAAAGGTCTCGGGCGCCTTCGCCCATCCCACCGTTCCCAGCGCGCATCCCTATCTGCTGGTGAACTTCCAGGGGCGAACCCGAGACGTCATGACTCTGGCCCATGAATTGGGACACGGCGTCCATCAGATTCTGGCTGGATCCCAAGGCGCGTTGATGTCCTCTACGCCGCTGACCTTGGCGGAAACGGCCTCGGTGTTTGGCGAGATGTTGACCTTCCAAGCCCTGCTGGCCGCCGAAACCAACCCCAAACGACGCAAGGCCATGCTCGCCAGCAAGGTTGAGGATATGCTCAATACCGTCGTGCGTCAGATCGCCTTTTATCAGTTTGAATCCCGCGTCCATGAAGAACGACGGAAAAGCGAGCTGGCCCCGGAACGCCTCGCCGAGATTTGGATGGATATTCAACGGGAGAGTCTTGGGCCATCCTTGCGCTTCCATGAGGAATATCGCTGGTTCTGGAGTTATATTCCGCATTTCATCCACTCGCCCTTCTATGTTTACGCCTACGCCTTTGGGGATTGCTTGGTCAATTCTCTCTATTCGGTTTACACTCAAGGGGGCGATCGTGATTTCCCAGCGCGCTACCTGGAGATGCTGCGGGCGGGGGGAACACTGCGACACCAAGATCTGTTACGACCGTTTGGGCTGGATGCCAGTAAGCCGGACTTCTGGGAGCAGGGGCTGAAGGTCGTGGATGACTTCATTACCCAACTGGAGAGCTAGGCGAAAAAAAAGGGGGTCTGGGGCAATGGCCCCAGGCGGGGCAGGGGGCCATTGCCCCAGACCCCCTTTTTTTTCATCTCCCGTTGCCTTTCTCCCCAGAAGCGAATAGAGACAAGGGAGAACTGTAAAGTAAAGAGACATCGGGGAGGTCTTCCATGAACCGGCGTGTTGCGACAGTCTTCGGAGGCTCGGGCTTTATCGGGCGACAGGTGGTGCGGCGGCTGGCCGCCGAGGGGTGGACGGTACGCGTTGCCGTCCGTGACCCCATCGCCGCAGGAATGGTCAAGCCCATGGGAGAGCCTGGACAAGTCCTCCCCATGCGGGCGGATATCACCGATCCTGCGTCACTTCCCACCGTGGTTGCGGACGCGAGTCTGGTGGTGAACATGGTGGGCATCCTGGCCGAATCCAGCAAGGCTCGCTTCGAGACCGTTCACTGCAAAGGAGCCGCCAATGTCGCACGCGCGGCTTTAGATGCGGGCGTGACACGTCTGCTCCACACCTCGGCGTTGGGGGCGGACAAGGACTCTGTGTCGGAGTACGCACGCACCAAGGCCAAGGGCGAGGAAGAGGTGCGAAGCCTTTTCCCCAACGTGACGATTTTCCGTCCCTCGGTGGTGTTCGGCCCCGACGATAACTTCTTCAACCGTTTTGCCAAACTGGCCCGGGTTTCTCCCGTTTTGCCGGTGTACACCCTTGATGGCTTCAAGTTCAAATGTGCCGGAGGGGTTTGCTCGGTGGATACGTTCGGCAGTGGGGGGCCTCGGTTCCAACTGGTGTACGTGGGTGATGTGGCCGAGGCCTTCGCCAAGGCGGTTGACGATCCTTCCACCGCAGGCAAGACCTATGAGTTGGGAGGGCCGCGGGTTTGCTCGTGGAAAGACGTGCTGGACCTGGTGATGCAGACGACGGAGCGGAACCGCCTGCTGGTTCCCCTGCCTCTGTTCATGGCGAAAATCCATTCCCTGTTCTTACAGTATCTGCCAAACCCGCCCTTGACGCCCGATCAAGTCAACCTCATGAAGGTTGATAATGTCTTGCATGAGGGTGCCTTAGGGCTGCAAGATCTGGGCATTACGCCAACTGCGGCCGAGGCCATCGTCCCGACGTACTTGCATCGTTACCGCGAGTAGCGTCATCCTCTTGGGGAGGAGGGGGCGCCCCCCCTCTTTTTCCATACCAGGAGGCTTTCCAATTCCCGTGATTTCCACTCTTCTCCGCCAAGTGATTGATCCCGACCTGGGGATCAATATCGTCGATCTGGGCCTGGTCGAGAGCATCGAGCAAGCGCCCGATGGCAGCGTTCGGGTTTTGCTGCTGATGACGTCCCCCGCGTGTCCTCAAGGCGACTACCTGTGTGACGAATCCCTGCGGGTTTTGCGCGCCTCGGGCCTTACGCGGGTCGAGGTCTCTCTACGGCGTGATCTTCCTTGGGATCCCTCGCGGCTCAGTCCCGAGGCGCGTCGCCTCCTGGGGTGGGACTCGTGAGGCGATGGCGGCTCCTGCCTCTCTTGGGCGGGGCGCTCTGCCTGCTCTTCGGCCTGATGACGGGAGCCTGGCGTCTGGGCTGGGCCCTTCCCGTGGGAGATTGGGCCGTCTTCCATGGCCCCCTCCTGGTGTGCGGATTCTTCGGTACGGTGATTGCTTTGGAACGGGCCATCGCCTTTGGATCTCCTGGCGGCTTTCTGGCTCCCTTTGCCACCGCCCTGGGTGGCGGTGCGCTGATCCTAGGTGCCCCGAGCCTCGGCTTCCTTGGACTGGGGGCGGGGAGTGTGGCCTTCCTCGGATTGGCACTCCTGGTGGCGTGGCGTCAGCGCGAAGCCTTTACCGCTCTCTTGGCCCTAGGAGCCCTGGCCTGGGCCACGGGAACCCTCGCCTGGATCGTGGGAGGAAGCGATATCGCCCGCGTTGCGCCTCTGTGGGCCGCTTTTCTGCTGCTGACCATCGCTGGGGAGCGTCTGGAGCTTTCTCGCTTCCTCAAACCCTGGCGCTGGCGAACGCCAACCCTGATCCCTCCGGTGATCCTGGTGGGGGTGGGGGCGGTCCTCGCTCTGGTGCCGTCCCTGCCCCTGGATTGGGGATGGCGCGTCTTTGGTTTGGGGGCTCTTCTGCTGGTGGGATGGAGTCTCATCAACGATGTCGCACGGCGGACCATCCTGCAACCCGGTCTCCCCCGCTACGTGGCGGTCTGCCTTCTCCTGGGATACGGGTGGCTAGGAATTGCGGGAGGATTTGCGCTCGTGTCGGGAACGATCTTCTCTGATATCGTCCTGCACGGCCTTTTCCTCGGGTTTGCGTTCTCCATGGTGTTCGGCCATGCCCCGGTAATTCTCCCGGCGGTGCTGGGAGTCCGCTTGCCCTTCCGACGGTTATTCTACCTCCCCCCGATCCTTTTGGTATTATCGCTCGGGACGCGGATGATGGGAAGCATCCCTAACTTTGACTTCTTACGACACTGGGGCGGAGCCCTCAATGCCGCAACGATCCTCATCTTCCTAGCCTTGGTCCTCTACACCATCAAAATACGATGAAAGAAAAGGGGGTCTGGGGCATTCGCCCCAGGCCGGGTTTGGGGCGGCAGCCCCAAAGAGTCGGCTACGCTTGCTTCGCGTCGATAATCGCCCGACGAATCGCTCTGGTTTCGCGGAAATGGTCTTCCAACGCCTCCCCTTCCCCCCATCGGATTGCGCGTTGCAGAGCGGTAAGGTCTTCGGTGAAGCGTTGGATGACCTCCAACAGGGCATCTTTATTATGCAAAAAGATATCACGCCACATCACCGGGTCCGAGGCGGCAATACGCGTGAAATCACGGAATCCCGAGGCTGAAAATTTAATCACCTCTTGATGCAAGTGCTCTTCCAAGTCATTTGCCGTTCCGACGATGGTATAGGCAATCAAGTGCGGGAGATGGGAGGTGATCGCCAAGACACGATCATGATGATGAGGCTCCATGATTTCCACCATGGACCCAACCGAGAGCCACAAATTACGGATCTTCTCCAAAGCATCCTGATTACATCCCGGGGGCGGCGTCAAAATACACCACCGTCCCGCGAACAACTCCGCAAAGCCGGCGGCCGGGCCGGAATGCTCGGTTCCGGCGATGGGGTGTCCGGGGATGAAGGCCACGCCCTCGGGGATATAAGGACCGAGATCCCGGATCACCGCGATCTTCACCGAGCCCACATCCGTCACAATGCTGCCAGGAGACAAGAGGGGCCCAATGCTCTGGCCCACAGACTGGAAGGCTCCCACGGGCGTTCCCACCACCACAAGATCCGCCCTGGGAACCAAGATTTCGGGGGTGCAACTGACTTCGTCCACCACGCCAAGGGCGAGGGCCGTCTGGGCGGCTTGTGGGTCCGTCTCGACCGCCGTCAGGCGTTGGGCAAGGCCATGCTTCCGGATAGCCCGGGCCAGGGAGGCGTTGATCAGTCCGATGCCAATAAAGCAGACGGTGGAAAAATGCATAGGACAAATCCCAAGAGAAGAACCGCCCCAGTTTGGTATCCTGGATAAGGACAGGGGTCAAGGGGCCGCCGCCCCTCTCTGTCTCAAAGGCCTCGACCCCTCTTAAGCCCCTCCAGGTCTAAAAACGCGGTGGCGTTCTCTCTTTACGACTCGTAAGGCGGCTGATGCCAACCTTTTGGCGACAGCGTAAAAATCTCACACCCCTCGGCGGTCACGCCCAGCGAGTGCTCGAACTGGGCGGACAAGGACATATCCTTGGTCACCGTCGTCCAGCCATCGGCTAGAATTTTCGTATCGGGCTTTCCCACATTGATCATCGGCTCGATGGTAAAGAACATCCCCTCGCGCAGGACCAAGCCTTTTCCGGGTTCACCCACGTGCATCACGTTCGGGGGAAGGTGAAATTTTCGCCCCAAGCCATGCCCGCAGAAGGTTCGCACGACACCCAGTCGCAGCCCTTCGGCGAAGCTTTGAATGGCCCACCCCACATCGCCGAGGGTTGCTCCGGGACGAACGGCGTTGATCCCGCGCATCATGGCCTCGAAGGTGGTACTCACCAGATTGCGCGCTTTCACGCCGGTTTTTCCCACCAGATACATCCGGCTCGAATCCCCATGCCACCCATCGACAATAGGAGTGACGTCGATATTGAGGATATCGCCCTCTTCCAGTCTTTTTTCGCTCGGAATCCCGTGACACACCACATGGTTGATGGAGGTGCAGATGGATTTGGGAAAACCCCGGTAATTAAGGGGGGCAGAGATCGCACCGTGATCAGCGATAAACTCCGCACACAACCGGTCCAGACGTTCGGTACTGACGCCGGGCTGGACGTGGGGCGTGATAAAGTCGAGGGTCTCGGCGGCAAGACGCCCCGCCTTGCGCATGCCTTCGAAGTCTTCGGGGCCATGCAGTAAGATCTGGCCGTCTTCTCCGTCTTCACGTTCCATGTTCTCTAAGATCCTAAAAGCGTTAGGCCGAAAAGGGTTACCAGCCGTCCATGCAAAGAGGCAAGGGCTTGTCGATGGTGATGCCCGAGGTCGTCACCTGGCAAGCAATGCAAAAAGCCTCGACCCCCGCCGCGAGCGCTTTGCGCAGGGCCGTGGCGTAGGTCGGGTCGATATCGGCGGCCGGGCGAAAGCCGGTGCAATCGCCCCGTTGGACCAAGTACAGCATGACGGCTCGATTGCCCTCCGCCACCACATCGCTGAGCTCTCCCAGGTGTTTGGTTCCCCGTACGGTCACCGCATCGGGAAACTCGGCCAGGGGGCCTCGTTTCAGGTGGACATTTTTGACCTCGACGAAGCATGTGGGACGATGTGGGTCTTCCAGCAACACGTCAATGCGAGAGTTCTTGCCATATTTTACCTCGCGCCGACAGGAGGCATATCCCGTCAAGGCGGAAATTTGTCCGGCGGCGATGGCTTCGGCGACAAGGCGATTGGGGTGGCCGGTATTAACGCCCACCAAATGCTCGCCGCTGCGACACAGCTCCCAATTCCACGCCAGCTTGCGCTCCGGGGCCGAGGCCGGTGACAGCCACACCTCCGTCCCTGGCGTGCTCAGGCCGAGCATGGCACCGGTGTTCGCCACATGAGCCGTGACGGTCTCGCCCGACTCAAGGGTTACATCTGCCAGAAAGCGCTTATAGCGCAAGACCAAAAGGCCGCGCGTGAGGGGAACCGGAAAATCCATATCTTAAGAAGCGTCCTTTGGTTCATTCCAGCCCGTCAGGGTCAGAATCTGAAAAGTAGCGGGTACACGCCCATCCACAGCGCCCGCAAAGGCCTCGCGGTAAAGATGGAGCGCATGAAACAAGGTTTGTCGTCGCAAGGGGGTTTTGCGACGGTGTCTCAAGGCATTGGTCTCGCCCATGCCGCGCAAGTCGGACAGCAACCGGAACGGGTCGGCATAGGACACCGTCAGGCTATCCATATCCACCATGGGATGAGCAAACCCCGCCCGTTGCAACAGTCCGCCGAGGTCACGAACATCGGCGAAGGGGGAGACGCGAGGGCTTAGTCCTCCCTCTTGGTTGATCTCCGCCTCGGCGAGGGCTTGACGCAGCTCACGCAGGGTCTCCCCGCCCAACATGGCGGCGAGAAACAGGCCGCCGGGTTTTAGGATACGCTTGATCTGTACCAAGGTTCCAGGAAGATCGTTGACCCAGTGGAGGGATAGGCAAGACAGCACCGCATCAAAGCTCTCCGGGGCAAAGGGAAGCCATTCCTCGTCGGCCACCACCACGGGATGCCCGGTGCTTGCCGCCGTCGTCGCCATGGCCAGGGACATATCGGTCTGGATAACGGTTTTGGCTCCGCCCCGCGTTATCGCCAGATCCGCCAGAAGGCCCGTATGACAGCCGAGATCCAGCACGAGCGGAAAGGTGTGCAGCGTCTCCTCCAAGCGTTCGGAGAGTCGTTCGGCGGCTTCGCGAACCAGGAAGTCGTGAGCGGCAAAGGTCGTGGCGGCACGATCCCTGTGCTTGCGCACCACTGTGCGATCAAAAATTTGAGCTGGATCGACCATAGAGGCTATATGGCATGGTCCACGGAAGGGGGTCAAGGGTCGCTGACCCTTGCGGGGGTGTCGGGGGCAGGGCCCCTGACGAGGGCGTAAGCCCATGCCCCCTACCCCCCCCGCCCCCCCAACAAAAAACCCCCGATTGTTTCGGGGGTTTTTTGTTGGGGGGGCGGGGGGGATAGGGGGCATGGGCTTACGCCCTCGTCAGGGGCCCTGCCCCCGACACCCCCGCAAGGGTCAGCGACCCTTGACCCCCTTAGTTGACCGATGACAATCCTTCCGTCTTCACCCGCTTCTTCCAATCCCCCATGAAGGTGCCGAAATCTTGCACCTGCTTAATTTTATCGCCGATCTTCCGATAGTCGATAATCCCAAGCTCATTTTCACTGGTAAACAGCTCGAACGGCTCACGAAAATCTGTTTTTGCCATCTGGGTCCCATAGGTCCGCCGCAATCGCTGGAGGCCGCGTTCGTCGCGCCCAAGAACCATGGTGGTGGCCAGATCCAGCAGACGTTGAGCCGCGGCAGGCTGGATGGGCGAATCGCCTTCGGGTTTTTCCAGCGTTGCCTCAAGGGCGGCAGCAGCTTCGGGCCATTTCTTCATATCCCAATAGATTTCCGCACGGAGTTTGTTGGCGGTTTCGGCTTGGTCATTGATAATCAAGGCCAAGGCTTCGTCACCTCGTCCCAGACTCCCCAAGGCTTTAACGCGAAGGTAGCGGCGTTGGTTATAAAGGTCCGGCGGTTGATCGGGCGTTTCGCTGTTATCCAGACTCTGGAGAGCGGTGGCGGGTTGTCCGTCACTCAAATTCAGAATGGCGAGCCGCATGCCGATGCGTGCTTTTTCGACACCGTCCACACGGGATTGCACTTGGTGACTGAGGAGTTCTGCGGCTTGATCCAGCAGATCGACCTTGGCGAGACGATCCGCGAGTTTGCGGATCATTTCATCCCCTTTACTCCCGGTGGGGGTAAGGTCTTTGAATTCCTCATAAAGAGCAATGGCGGTAACGGGCGTCAGCTTATCGGCCCCGTCTTGCAGATAAAGTTGTTCGAAGGCGTCGTCCATCATCTTCTGAACACTTGCGATATCGGGATTCTTCTCGTAATTCGAGGTCAGGTAACGCAAGGTCCGCAATCCCTCGCCATAGCGCCCGATGCTGAAGTGCAGCTCGGCGATCCGCTTCAAAAGAGCGTATTCGAAGGTGCTATCCCGCCAAGCGAAGCGAAGCTTCTCCAGTTGATCGACGGCTTCCTGAGGGGAAATCTGATTGCGCCGCAACAGCATTTCGATCCGAGAACTGCTCGCATGGGCGCGGTCTGGGCGGCTGTCGTTGTCTTCGGATTCCTGATAGCGAGTCAGCGCTTCGTCCCATTGCTGACCCGCCTCGGCGATGCGTCCCCGGATATAGCTGATGGTCGCGACATCGCGTTTGGGCAACCCTGGTCCAACCATAGCCTCGACAATTTTCTCAGCGGCTTCGGTGTCTCCGGCCGCCAAGGTCGACTCGGTGGCGATACGCCCCAAAGCCATGCGCAGCGGCGACGACATACCTTTGAGTTCTTCGGGAAACAACCGCAGGGTCAAAGCTTGCTTGGCCGGGTCAGAGGCTCGCGCCATCGCCGCCGCAAGCCAAAGTTGGACCTGCGGATCGGCTGCCGCAGCGGGAGAGCCCAGATCGGCAATGGCCTCTGCATTGCGGGCCATGAGGAAATTCGCCGCCCCCCGGACCGCGAGAAATGACGCCCGTTGCGTCGCCGGAGGATCCGATACCGCGATATTGGCGAGCACACCCAAAGCCTCGGCTGCCATACCGTTGGCTAGATAAAGCCGGGCCAAATCCAAGCGCACGGGGGTGCGCTCGGCCACGGGTGTTTCCACCAACCGATGCATTAACCTTATCCGTTCGGGATAAAGGTGCAGTTGCCCGCCCCGCCACCAGCGGGGAACATCCAAGGGCGCACTGGTGACCGGAGGGGCAGAGGAAACCACCGCGTCCCCCGTCGGTGGCCCCATTGACTGGGGCCGGGATTCCTCCAGGGGAGGCTCTTCCTCTTGCAGCGCCTCGGAGTCGATCTTGGAGAGGAACAGCCCGCCCGGCATCGCCACTTCCAGGGCATTGCGTTTTCCCTCCAGGCGAACGCCATCCGCCAGAGGAATCAACACCACCCCTTGGATGGTAGCGGGCAATTCCGCCCCTGGGATCTGGATTTCGGACCGAACGCCAAGCCCCGGCGAAAGCACAGCCATGACTTGCATGGCCTCGCCTGTCTCGGGGTCGCGCAACTGAACCGGACTCCGCGGTGCCACTTCCGTCAGGGGTAAGATCAAGCGGCCTCGTTCCAGGAAGTCGAATTGCCTCTGAATGGCGATGTTGCGCTTCAAGGTGGTTGACCGGGGACCAAAATCCACCCGCCAAGCCGATCCCTCCAAACGAATCGAGGGCACCAGCCCCGGCTTGACAACCATACGCAACGCGGTACCAGACTTCAGACTGGGAATTTCCTCGATGAAGGTGACCGCCTCGCTGGCGCTGCGCTTCAAATTCTCCGGGTTGACCAGGGTCTTGTTGTTGAAGACCAGCCAAACCCAACCCGCTCGGGTGAACAACGCGGCCCCCGAGGGCTGGTTAAAGCCAACCGCCAGATGGGGCCCCGCCACGGGAGGCGGTGGCGGTGGCGGTGGCGGTGGCGTTGGTGTCGCCACGGGAGGAGGCGGCGGAGGTTCCGGCACGACAGGAACCGACGGAGCCAAAGGCGTTGCCGCAGGAGGCTGCGTCTCCGTCCCCGGCGGCGGGGCCAAGGGCGGTTGTCCCGGAGCGCCCTCCCGAGTCGGTGGCGCACTCCCCGCAGCGCGAACCAGATCAATCCCAATCCGTGTCCCCGTAGCGAAATGGCGCACCCGCACATCGGCGGGTACCCCCAACACCAGGGTCAAGGGCTTGCCATCAGAGCGCACCTCTTGCACTTGCACATCCGCCGGCAAGGCCGTCTCCAGGGAAATGCGGTTCACCATCGCGGGGCGATTGAACTGAATCGTCACACGATTGTCGGCAGAGGTCACGCTATACCCGACCGCCTTGGGCCAATCGAACATCAAGCGATTGAAGCCGGTGTGCGCTCCCCCGCGAACCGTGACCACTTCTCCGCTCTCGACCGGAGGGGAAGCCCCCCCTTCCGTCGGCTTGGGAACCGTCGTCGCCTCAGAGGCCATCGGAGTCAAATCAACCACGGTGGAGGTGCCCACCACGAAGGTCTTCGCCTCCAGATTTCCCACCAAGGGAAACGTCGCCATCCGGCGATCGGCGGACAAGGTGGCCGATTTCAAATAGCGCCCCAAGGGACGCAGCAAAACCTTGGGATCCCCCACCATGGGTTCGTCAAAACGAACCACCAGTTGACCATTGACCACGTCGGCGGACCACTGCACCGACTTGCCCCAGTCGAACACCATGCGTCCAAAACTGCCGTGGTCAGCCCCGCGCGGCGAGGCCTGTTGAGCCCAAGCGCCGGTGAGGGGATAAACCAACATGACGATCGTAATCGCCACTCGGAGAAAGGTCAAAATGTTCGACAATAGAAACGCCAATAGTCATCGAAACAGAAGCGGAAAACCGGATCCTAGACCAAACGCCGTCAGCATGAGGACCGCCTCGTGAAGAAGAGGTGCTGAAATTCCAACCCGGAATAACGGCCCTCTCCCGTAAGAGAGGTTCCTCTTGCTTGCCGATCGGGACAATCGCTGACGTCAGCCGAACAACCGATCAATTTCGCCCTGATCGACCGCAGCTGCGGGCAATTGCGGGCCATTCAATAGATCTTCGTCGGTCATGGGGCCTTTTTTCGCTTCTTTCTTCGGAGTGCTCCGGGTGATAGGCCCGAAGGCCCTGGTCAAATTCTCCACCCGCGTTTCAATTTCTTTCAAGGTTTTGACAACCTTGGTGATGCGCTGACCGGTGATGTCTTGAAAGGTGCACGCCTCAAACAAGCGCGTGGTGGTTTCAAGCAACCGCTCGGCAATCTCGGGATCAAGGACCGGGGTCAAGGATTCCAGCCTCTCGGCGGCATCCATGATTTCGTTGGTGGCATTCTCGGTCGCGCCGATAATAGCATCCAATTCATCCGTTGCCGACGAGATGAATTCATCATTGATCTCGCTAGGACACAGGGTCGCAATTTCTTCCTTGGCAGCGTGGATATAATTGGCCAGTGATTCGATTTCACCGAACAACTTCAGTTCCCGAGCCCCTACATCCCCCTGGGTGGTGTGCAACATGGCACGCACCACCTCGGCGATTTGGTCGACACGCACCACATCGCCGTATTCCTCGCGAATGGCATCCAGTCGTACAATCAGGTCGCGATCGACGCCCCTGGCCATTATTTTTCCCCAATCAGCTAAAATCGCCCAACACGCTGGACATCTTGGTCTTCAAGGTTTCCGCGTTGAAGGGCTTGACGATGTAGTTGGAAACCCCAGCTTCCTTCGCCGCGATCACATTTTCAGACTTGGACTCGGCCGTCACCATGATGAAGGGCGTTCCTTTCAGTCTGGCATCGGCACGAACCTCGCGCAGCAGCTGCAAACCGGTCATGGGCTCCATGTTCCAGTCCGAGATGATCAGGCCATAGTTCCCCGCCTGGAGCATCTGCAACGCCATGGATCCATCCGTTGCTTCGTCTACATTGTTGAAGCCCAACTGCTTCAGCAAGTTCCGCACGATGCGCAGCATCGTCTTGTAGTCATCGACGATCATGACATTCATATTTTTATCGACAGCCATCCAACCAACTCCTTAACGCCTCAGTTGCCAAGAACCCGCTCAGGTGGGAGCGTCTCTAATTAGGGTAGAGAAGCTAACACACGCAAGTCATTTTTACCCCAAACCTTTTTCTGCGAAATGCGCCCTCTACCCCCCAGCGGCCGTCTTTGGCACAGGAAGTTGGTGTCTTTGAGCTAATTCCGAAGTTAACGTCCGAGCCCGAGCGGGATCCATCTCCGCCAGGACCGGTGCGACTCTCTGTTCCTTCATCCGTCCGACAACTTCAAGAAGAATAGGCATTTCGAGTTGCTCGAAAATCCGCGCTGCGTCTTTCGGCTTCATGTTTTCATAAATCCGAACCAACGATAGTATCTTCTTTTCTTCTTCGGCCGTTTTCTGACGCAGCAGACCTTCGATGGTCGTCTGAAGCGTCTTCATCTCCGCGATTTTCTTCTCAATTTGGCTCTGACCCGCCTTGAGCAGAGCTTCGCGTTGATCCAATTCCCGCCCCCGGGCGATCAAGGCGTCCCGACGCTCCGACAACTTTTGCAGCAACTCGATCTCCGCCGGAGTCCAATTGCCCATTGTTGCCGCCGGCGTTTCGGCCTCGCCCGCCGGAGGGACCGCTGCGGGAGCCGTCGTCTTGGGCGCTTCTGCCTTGGCCGCTCCCCCCGCACCATTGGCGGCGGGGGCCTTCTTCTCCTCCTGTTGCGCACGCAACTGTGAGGTTAATTCTACGGAAGCGCCATCAAAAATACCATGACGAAGGTCATTTACCCGAAATGAGAGCATCAACACCGCCACGGCGATCAACACCGGCAGCAGGCGTAAAAACGGGGTCTTCTCCGGCTTCTGCTGTGCGTTCCGCTTCGCCGCTCCCGCACGCCGGGGCGGGGGAAGGGGGGAAGGGGGTAACGAAACCTTCTTCTGAGAGGGAGACACCATCACACCTTTACCTCATGGCCTGAAGAGCGCGAAGCAACTCGCGTTCGGCCTCGGAACGATCATCGTCCCCACCCCCGCCATCCAAGGAGGACGGTGAAGCCGGAGACCGCGATCCCGTGCCGCTGAGCGAAAAAGACGCCGGAGGCGGACGGGATGCCAGGGCGCCACCAGGGACCGCAGCCACCGCAGCGCCTCCTGGAGCGCTTGCCGCAGGGCGCACCTCGGCCCGGGCGGTGCGGACCGAATTCTCCAAGCGATTGGCCATGGTATCGGCCCGCTCGATCATAAAGGCGAGATCGTCGCGCAGGCTGTGCGCCTTCTCCACCCGTTCCTGGAGGGCCATCCCGGCATCCTCTGCCGCTTTGCGCAGCTTCGGGATGGAGGACTCCGCCCGGAGCGTCGAATCATTGAAACTTTGGACAATTTTCGCAAAATCGTCGCGGTTTTTCCGCAATTGAGTCAGCCGCTGATTCAGCATGATCGCATAACCGATCGTGGTGATCAGAAGAACGGTAACAATAAGATCAAGGACGACCTTCCACTCCATGGTGCATCATCCTTTCATTTTGCCGCTTTTGTCTTCAACGCGAATTGCAATATGCTGTCCTTTTCGCCCCATGCGCCCCCGGAACAGGGGAACACTGCCGCAGCGGAGATCAATGGGAGAGTTCGGCGACGCATTCAACATGATCTTCGACCCCACGCGCCAATTCAACACATCTCGCAAGTTCATGACTTGCTGATCAAGCACTGCTTCCATTTGCACTTCGGTCAGCCACAACTCCTCGGCCAAGTGGGTTTCCCAAATGGAGTCGCGACCGAACTTTTCTCCCATGAACATCTGAAGCAACAGCTCACGCACGGGCTCCAGGGTTGCGTAGGGGAGCATCAGCTCTAGCTTACCACCGCGATCTTCCATGTCGATACGCAACTTCGCGACGATCGCCGCGTTGCTGGGACGGGAAATGGTGGCAAACCGAGGGTTGGTCTCCAACCGGTCAAAACGGAACGTCACCGGCGACAAGGGATCAAAGGCCGCCGACAAATCCGACAGGACCACGTGAACCATGCGCTCGACCAGATTGCGCTCGATGGTGGTGTAGGGACGACCTTCGATGCGCATGGCGGCGCTGCCGCGCCGTCCGCCCAGCAGAACGTCCACGATCGAATAAATCAACGACGAATCCACGGTCAACAGACCGTAGTTGTCCCATTCTTCGGCCTTGAACACCGCCAGCATGGCGGGCAAAGGGATCGAGTTAAGATAATCGCCGAATCGCAGCGACAAAATATTATCCAGCGACACCTCGACGTTGTCCGAGGTGAAATTCCGCATGGAGGTGGACATCATACGGACCAAACGGTCGAACACCACCTCCAGCATGGGCAGGCGTTCATACGAGACCAGGGCCGAATTGAGAATGGCCTGGATACCGCCGCGGTCACCGTCGTTATTACTTCCGTCGTCGAATCCCAACAGGGAGTCGATTTCATCCTGGTTCAGAACACGGGCGGGCACGCCGGTGGCGGCCCCATCTCCATCTCCGTCGCCATCCCCCGCACCGAGCATCGCCTCCCACTCAGCAGCGGCGGCGGCGTCGGCATCGGCATCTCCTCCTCCTCCCGAAGGGGCAGCATCGCCGTCGTCGGCCATATTGGCCCACTCCCGCATCAACGCCTCTTCGTCATCGGAGGACCGCTCGGTCCCGCCTTCCTCTTCCATTGCCATGGGTTCGTTTCCGCACCTTACCTTATTGAATCAACATTTCGCGAAACAGCACATCGTTGACCTTGACCGGCTTGACCGCCGCGAGCACGCGATTAAGCAGCTCCTCCCGCAGGCGAGTCATTCCGTAGGCCCCTTGCAAGTCCTCCACCCGCAGCTCTCGCAGGTAGACCTGGAAGGTATCGATGATGCGAGGCATCATCTGGTCCACGCGCGGCATATCGGTTGCCGCTTCCAGTTCCAGGGCGACGCGGATCTTGAGAAACGACTGCCTCTTCGCCCCTTGGGTCTGCAAATTCACCAACATTTCCGGCAGGTCCATGAACACCGCCGGGGCAACCTGAGAGGGATCCGTAGGCTTATCCGCAGCCTCATGGCTCTCGGCACCGCCCTTCTTCATCAAATTGGGGATGATACCCGTGAGATAAAGCCCCGCGCCGACGCCAATGAACAGCAGGAGAGGAACCGCGATGATCAGGATTTTCTTAAGCGGCAACTTCTTTGACGAAGATGGCGCAGGCTGTTCTGCGCCTTCGCCCTCTTCAAAATCGTCCTCTTCTTCAAGATCGTCAGCCATATTCCTACCCATGCTGTTCCGCAGCACCCCTTATATCGCCACCGAGGCGGCGAGGTGCACGCGGTTAAAAACAGAACCTACGTTACCCAAGGTTAACATATCGTTGACCCTGAGCGCGGCGACGGGCCGAGGGGGAACTTTTCGACGAAAGAACCCAAAATCGGCACTAAGGAGAGGCACCTTACTCTCCCCATCGCGGCCCGGCAATAACTGCCCGGCAACACTTTTGCCTTTCTTGATAAAAAGCCTGAAAATCCGCCATTTTCTCCCTTCGCCTCCCTCTTTCTGGCGTTGGCATGCGGCGTGCATAGGACATTCCGAGTTCATTTAACCAAGGTTTGTCCGATGGAAAACACCTCTTACATCGCGGTTTCGCGCCAAGCAGCTCTGTGGCGGCAACTGGATGGCATCGCCAACAACCTGGCCAATGCCAACACCGCCGGCTACAAGGCCGAGAACATGATGTTCCGGGAATATCTGGTGGATACGCGCTCCTCGGACCGCACCACGCGGAGCAAGCTGTCCTTCGTGCAGGACGTCGGCCTGCTGCGGGACACCCGGGAAGGCCCTCTGAGCAAGACCGACAATCCCCTGGATCTGGCCGTCCGCAACGACGGTTTCTTCCAGGTGGAGACCGAGGCTGGGATGCGCTACACCCGCAACGGCCATTTCCGTCTGGACGAGGGGGGAATGCTGGTGAACTCTGAAGGGCACGCGGTCATGGACAGCCGCGACAACCCGATCATTTTCGCCCCCAACGAGACCCGGGTCGAGGTAACGCCCGAGGGGGCCGTCGCCACCGAAAATGGCATCGTGGCTCAGCTCAAGGTGGTGCGGTTTGCCAACGAACAGGAAATGCGCCGCTCTGGCAACAGCCTGTTCGAGACCTCGCAAACCCCGGAGACCATCAAGAACCCCCGCGTCGTTCAGGGGATGATGGAAGACTCCAACGTTCAGCCCGTCGTCGAGATCACCCGCATGACCGAGTTGCTGCGGCAATATCAAGGGGTGCAACAGCTGATCGACAAAGAGCATGAGCGCCAAATGAAGGCCATGGAAGTTTTGGTCCCGAGAGCGTAAGTCAAGAATTTAAGGCAGGAGTTAAAAGTTATGCGTTCGTTGAATATCGCCGCCACCGGAATGCTGGCTCAACAGACCAACGTCGAAGTGATCTCGAACAACATCGCCAACATGAACACCACGGCATTTACCCGTCGTCGGCCAGAGTTCAGCGATCTTCTGTATCAGAACCTGCGGCGTGTTGGCGCGGCCTCCTCGGATGCGGGCACCATCGTCCCCACGGGTGTACAGTTGGGATTGGGCGTCAAGACCACCGCCGTGTATCGCATCACCGAACAGGGCTCGGTGCAAAACACCGACAACACCTTCGATATGGCCATTCAGGGCAAGGGCTACTTCCAGATCCGCCTGCCTTCCGGCGAGACCGCCTATACGCGGGATGGCTCCTTCCAGCTGTCCGACAAGGGCGAGGTCGTGACCCACGAAGGCTACCAGGTTCTGCCCGGTATCGTCGTGCCGTCGGACGCGGTGGGCGTCTCGATCAACAGCTCCGGCCAGGTGTTGGTGAAGCGGGACGGCAGCATTGACCAGACTGCCGTTGGTCAAGTCCAGCTTTCCACCTTCGCCAACGAGGCCGGTTTGGAAGCGCGGGGCGACAACCTGTTCCTTGAGACTCCCGCATCGGGGGCGGCAATTTCTGCCAACCCCGGCAGTCCCGGTTATGGTACGATCCTACAGGGGTTCCTGGAGACCTCGAACGTGAACGTGGTGGCGGAAGTAACCAATTTGATTTCCGCTCAGCGCGCTTACGAAATGAATTCCAAGGTCATTCAGACCTCGGACGAGATGATGAACACCGTCAACCAGATCAAGTAGCCAGGATCTTGAGAAAGCAACAGGTCGCAGGGGATGAAACAAGGACATAACCTCTTCCATCGTAGGAGCCAGGAGGCGACGCGTGTTGCCCTAACCATAGTAACGATGATGAGAATGGTCCTTTTTCTCTTGCTGACCACGTTGTTTTTACCTCCCGCCGCTGGGGCGGGAGAGTTGCCGGCACAGCTCAAAGAGACCGCCATGATCCAGGGTGACATGGTTAAGCTGGGCGATCTCTGGGATAACCTGGGGCGCAGCAAGAGCGACATTCTCCTGGCACCGGCACCGCAGCTGGGCAAGCGGGTTACCGCCGATGCCAAGTGGTTGGAGGCGGTGGCCCTCAAGTACGGGATTGATTGGCATCCCGGCTCCGCCTTTGACAAAATCGTCATTGAGCGGGTCAGCCACACGGTGGAGATCCGAGACATCGAGGGCAAAATCAAGGAAGCTCTCGCGCAGGAGGGGGTGCCGCCGCCCTTTGAGTTTGAAATTTCCAATCGCTCGGCTCTTTCCATCATCGTTGCCGGAAGCGGCCCGGCAGGAATTGCCGTGCGCGATACCAACTGGGACGAAAAGAGCGGCAACTTCACCTTGACCCTGGAGATTCCGGCGGGTGCCCCCGACGCTCTTCGGCAGCGTGTCAATGGTCGTGTGTACACCACCTCGCGCATTCCCGTACTGACGCGCGCCCTCAATCGCGGCGAAATCATCCGGGAGCGGGATGTGGAGTGGCTGGAGATCCGCGACGATCGGAATCGGCGCGATGTCCTTACCGATCTCAACCGAATCATCGGGCAAGAGGCACGAATTGCGCTTCGTCAGGGGGCCTCTTTACGCTCAAGCGATTTACAGCGACCGATTCTGGTGCCTCGTAACTCGATCGTAACTCTTTCCCTTAAAACTCCGTACATGACTTTGACAACTCAGGGACGCGCCGTCGAGGACGGCAGCATGGGCGATACCATCCGCGTGACCAACCTGCAAACCAAACGCACGGTCGAAGCCGTCGTCGAGGGGCCAGGGCGAGTCGTCGTGGAAGGCTCGACGCCGCCCCTGGGGCAACCTAATGATAAGGGACGCTAATGACCTCCGTCGCGCTTAAGAGTCTGCTCCAGGCCGTTTCTGTGGTTGCCCTTGTCGGAACCATGTCCGCGTGTAACCGGCTGACCCAACTGTCCGAAATCGGCTCTGGCCCCCAGATGTCGGGCATCCAGGACCCAACGCAGAAACAAGGCTATCAGCCGGTCTCCATGCCCATGCCTCAGGCCGTCAATCCGCCTCAGAACGCAAATTCCCTCTGGCGGCAGGGGGCCAAGGCCCTCTTTAAAGACAACCGCGCCAAGGAAAAAGGCGACATCCTGACCGTAAGCGTCGCCATCAATAACGAAAATGCCAACTTCCAAAGCTCGCTCACGCGCGCCAAGGACAATAAAGAAAGTGCAGGGGTCACCAACTTCCTCGGCTTCGAATCCGGGTTGTCGAAAATCCTCCCGAACGGTGTGGATCCGAAAAACCTCGTGGGGGTCGGCGCAACCAGTGGAACTCAGAACAAAGGCTCGACCTCACGAAGTGAAAGCTTGATGGTCAATGTGGGGGCCGTCATTACCCAGATTCTGCCCAACGGGAACCTCGTCATCTCGGGGAAACAACAGATCCGCGTCAATTATGAAATGCGCGAGCTCTCCGTCGAAGGGATTATCCGGCCTGAGGATATTAGTTCGTCCAACTCGGTGACCTCTGATAAAATCGCCGAGGCCCGCATTTACTACGGTGGGCGGGGAAGTGCGAGTGATGGCGTGACCGAACCTGGGTGGGGGACGCAGGTTTGGAATTCGATTTCGCCCTTCTAACCAATGGGGTCAAGGGGCTTTCGCCCCTTGCGGGGGGTGTCGGGGGCAGCGCCCCTGACCAGGGCGTAAGCCCACACCCAAGCCAGCCCCCGACAGAACCCACCCTCTTTACCCTGATGCATCAGGGTAAAGAGGGTGGGTTCTGTCGGGGGCTG
>JAVBJO010000112.1:0-16073 GCA_031546925.1 Rhodospirillaceae bacterium
CTACTTCGCAATGCTCACCGACGACATCGCCGGCCGGCCATACAGCAAGGCCGGGCACAGCCGCCACCAGGAACGACTGGCACTTGAGTACATCGCCGCCGAAGCTTACCAAGCTTTCCGTGCAAAAGTCCTGTTCAATGCTGATGGCCGCTACGACCTCGGCGATCTGCTGGAACCTGCCCTCAACCGCCTTCGTGAGCTTTAGGGCCTGTTAGATCCTGTTTCGACTCCCCATTTCAGTCTGATAACATCAGATATGGTCTCTCAGGTCTTGCCGGATGAGTTGTGGGTGGTGTCGGAACCGTTGATTGAGGAGGTTCGCCCGCACGGTAAAACGCCCCCCCTGGGATTTACGCCAGACGATGGCGGGGATTTTCTGGCGGCACCAGAATGGGGCGAAATGGCGTAGCCTTCCTGCGGAGTTGGGTCCATGGTGGCGAGCGGCACAACTGTTCATCCGCTGGGCCAAACAAGGGGTGTGGGAGCGGTTGTTGGCGTTAGTCCAGCAACGGAAAGTGGCTCTGGGAATGGCTTTCCTGGATGGCAGCAACATTCGAGCCCACCACAAGGCAGCGGGAGCGCCAAAAAAGGGGGCGACAGCGCACGGCGAGATGTGCGTGAGGCGCTTGGTCGCTCTTGCGGCGGGTTCGGCACCAAAGCCTGTGTGATCGCCGATGGACGTGGGCGCGCTATCACTTTTAAGCTCGCTCCGGGCCAGAGCCATGAACTGCCTTTGGCCATTGCTCTGCTCGACAGTCTCCCCACCCTTCCCAAGTGGATCGTCGCTGATCGCGGCCTGGCCTCCGACGATTTTCGCCAGCACATCTGGGATCGAGGCGCTCGCCCCGCTATCCCGCCCCGCAAAACCGATCCACCTGTGGCTTGCCCCGACTGGATCTACAACAACCGAGCCCGCGTCGAAAATCTCTGGGCGCGCCTCAAGGAATGGCGCACTGTCGCTACACGCTATGAGAAAACCAAAGCTTCCTTCCTCAGCGTCCTTTCCATCGCCGCCACCGTCGATTGGATCAAGATCTAACAGGCCCTAAGGAGATGAAACTCCTACACATTTCCGCCGACAAACTTCGCCAGCCAATCCCTTTTTTCTTAATAAAATCAAGGTGCATTGGCAGTTTTGGTTCAAATCGTGCGCACGGCAATCTGCGGGGTTTGAGGCCGACTGCCAACGCGATTCGAAAGAGATCGGCACGTTGAGCCTAACGGATGGTGTCAAATGCAAGGTAAGAGCGTGTGGAACATGATCATGACAAATTGCTTTGAATCCCCTCCTCTGGATTGGGAGGCATACGCTGATCTGTACACGATCCTCGCGCCAATCCTCGACAGCAGGGATCCGCGTCTTGATCGAGACATCAAAGCCATGATCCTGGCCGCACATCATGTGCTCGCGGATGCGTGGTGCTTGCAACATAGCCGATGGACGTCAAACAATGACCGCTTGTCTCAATAAAATCTCTTTGATCGGCTATCTCGGCTGCGAACCGAGGATCCGTACCGCTCAAAATGGCAACACGGTCGTCACTCTGAGCATGGCGACCCATGAAAGCTGGAGGGACAGCGCCACCGGCGAGCGACGCGAGAACACCCAGTGGCATCGTGTGGTGATTTTCAACCCGCATCACGCCAAGGTGGCGGCAGAGTATCTCCACAAAGGCTATTGCATCTACGTAGAAGGCCAATTGCGCACGCGGAAATGGACCGATTCCCAGGGGGTCGAACGAATCCTTACCGAAGTGGCCGTCCCAAAATTCAAGGGGGAATTGGTCATCATGGCCAGAGGACAAGATGACCAATCCCCTCAAGAAGACAAGCCCAGTTGGGAAAATCCCAAGAGCCAAGAAAATCCACCTGACTTGGATGATGATATTCCCTTCTGACACACCTTAACCTCGAAAGACCTAGACCATGGAACAGATTTCTGAATTTAACAGTCTCCTCCTCCAACTTGAAAATGGAGGCCTCCATACGGAATTGAATGGGAGAATGAAAGAGCTGATTGCCTACATGCTGACCCATGGGGCGGAAAGCGGCAGCAAGCTCAAGGGCTCTATCGCCCTCAAGATCGAGTTCACCCTTGAGAAAGAACGCTTTGCCGTCAAGCCCGAGGTCACCGTTCGTGTTCCCAAGATCATGACGCCCAATCTACCCCGGCCCGCGACAATGCTTTACGCGACCGCCGACAATGCTTTGTCGCGCACCGATCCGAAGCAAAGGGAATTGCCGCTGCCTCCGGCGTGATCAAGCCCAAACCTGAACTCACTTACGTCGCGATGGATGGCGAGTAAGCCAACACCATAACCCTCTGAAAGTATGAAATTTTCTCGCTAGGACCTCTGGGAAAGAGTCCGGCAACCGCTCGACGTGTGCCTAAAGCAAAGGGGGGACCCAATCAGCACGCTCCGCGACCAGATTTTGGCCCAATTGAAGATTCCTCTGCCGTCAGGGGACTCAATGGCGGCGTTTGCCCCGTGGCCGGTCCATCGCGACAGCGTGGGGAGCGTGCGCTTCGCTCCTCAGGATAAGAAAAAATTGGCTTCCTGGTTTCACCAAGCCAAGGAATGGAACGAGCGCGAGCCTGCGCGGCAACGGGTGTGCCGCCCTCTTAAAGCGCGAGCGGCGGCTCTTTTTGGGGGGGCGGTACGTTTCTTTCACGGGCGAGGTTACGGCGGCAAGATCGGCACCATCGCGCTTCGCGTCCTGGAGGCGCTGATTTTTGGCTTCCTCAATCACAAGACCGGCCGCCTTGATCCCTCCTACGAGGCCATCGCCCGCAAGATCAACGCTGGGCGCTCCACGGTGGCCGAGGCTCTGCGTTGGTTGAGAGCCCTCGGCATCATCACCTGGCAAAGGCGCTGCCGCAAGGCCACGGGGAAAGATGGACGCTTCGAGTTGCATCAAGACAGCAATGCTTACGTCATCCTGCCACCGTCTCAATGGCGAGGGTTTCGCCCTTCGGCCCCGCCCGCGCCTCCGCCGGAGCCGGACACCTGGGGAGCTACGCCTCCGCTCCCGTCCATCATCGAAAGCTATCTGGAGGAGAGGACCGTCAGCGGGCGCAGCCTGCTCGATCTGCTGGAAAGCGATCCAACCGATGTGTTGGCGACCTTGTTGGCCAAACTCGGCCGCTCTATTGGGCCGCCGCCATAGCGGCACGTCCGCGTTTTAGGCCTGCCTCCACGATGCGAGCGCGGGCTTAAGGCGTTGGTGGATCCTTAAGAAACGGCGGTTTCTTCGCCCTCAGGAACGGCTTAAGCGTCGTCTCCAAAAGTTACCCCCTTCTTATCAACAGGGTTATCCACCGATTTTCCCCTCGCCTCCCCCTCCGAGGAAGAGAAGAGGCGTTTTGCCCTTTTCTGGCGTCCAGACTGTCGCTTGTCTGAGGTCCGGATTCTGGACTGAAACCCCTCTCATAGTCTTTCCAAGGCGTTAGCGGCATAAGCCCCCTCTCCCGACCTCTCCCCGCCTAAGGAGAGGAGAAGGTTTAACGCCAAAGAAAAAGGGAAGAGGTTGGTGGGTCGATCAGCTCGGCCAGAAGCCCAGGTTTGGGCGTTTTTCTGTTTTTGTTAACTGGATGAGCGAATGTAAGCTGACAGGGAGAATGTCAACAGCGTTGGGAGCATGGCGAGATCGATTCTGCCGAAGACCTGACCTCTCCCGAGGCCATCGCAACCTTCGTGACCGAAGCCTTCGAGACAAAGGATGCTCATTACATCGCCCACGCCCTTGGCGTTGTTGCTCGCGCCAAAGGAATGACGTTGGTCGCCGATCAGACGGGGCTCTCCCGCGAACAGCTTTACCGCTCCTTCAGTGAGAGTGGCAATCCTACCCTAAAAACTACGCTGGCGGTGATGGCCGCTCTCGGCATTGAACTCACAACGAAACCTTACGTTGCGCATTGATGTATGATGCCAGATTTTAATGGTGTATTTTGTGCATCAAGCTGGTGGAATGCGCTATGGGAAATGGTTTAGGCAGACCCGCAGGGGGAGGGAATGAATGGCTGAATTTCCGAAAGACCTCGTCGGTGGCGACGACGCAAAGACTGTTTTCGGACGCCGTTCCAAGGAACATGACGAAAAGACGGTGGCCGCTGCTAAGAATGATGCCTTGAGTCTAAAAGTTAAGGGTGAGGAGACCGACGGATGGCAAGTTGTCAGATCGAGCAAGACCTCCGCCCGTATGCAGAAACGGAAATCTAGTAGTCGGCAGCTTGAGGATGACGTTTGGAGCCTGCTTTACCGTCTCGGCTTTAGCGAGTTGAACAACGATAGGCTGCTGACCTTCAAGGGGTGTCCGTTCGATGTCTTCGCCAAGGACGAAAACACCGTCTTGGTCGTCGAATGCACCCATGCCGAGGAAGAAAAACAGGAGTCGCTCAAGAGCTTGATCGATAAAATCAAGGTCAACGCCCAGGACGTCATCCAGGCTGTTCATACCCATTACGGCAAGGAGTCGAAGCTCAAGGTCAAGTTCGCCATTGCCACTCGCAACGTCGACCTCCGCGAGGCTGACCGGAAAGACGCGAAAAACGCCGGCATCGCCCTGATCAGCGAGCAGGACATCGAATACTACGGCAAGCTGTTAGGCTACGTGAAAGGGGCAGCCCGCTTCCAATTTCTCGCCCATTACCTAGCAGGCGAAGATGTCGAGGGTCTTGGCCTGGAAGTATCCGCGATGCGGGGTGAGATGGGCGGGACGACCTTTTACAACTTCCTCATCTCGCCCTATGACCTGATGAAGATTGCCTATGTCAGCCATAAGTCGGCCGATCTCGATACCTATCAGCGTATGGTAAAGCCAACGCGCCTCAAAAGCATAGCGGCCTACATTGATGATGGCGGCCAATTCCCGACCAACATTGTCATCAATTTCAAGGCCAAGAAGCCCCTAGAGTTCAACAAGGACGAGAATTTCGAGGGGAGTGCCTTGGGCACTTTGAAGCTCCCTGGATTCTACGGTGCGGCCTGGATCATCGATGGACAGCATCGCCTTTACGGTTTTTCTTTCGCCGAGAAAGGTCGAAAGCATATGGTACCGGTACTTGCCTATGAAAACATGGCCGTGAGCAATGAGATGCAGCTGTTCATCGACATCAACTCCAAGCAAGTGAAGGTATCACGCAATCTGCTGAACGAATTGTACTCAAACCTGAACCACAGCTCGGATGACCCAGTGAAGCAGTTCGAGTCGCTCTTTTCCCGTGTGGCCGTGAATCTCAATACCATAGCCAAGTCGCCAATCAAGGATCGGGTGCAACTCGCCGAGAAGAATAAGGATCGTTTTCGGTGCCTGTCACTAACTTCGTTGGCCGACGGCATCAAGGAAAACCGCTTCCTCGGTACCATGACGCTGAGGTCGCCCGACCAGGCCGTCCACCAACCCGGCTCGTTGTGCGCCCTATCGGGCACTTATGCCGAAACCGCCGAGAGAGCGGCCGACGTGCTGGCCGGATATTTCAGCCTCTTCGCCAAGGGCGTGCCGGAGAATTGGGCGTTGGGCGACGACAAAAAAGGCGGCTTCCTCTGTACCAACAATGGCCTGCGCGCCCTGATGCGCCTGCTGAAAGAACTTATCGCCTTTGTCGAGCAGAACCAGCAGGTCCAGGCTCAGTCCCTGGATGCCGATGACTTGCTTGGGCGGGTGGCGCCCTTGACACAGCCCCTCGTCGACTTCTTTAAAAACGCCGACCCCATCCAGGTGAAGGCCTTCCGCAACCGGCAAGCTCTCGCTGGCGTAAAGGAGAATTGCCTGTCGATGATGGGCATCATCCACGAGACCATCTCGGAGTTCACCAATAAGGACCTGGAGGACTACTTGAAGAATCGGGACGAGAAGGGAACCCAGGAAGCAGGGCAGCTTATCAATGAAATCAACAAGATCCTGTATGACGATATCATCGCTCGGCTGAAGACCAAATTCGGCAACGATGATAAGTGGTGGTGGAACGGCGTTCCGAATTCCATCCGCCAGGAATGCCTCAAACGGCAAAATGACGCCAAGGGGGAGAAGGAGGCGTGGCAGTACTTGTCGCTGGGCACGTACAAGCAGATCGTGAGCGACAACTGGGACATCTTTCAGAACGACTACGCCCTCGGCGATAAGAAGAGAGGCAAGAAGGACGCAGCCGTGAGCTGGATTCATGGGCTGTCAAAGGCGCGCCAGACGACGGCACACCCAGAAAAGGGCCTGCTGCCCAAGACCGAGGTGGATTGGGTGAAGGAGACCTACATTAAGATCAAGGTGCACATCGTCAAGGAGAAGGCACTCGAAGCGGTATGACCTTCGCCAGATCGGTAGTGGAATTCTCACAAAGTTTTCGCCGCAGATCGACAAGCCGAGGTTGGATGGTTATATTGGTGGCAAGCGCGGTCGCAATGGATTCCTGATGGCCAACAAAAACATCCTGCTCATCGAGCCGGGATACCGGAACAAGTATCCCCCGTTAGGGTTGATGAAAATTGCCGCCTACCATGGGCCGGACGGCAAGCGCGATAACGTGTGTTTTATCAAAGGGGAGTCAACGTCGGTCGTTATCAAGGGCGAGGAAAAATCCATCTTCGGCACTCCCTGGGACCGGGTGTACGTCACCACACTGTTTTCGTTCGAGTACGAGCGCATCTCGCGCGCCGTCGATTTCGCCCTGGAAGTTGTGCGGGGCCAAGCCAACAAGGTCTTCGTCGGCGGCATCGCCGCCAGCCTGATGAACGACCGTTTCACCGCCGAACCTCGCTGGTGCGGCATCCGCTTCATCTCCGGGCTATTAGACAAGTCGCCCGCTCAGTCCTTGCAATTGGATGAGTTCGAGGAAGAACTCTACGCCGACGACACAACCGGCATCCCCATCGAGTCCTTGGTCCCGGACTACAGCATTCTTGGCCAAGTGGAATATAAATATCCTGTCCATGATGCCTATTTCCTCTACGCCTCGCGCGGTTGCATCCGTACCTGCAGCTTTTGCGGGGTCCCAAAGCTGGAAGGTGGTCTCCGCGAGACCTCCTCCATCTCTGCCATCGTTCGTGAGATTGAGCGCCGCTATGGCATCAAAAAAGATCTCACCTTCATGGACAACAACATTACCGCGTCCTCGAAGTTGAAAGACATCATGGATGAGGTGGTGGACCTAGGCTTCGGCAGAGGCGCCACCCTTACCCGCCGAGGTGTGGCAATCCAGCGCCGTGTGGACTTCAACCAGGGCGTCGACGCCCGTGAACTGGCGAAGAACCCGGAACTGATGAAGCAACTGGCGCGCGTCTGCGTCAGTCCCTTGCGCATCGCCTTCGACCACCTGGGCTGCCGCGATGATTACGAGACAGCGGTCCGCCAGGCCGAGGCCAATGGACTCAAGAATCTGTCCAATTACATGCTCTACAATTTCAAAGAGCCCCCGTCAGATTTGTTCGCGCGCATGGACCTGAATGTGCGGCTGAACGAGGAGCTGGGGATCCGCATCTTCTCCTTCCCAATGCGCTACCAGCCGGTCAATTTAGTCGACCGCTCCCATGTCGGCCCCAAATGGACCCGCTACCAGCTGCGCTCGATCCAAGTCATCCTCCAGGCCACTCACGGCATCGTCTCCGGCACCCCTGACTTCTTCCGGGAGGCCTTCGGCAGTACGGCTGTGGAGTTTATGGACCTGCTGCTTCGACCGCATCATATGATCTTTAACCGGTTCTGGTACAAGCCGGGCGGGGGTGGGGAGGCCGAGTTTGCCGAGTTCCAGGCGGCATTTGGCAAGCTGTCTCCTTCCCAGAAGACAGAGATGCCACACCTTGTGTGGCAACCCAAACGTACCCGCGAGCTGTTGCGTGAGCAGTTCTCCCAGACGAAGGACGATGTACTGCGTCGGGTATTAGAATTCTATATTCCGCCCACGAAGGACGAGGAACGTCGGATCTGGGACCTCCAAAAGATCGCCAAGATGAAGGCCGAGACCAAGGCTGACTTCGGCGTGGCCGAGGACGAGATGGTGGAAGACGCAGGTCTACAGGAATTCACCGACGAGGCAGAGACCTCAGAAAAACAAGTCGCCTAGGAATCATGGACAAGCGCACAAACCTCTCACTTTCTGCTGAAATCGTCATCGGCAAGGACATTCTGGAACTCGTCAGCTCGGCCATGTACTTGGACCCTCTGACAATCTTCCGTGAGTACCTCCAAAATGCCGCTGATTCCATCGATGCCGCGCATGCAGCCGGTGTGCTGGGCGCCGATGAGGTGGGCCGGGTTGACATCACCCTTGACCTGGGTCAGGCGAGCCGCTCCGTGAAGATTCGCGACAATGGCTTCGGGGTATCCAACAGTGACTTTGTTAAGCGCCTGACCGCAATCGGCGGCAGTTGCAAGCGTGGCACATCGGCACGGGGTTTCCGCGGCGTTGGCCGCCTAGCCGGCCTCGGCTATTGCCAGGAACTGGTCTTCCGCTCACGCTCGGTCGGTGATCCGGTGGTGCAAGAGCTTCGCTGGGATTGCCGCATGTTCAAGAAGTTGCTGTCTGATGTCTCCTACCAGGGCAGCCTACACGACCTGATCCAGACGGGAGCCAAGGCCGTCGAGATTGACCCCGAGGGCTGGCCAGAGCACTTCTACGAAGTCGAGTTGGTAAAGCCTCTCCGCATCGGCAAGGACATCTTGCTAAATCGTAATGCCATCGCTTTGTATTTAGCTCAGGTCGCTCCAGTGCCGTTCTCACCCACGTTCAAGTTCGGCTCCCAGATCCGTGAACATCTGGTCCGACATCTCGGCAATCTGGGCGAGATCCACATCCACATTGATGGTGCTGAGGAACCAGTCTACCGTCCCTATCGTGACAACTACGCCTATGACGAAGGCAAACACGACACCTTCAATGACTATGAGCCAATCATCATCGAAGGGCGCGACGGCGGGGTCGGTGCCGTCGGCTGGCTGCTGCATCATGAATATTATGGTACCCTTCCCAGTGGCGAGGGCATCAACGGCCTGCGCGCCCGAAAGGGCAACATCCAGGTTGGCAATCCCCGTATCTTCGCCGAAGTTTTCTCCGAGGCCCGCTTCGCGTCCTGGACGGTCGGAGAGATTCACGTTGTCGACAGTCGCGTAGTACCAAATGGCCGTCGCGACGGCTTTGAGCAGAACGTCCCCTATGGACATCTGCTCACTCGCCTGGGTGAGGTCGGTGATCACATTAGCCGCCTATGTCGCTCCAGGTCGGTTATCCGTAACCGCCTCAGGACCTTCAACATCGGCGCCCTCAAGGTCGATGAGCAGTTGAAGATCTTAGAGCAGGGTGCCATCGATGACTCGATCACTGAAGCCATGATTGAGGACATCCGAAGCGAGATGGTTGAGATCAAGAGGGTGACCGAGCTCGGTGAACTGACTGACACCACTCGCACCTTGCTGTCCGATCATTACCTCCAGTTGGAGGATCGGCTGGCCAAAGTCAGCACGCGGCCGTCTGACGACATTGCGGCCCTTGGTGCGTTGCCCGAAGACAAACACGTGATCGTCCGACAAATGGTCTCGTTGATCTACGAATGCTCGAGCAATCGGTTAGCAGCCAAGTTACTGGTCGATCGCATCCTTGCTCGTCTGGTCCAGCATTATAGTTGCAATTATGATTGAAACTTGGTCCACAGTCTTTAGGGCCTATTAGGTCTTTATCCCCAATGCCAATCCGCTTGATGACTGCGTCCTGGCCAACAGAGGACGGTTTCGAGGGTTGGAGCCAGACGGGTGGGATGAGGAACGAGGAAACCGGCTGCGAGATGAATTCTTTGAGGATGCGAACCTTCGATCCGCCTATTCATTTTGCCACAGCATGTGCGGGAAAAACAATTTACCGACGGCACTCTGCCGTTCGATGCTGGCTCGTGCTGATCGAAAACGAATTTGGTGCTATGTCAATATTCCGCTGTGGTTGATCCCTTACGTGCTGCTCACGCTGGAAGATTTTACAGGACAGGCGCAAGGAACCGGCAATCCCTACAGGTTCCATTTCCTGTTCAAGAAGCCACGGGCGACGACAGTTTCCGCTCTTTGGAGGCGCACTAAGGAATGCACGATCCATAAAGTCTTCGCCGACAGTGGGGAATTGATGCGCGGCAGTGAGAACCCCGATGGGGTCAAGAGGCGAAAGCAGAATCGCTACGAAACGTCCCACCCCCGCCCCCAGGACATGTCCATACCACGCTCCCGCCCAAGAATCTTGGCAATGGAGAAGAGCCAGGGCCTCGAATCCTCCCGTGGGGCCGGGGTGTTGGATCACCAGCCGCACAGGGAGCTCTGGGAGCCAGACGCACTGAGGGTTGGCATGGAGACGGGATGTCACCAGGGAGGCCGCTGTCTTAATCGAAGGCGTCAGATCTGGCGCATCCCGTTCTTCTCGCTTCACCTCAGGCCGACGGCGCGTTTGTAGGTATCGAGGAGTTCTTCTTGCTCGGTGCGATCGGCATCCTTCATGGCGCGGAGCTTGACCAGTTTGTCGATGATTTTGATGTCAAAACCCTCATTTTTGGCCATGTCCTTGCGTTCTTTAACGTCGACGGCGAGGTCTTGCTTTTTCTCCTCCAGGCGTTCCAGGGCCTCAATGTGGCGGAGCAGGGCTTCGGGGGTAAAAGACTCGGACATAGAGACGTTCCTTTTCTGGAGTTAACGATAAAAAAGCGTCAACAGGACGCTGGCAAAGGTGATCAGGGACGCCGTCAACGAGAACGCCGCGACGACGAGGCCGGTTTTGGCCACTTGACGCAACTCGGCCGTCAGGGCCTTGCCTTCCGTCTGGAGACGGGCAGCGATCTTGGTGGCATTGTCCTCAATGACGTTGGTGGCAACCGTTTTGCTGCTGGCCAGAAATGCATTAACGACTTTCTCGGTATTCAGCTTGGCCTCGTCGGACCAGCGTTTGGAGAAAAGCTCCATTTCGCTTTTGTGCTTCTCGAAGAGGTTGCGTTGCAGCGTGGCCAATTGAGCGACGAAGCGCTCCGTATGATCGTCATTAATCGTGACAAGGACGGAGATCGGGTCATCGGCCCGGATGACCAGGCCGTGGCGCTCTGCGATTTTCTTGGCCAGGGCCTCGTCCATGTCAGAGCACCATGGCGGCGTCGAGGGTCGAGAACAGGCGGTCGCGGATGATCTTCAGGCGCTGACGGACCATGATGATCAAAGCAGGCGAGATCAGCGCCTCCTCGAAGGTGAGGTGGGCTTGCAGCATGTCGGCGATGTCGCGGCCAAAGGTTTCCCGCTTCAGATCGGGGATCGGGATCAGGGCGGCCACGCGGGAGCGGTTGGTGGTGTAGATCTGCAACTGCTCGAAGGAGCGGCCTTCATGTTCGACCGCGCCCCAATAGGGATTGAGCCACACCACCAGGCGCGTTGGGGGAGCAAAGCTCCGAACCAGGGAATTGAAGCCGTTGAGGGTATCAAGCAGGGCCTGGCTGCCGGTGATCACGGTGTGGATGATCAGCTCGTGGCCCATGCTTTCGAGCATGTCGGGGACTTGGTTGTTGAGCAAGTAGCGGCCCAGAGGAACGAAGGAACTGGCTCCATTGTCGATAATGACATCGCGCTCCCCTGCTCCGGCGATCAGTTCAACCAGAACATCGAAATTACGAGAATCAATTTCCTCGTTGGCGTCGAGCAACTCGATTCCTCGCACCTCCAGGCTTTTGTAACCACTGAACGTCTTGTTGACGGGGTCCGTGTCGATACACAGAGCGGGCCAGCCTCGCTCTTTTTTGTATTGAGCCAAAATAGAAGAAATAAATGATTTTCCGACACCGCCCTTTCCCTGCAAAATCATATGGATTTTACTCACTTGAGAAGTTCCTTCGAGTTCGGTGATGACTGGATGGAAAAATTAATCGGAGAAGATGTTTTGCAAATCACCTCTTCTTTTCCATATTTTAACATTTCTACTTCCTTTGGCGTGCGGATAATTTTGTTTACATGGCGAAGAAAGGCTTCGTAGCAAAGTGTTACTCGCCCACTCTTCCGCAGAGCCCCCCAGATCGCTTTCACGCTCCATCCTGCCTTGAGGCCGGTTTCGATGTCTTCGCGCAGAGCCAGGACAATGGCTCGCCCTTCCTTGCTGGACTTCTTCGTCTGCGACAGCTCCACCATCTGGCCCACGAGATCCTTCATCGTATTGAATCCCAGTCATCATCAATCGGTCAAGTTAAATTAACGTCCATTGATCGTCTAGTCAAGTTCAATCATCAGTCATTATTGTACATTTTGGCGTAAAAATGGATGATAATGGACAAAAATGGACATTAATGGATAATAATGGACAATAATGCATATTGATCATATTTCAGATGAAGGATAATTTACCAAAATACCTGGGCAGGATATGTGAAGTTAGCTAACGCCGCCTTCACTGTTTCTTATTCGCACTGACGTGCTCAACAAAACCCCTGCTCTGGCCTGAGGGCCTGCCCGCTGCCGCGTGCTTCTGGAAAGGAGGAACACCGTGTCGATCAAACCCGCCAAGCGTGTGCTTCACCTGCGCGTGCCGGTGCGGCCCGAGGAGGAGGCCAAGATCCGGCGTTTGGCGGCGGCAACGGGTTTGTCGGTGGCGGAATACTTGCGGCGTGTCGGTTTGGGCTATCAGCCCAAGAGCCGGGTCGATCAGGAGCAAGTGGCCCATTTGCGGCGGCTGGGTGGCAACCTCGGGCGGTTGGGCGGACTGCTGAAATGGTGGTTGGCGGACGACGCCAAACTGGCGGAATTCAAGCCGTTGCAGGTGCGGGACCTGGTGGTGGACGCTCTGAACAAAATCGGCCAGACCCAGCAGGGGATGCAAGATGCCCTTCACCAGATGGGGCGGCGATGATTGCCAAGCACATCCCCATGGAAGAGCCGAAAAAGAGCAACTTTGCCCGTCTGGTGCGGTACGTCACCGACGGTCAGGTCAAGGCGGAGCGCTTGGGGAGCGTGCGCGTGACCAACTGCCTGGATTCGTCCTCCCCCGAGGCGGTCATTGATGAGGTGCTGGACTGCCAGGAGCGCAACACCAAGGCCGTCAAGGACAAGAATTACCACCTGATGGTGTCGTTTCGCGCCGGAGAAATCCCCTCGGCCCAAGCCCTGATCGCCATCGAGGAGCGGCTATGTCAAGCGCTCGGCTACGGGGAGCACCAGCGCATCAGCGCGGTGCATGGAGATACCGACCACCTGCATCTGCACATGGCCATCAACAAGGTGCATCCCACGCGCAACCTTTGCCATACGCCCTTCAACGACTACCGGACCATCGCCCGCACCTGTACGCAGCTGGAGGCAGAGCTGGGTCTTCTGGCCGACAACCACACCCCCACCAAGACCCGAGGCGAAAATCGCGCCGCCGATATGGAACACGCCGCCGGGATCGAGAGTCTGCTGGGGTTTATCCAGCGCGAGGTGCTGGCAGACTTGCGCCAGGCCACCAGCTGGGAGGAAGCCCATCGGACCACCCAAGCGCACGGCCTTGCCTTGCGTTTGCAGGGCAACGGCCTGGTGTTCGCGAGCCAAGACGGCACCACGGTGAAAGCCAGTTCTGTCGCGCGCGAGCTTTCCAAACCCAAGCTGGAGGCGCGCTTCGGCCCCTTCCAGCCGCCGGGGGAGCAGGCCGTGCCGCCCTCGAAACCGACTTACGAGCCTCGTCCCTTGGTCTCGACGCCCACGACGCCCAAGCTGTTTGCCACTTACAAGGCGGAGCAGAAGCTTCTCCCCCAGGTGCGCCGGGAGGAAATGGATGCCATCCACCAACGCCGCCAGTTGGCCAACGACAAAGCTCGTGCCGCTCATGACCGCTATCGGACCCTGGTCAAGCTTATTGGGGGCAACAGCAAGCTGGCCTTGATGTTGGCGCGCTTCAAACTGAAGGCGCATCTGAAGGAGATCGCCCAGCAAGCCGAGGCCGAGCGCCACGCCGTGGCCCTGGCCACCCGTCGCCGTGCCTGGCTCGACTGGCTGCAACACCAGGCCGAGCGCGGCAATGTCGAAGCCCTGGAAGCCCTGCGCGCCCGCCAAGAGCGCAGGCCGCTTTCCGGCAATATCCTCACCGCCGAGGCCATTGCCGCCCTCCCGATGCTCCCTCTTCCTCGGACCGTCACCAAAACCGGCAAGATTATCGCTCGCGTGGACGGCATGACGCTGTGCGACGACGGCCAGCGTCTGCAAATCACCCGAGGCTGCACCCAGGAGGGGCTGGAGACCGCCCTTCGCCTCGCCATGGCGCGCCACGGCGGACACTTGTCGGTAGCCGGTTCGCCCGCGTTCCAGGAGCGCATCGCCCGAGCCGCCGTGGCCGCACGCTTGCCCCTCACCTTCGACGACCCGGCGTTGGAGCAACGCCGCCAAACCCTGGAGACCGCCCGTGATCCCCGACGCCGTGCCCGAGCCCGAACCTCCCCCCGAGCCCACGGTGGACGACCCGCCTCCCCCCGAGGAGCCGTGGATCAGCCCCACGATCGCCGCTCTCGATATCAGCCGCCGCCCCCTAAAGAGCACCGTGTGCGAGAGTTGTCCGCACTCCCTGTGGTGGGCCTCGACCAACGAGCTGAGGTGCTTCTGCCGGATCATGCACGCCGACACCTGGAACACCTTCCAACCCCGCCCCCTGATCCTGTGCGACGGCCCGAGCCAGGAGTAACCGCGGCCGAAACCTACATCGCCGAACGCAACGCCAAACGCACCCAAGGCTTTAAGGACATCCCCGAACACCGCTTGTTGCCCCCAGGCGAGATCGGCCCCGCCGCCTACGCCGGAGTCCGCCGGATCGAGGGACAGAACCTCGCCTTGGTGCGGCGGGGCGAGACGGTGCTCGTGCTCCCGGTCGAGGACAACACCGCCCAGGGGTTGCGTCGGTTGTTGGTGGGCGATCCAGTGACGATTACGCCAGAGGGAAGCGTTAAAACCAAAGGGAGGGGACGATGAGCGATAGGACGTTTGACCAAGAAGCCATTACCTATTTCATTGAAAAAATAAAGCAATCAAGCGCTCTTGATGCAGATAAACTTCAGGTAAAAATTGCAAATCAGCACTATGAACTCATTAATCGTTCGATAATTTCTGTGATGGCTCTGGATGAGAAAGAAAAGCTCCAGGCCATGATGGATCATCTCCAGCCCCTAGTTCGGCAATTATTTCCCCTGGAAGGGGGGAAGGGGAAGATTCTCGCAACGGATCGTTTGTTATGGTGGAACATTGCTGAAGATGGTACCCTCAGATGGGAAGAATTTGAAGGGGTCACGGGGTCGATCAGGACCCCAAAAGGCGAACAGCACTATGTGGTAATTGCAAGAACTGCCGAAGACCCAAGACAAGTTCTTTATCACGAGGCATTTCATTTCCACTATCATGAGGGGAGACTGAGTGATGACGAATGCAAGTTACTCTTCAACGATACCATTAAAAAATGGGGAGCAGAACGATACAACCTTGACAGAAAATGCCACCCAGAAGCCTATTGGGCAGAGGAGTCCGTTGCCTACTTCGTTGACGAATGGTGTTCAAAATGTTCGTATAAGTGGCGGGAAGGGGTTAAGGCCTCTTTGCCCAAGTCGGATGGACGAATTCATGGCATCAATGACGGTGGTAACGGACGGCAAGAGTGCGATGATTTCCTTCGACGATCTTCAAGCACCCAAGGACTAGATCCATCTTTTGCAACCCTCGTTGAGACGGCCGAGAAGCTCCGTCTCGGCGATCTTGGATTCCGGCCACGGCGTCCTGGTTTTGGCCTCGTCACAGGACAACAGGGCTCCCCACCCCGGGGAAAAGAACTTGAAGGAGCTGGCCTAGACGGCGTAGCCCTCCTCTCATCTGCGTTCCAATCTGGACCGGGCTCTACTCTCCCCCCTTCCCCCGACGCCAACGCCGCCGTCCGGGCGTTTGACGATCATGTGATCAGCCGTCAGGTTGGAGCCTTTGGTTACCGAGACGGCGAAAAGCGCTGGGAGGGCCTGCCGGAGTCCTTGCGCGAGCAGATCGAAGCGGTGGCTCGCCTTTCCCCGGATGAGAAAAAACACCACCTCGACGGGTTGCGTCAGACCCTCACGCGCGATCCTCATGCTTTGGCTGGGCTT
>JAVBJO010000088.1:0-14359 GCA_031546925.1 Rhodospirillaceae bacterium
GGTGAAGGTGTTTGTGGAAAGTGGAAAGTTGGCGTTCGATTTTATCGAAGGCTCGGGGAAGGAAGAGAAGCAGGCGGAGTTCGTGGAGTAGGGGGCCAGGGGACCTGTCCCCTTGCGGGGAGGTGTCGGAGGGGCAGCGCCCCTCTGACACCTCCCCGCAAGGGGACAGGTCCCCTTGCCCCCTACTCCACGAACTCCGCCATCTTCTCATCCTTCCCCGAGCCTTCGATAAAATCGAACGCCAACTTTCCACTTTCCACAAACACCTTCACCACGCCTCCCTTCGCCAATTTCCCAAACAACAACTCTTCGGCGAGAGGCTTCTTCACATACTCCTGCAAGACCCGCGCCAGCGGCCGCGCTCCGAACTGGCGATCATATCCCTTCGTGGCGAGCCACGCCCGGGCTTCATCGGACAGTTCAATCGCCACATCCCGATCGCTCAATTGTAGTTCCAGTTGCATGATGAACTTATCAACAACCTGGCTCACGACTTCTGGCATGAGGTTCGAGAACGGGATCACAGCATCGAGTCGATTGCGGAACTCGGGAGAGAACATCCTCTGGATGGCCTCCTGGTCGTCTCCTTCCCTGATTTCCCGTTCAAACCCGATGGCAGGCTTGGCCAACTCGGCGGCTCCGGCATTGGTGGTCATAATGAGGATCACGTTACGGAAATCGACATTCTTCCCGTTGTGATCGGTCAGACGTCCATGATCCATGACCTGCAAGAGGATATTGAACAGATCCGGATGCGCTTTTTCGATTTCGTCGAGCAGCAAGACAGAGTGAGGATGCTGATCGACCGCATCGGTCAGCAGCCCGCCTTGATCAAAGCCCACGTACCCCGGTGGAGCGCCGATCAAGCGAGAAATCGAGTGCCGTTCCATGTACTCGGACATATCAAAGCGAGTCAGCTCGATACCCATGATTTTGGCAAGTTGCCGCGCCACCTCGGTTTTACCCACACCGGTAGGCCCACTGAAGAGGTAGCATCCGATGGGTTTTTCCGGCTCCCGCAGTCCGGCACGGGCCAGCTTGATGGCAGAGGCCAAGGCGACGATGGCCTTGTCCTGTCCAAAAACCAGGGTCTTGAGGTCTCTTTCCAAATTCCGCAACGATTCCACATCGTTGGCGGACACGGACTTGGGGGGAACCCGCGCGATCTTGGCGACGATTTCCTCCACATCCTTGACGGTGACGACTTTTCTCCGCTCGGATTCGGGCAGCAACATCTGCGCGGCCCCCACTTCATCAATGATGTCGATAGCTTTGTCGGGAAGCTTACGATCCGTGATGTACTTGGCCGCCAACTCCACCGAGGCCTTAATGGCTTCGGTGGTGTAGCGCACCTTGTGGTGGCTTTCGTAATAGGGCTTCAAGCCATTGAGGATCTTGATGGAATCTTCCAGCGAGGGCTCGTTGACGTCGATTTTCTGGAACCGACGCACCAAGGCCCGATCCTTCTCGAAGTAGTTGCGATACTCCTTGTAGGTGGTGGAGCCAATGCAACGCAACGCCCCCGAGGCCAATGCCGGCTTCAGCAAATTTGAGGCATCCATAGATCCGCCAGAGGTCGCTCCGGCCCCGATCACGGTATGGATCTCGTCGATGAAGAGGATCGCGCCATCGTAGCTTTCCAACTCGTTGACGACGGACTTGAGGCGCTCCTCGAAATCGCCCCGATAACGGGTTCCGGCCAGCAACGCCCCCATATCCAGGGAGAAGATGGTGGCATCACACAATACCTCGGGCACCTCGCCTTTGACGATGCGCCGCGCCAAACCCTCGGCAATCGCGGTCTTGCCGACGCCAGGATCGCCCACGTACAAGGGGTTGTTCTTCGAGCGGCGGCAAAGGATCTGGATGGTGCGCTCCACCTCGGAATCGCGCCCGATCAGGGGATCGATCTTGCCCTGGTTGGCCTTCTTGTTCAGGTTGACGCAATAGGCGTTCAGGGCATCTTGGCCCTTCTTAACCACCTTTTCCGGCGCGGCATCCTCATCGGCCCCATGAACGGTGCGATTTTGGCTGCGCCCAGGCGCCTTAGCCACCCCATGACTGGTGTAGTTCACCGCATCGAGACGGCTCATATCCTGCAACTGAAGGAAATATACCGCGTGGCTCTCACGCTCGGAGAACAAGGCGACGATGACATTCGCCCCCGTGACCTCCTCGCGCCCCGAGGACTGCACCTGAATGGCGGCACGCTGGACGATCCGCTGGAATCCAGCGGTGGGCTTGGGATCGCTGCTGCGAGTCGAGATCAGATCACTGAGAGAGGTATCAATGAACTCGGTAAGATCGCGGCGCAACCGCTCGATATCGACGCTACAGGCTTTGAGCACCGCTAAAGCGTCTTGATCTTCGGTAAGGGCCAGTAACAGGTGCTCCAACGTCGCGTACTCATGGCGGCGTTCGGAGGCACAAGCCAAGGCTCGATGAAGGCTCTGCTCCAAGTTACGCGACAGCATAGGGCACTTTCCTTCCGAAATTGGGGCCTAAAACAAGGTCCACTCCTCACGATGCAGCTCGTCAGCAAAAAGAGGCAATGGTACTCGTCTCACCCTATTCCTTCTCAATACTGCACTGTAGCGGATGATCGTTTTGCCTAGCCAAATCCATGACCTGGGTCATCTTTGTCTCCGCCACCTCGAATGTGTATACACCGCAGATTCCAACGCCTCGTGTGTGGATTTGCATCATGATATGATGCGCAGCCTCACGGGGCTTATTGAAATAACGTTCAAGCACATGAACAACAAACTCCATAGGCGTGTAGTCATCGTTAAGCATCAAGACCCTATACATGGACGGCTTCTTGGTTCGTGTCCTTGTCTTGGTCACAATGCCGGTCTGGTTTTCATCGCCGTTGCGGCGATCATCTTGATGGTCGCTCATTTTCTCGCATACACAGGTGTTGTCCACGGATACACGTACATAATATTGGGAGAAATATTCATCCGAAAAGGCCTCATCGACAGATGCAAGCCCCTGGCGTGCCGGTCATGACATAAGATAGCTCCTCCCGATGCAAATGGGAACGGCCCAACGCATTACCGCTGGGCCGCCCGCATAGAACCTTCGTGGAGTCCCCCCTCTTTCGGGAGGGCATCCCCATCACCAAGGAGTGAAGCCCTCTTAAGGCTTCTTCTTGATAAGCTCATTCACAACGGTATCCACCCGCTTGTTCAGAGGGGTCAAGGCATCCTCGACCAACTGAACGGACTGGTCGGACAGGCGACTCCCCTCGGACAGCAGGCGATCCAGCTGAGAACGAACGATCATGGTCTGAAGATCCACCACTTCCCGCAGGGTCTTGGCTGCCATCATCTGCTTGCTTACGGCGATGCCTTCCTCGACGGAAAGCTGGGCGAGACCGAGCAGGCTCTTGCCCAGCTCTTGCAGGCCTCGGCTGAACACCTGGCTGGAATTGACCACGGCTTCCAAGGTTTCCTTGGTGGAGCTAATGGCGCTCTCATAGGTGTGCAGGGCGTTGGACTGGGCCTGAACCGCTGTTTCCACCTGAGTCTTGGTCAGGGCCGCTGCTTGATCGTATCCTTGCGTGGCAAGATCCTGAGACGTCTTCACCACGGTCTCCACGGCTTCTCGTCCAGCGGCAACAGCCTGCTCGATCTGCTTGGCAGCTTCCTCGGGAAGAGAAACGACGGCGGTGGTCGGAGCGGCAGCGGCTGGAGCGGGGGTAACCTCGGCCGAGGAAACAACAGCGACAGGGGCTGAAGCAGAGGCTGACTTGGCTTTGCTGGCATTGGACATTGACGATAATCTCCCTAGTAACAACAGGTCTGGGCATTTACGGACAGGGTGCATCATTCGAGCACGCGCTTCACGCGCATATTGCGTCGCAACACGACAGTATGAAGAGGAACGCCCCGAGTCAACTGTTTCTGTGTGCGATGCAGCAAAAAAATAATCCGTCATCCCTTAACCAGAAGAAGTCTACCATACTTGCCTCTGCCTGGGGAAAATTAAATAGAGGTCTCCGCCCCATTGGTGGCCCCATTGGTGGAATGCCTCGGGCTACCGTGCTCTCCTCTCCCCTGAGAAACCCTACTCTCTCTGAAACTTTTATCTTTTACTTTGTATAAAAAAAGAAAGCCCTCTGCTCTCTCAGGGGGAATGCTTTGTTTCGTTTCGTTTTTTTAGTGTATTCTGTTTTTGTTCGCATATCTTGGTTGGGGAATTTTTTGCTCGGCAATCAATTTCAGGGGGAAAATATGTCAAAGTCCTCCTCTCCTCCCGGAGCGATCAGAAAGATGTATTTTGCAGCCTTGATTTCAATATTAAAAAAAGCAAAAAAGATATATCAATCCCTCAACTGCGGTCTTCCCCGCTGGCGAGCCAGGACAGACACGCTGCGACATCTTTCACGCGATATCGGGCCGCGGTGGCTCGTTCGTCGCCCACCAGCACCGAGACTCCTCCCAAGGCATTGACGGCAGCAAATCCGTCCTCGTCCGAGGTGTCATCTCCAACGAACACGGGTACCCGTCCGGCAAACGGAGCCTCGGCCATCAAGGTGCGAACCGCGCTTCCTTTGCTGATTCCCAGGGGTTTAATCTCAAACACCATTTTTCCCTGCATCAGGGTAAAAATGGGATGGCGCGCCACGATGGCGCGCGCGGCTCGTCCCAGAGCCTCCTCATGCTGGGGAACCTGGCGATAGTGCAGCGCGAGGGAGACCTTCTTATCCTCCAGCACCAATCCAGCATAAGTCCGGGTGAGATCATGGAAGCGTTGACGAACGTCTTCCAGTTCGGCGGGAGGGGTAAGGCGGCTCTCCCTCCCCTGGGGGTCGCGCAGCTCCATGCCGTGGGAGCCCGAGGCCGCCGGCCGAAATGTCCCCAAGTGGCGCTGAACACTTTCCAGCGTCCTTCCGGTGATCACCGCCAAAGCCCCCTCGTGGCGATACCGCAGGCGCTCTAGCAAGGTCACCACCTGGGGGGACAGGGTGATTTGCGCAGGAGTCGGTCCAAGCTCTACCAAGGTCCCGTCGAAATCGAGGAACCACGCCCACCCGCCTTCAACGGAGGGAGGCAGCGGGAGAGGCATTATCGCCCCTCCCCTGACAGGAGAGCCAAGGTCGCTATTTTTTATCAACCATCATGTTGCGCGTGGCGGTGGGTAAGTTAACCACCAGACCATCCAACTCCCCCTTCATGATGATCTGACAGCCCAACCGCGAGGTGGCCGCCAGCCCGAAGGCGAGATCCAGCATATCTTCCTCGTCGTCGGAGGCGGGCGGCAAGCGATCATACCATTCCGGAGCAATCACCACATGACATGTGGAACAGGCCAGAGATCCCTCGCAGGCTCCCTCCAAGTCGATTTTGTTGCGGTGAGCCACTTCCAGCACCGAGAGCCCCTCGGGAGCATCTACCTCGCGACGGGAACCATCCGGAGCAACAAAGGTCATCTTAGGCATCGAACTGTATCCTTAAAAGCCAGTCTCATCGCGCCAGTCTCATTGCCAGCGTATCCGCGCCTTTTGTCCGCGCGGCTGGGAGATTACTCTTCCTGGCGACCTTTTTCCAGCCGCTCCACCGCGACGCCGGCCAAAGCCTGACGAATTCCGCGATCCATGCGCCGCTCGGCGAACGCCTTGGTTCCGCGTTCCAGCGCCTCGGCGGCAAGGGTGATGGCGTCGCGGTCCTGCCCTAGGCACGCCTGATCCACCCCGTCGAGCGCCCGATCAATGACCTGACGCTCCTCCTCCGACAGCAGATCGGCATCCACCCCCAAGGCGGAGCGCACCGCGAGCGCCGAACGACGCGCCTCGACAGCGGCCTCCGTCAGCAGGCGACGCTCCATATCGACCTTGGCGTTCTCCAACGAGGCCCGCAACATGTGCGCCATCTCGTCCTCGGACAAGCCGTAAGAGGGCTTCACCGCGACGTGCTGCTCCATCCCTGTGGTGGTCTCGGCGGCGGAAACGGTGAGAAGACCGTCGGCATCCACTTGGAAGCTGACCCGGATGCGAGCGGCTCCGGCGGCCATGGGGGGAATCCCGTGCAACTCGAACCGCGCCAGGGAGCGATTCTGATCCACCATTTCCCGCTCACCCTGGACCACGTGAATGGCCATGGCGGACTGACCATCCTGGTAGGTGGTAAACTCCTGGGCCATCGCCACCGGAATCGGCGTGTTGCGCGGGATAACACGCTCGACGATGCCGCCCATGGTTTCGATCCCCAAGGACAGAGGCGTCACATCCAAAAGCAGCGTGTCCGAACCCACCGTCAACGCCTCGGCTTGCAAGGCGGCTCCAACGGCCACAACCTCGTCCGGGTCAATGTCGCTGAGGGGCTCCAGCCCGAAGAAGGCGCTTACCCGGCTGCGCACCAAGGGCATCCGTGTCGAGCCCCCCACCAGCACAACCCCACGTAAATCGGCCAGATCCAACCGAGCGTCCTCCACCGTCGCCCGACAAATGGCGATAGTTTTGTCCACCAGGGGCTCCGCCAAGCGCTCCAACGCCGCGCGATCAAGGGTGTGCCGCGAGGCCTTTCCCTCCGCCTCGATCACCCACGCGCCTTGGGCAGCGTGGGACAGACACTCCTTGGCGAGCCGGGCCGTCATCAGGGCTTGCTTGACCTCTCCCGAGGATAACTCCCGCTGGCCGGGAGAGCGCTGTGCCAGGAAAAACTCGGCCACGGCGTGATCGATGTCGTCTCCCCCCAAAGCAGAGTCTCCACCGGTAGCCTTCACCTGGAAGACCCCCTTCTCCATCTTCAGAATCGACAGATCAAACGTTCCGCCGCCCAGATCGTAAATGGCGTAAAGCCCCTCCGCCGAGGAATCAAGCCCATAGGCCAACGCCGCCGCCGTGGGCTCGTTGACCAGGCGCAAGACCTCAAGTCCGGCCAAACGCGCGGCGTCGCGGGTGGCGGTTCTGGCTGCATCGTCGAAATAGGCTGGAACCGTCACCACCGCTCGATCCACCGCTCGGCCCAAGGTGGCTTCGGCGTGATCCCGGATGGCGCGGAGGATATCGGCGGAAATCTCCACCGGCGTCAGCGTGCGCCCTGCCACGCGAAGACGCACCATGCCGCCTTCTGCTGAGGTATCAATCTCGTAAGGAAGCGTCCCCCCCAGGGTCTTGATGTCCTCCAACCCACGGCCCATCAGCCGCTTGACCGAAGACACCACATGATCGGGAGTATCCAGCAACGCCTCACGCGCCTTGCGACCCACCACCACCGAGCCGTCCTCGTGGTATTGCGCGATAGAGGGAATCAGGCCATGCCCGTACTCGTCCTTCAAGACCGTGGCGGCCCCCTCATGGGCGATAGCCACCACCGAATTGGTGGTCCCTAAATCAATTCCCACCGCACTTCCGCGCTCCGACGCGTGGGGATTGGGGGTTTCGCCGGGCTCATGGAGTTGCAGGAGAATCAGGCCGTCGGGACTCATGGCAGCGTGAACTCCTCGATCTGGAAACGCGAGGGCGGGACACTAGCATATCCCGCCAAAGCGGAGCAATCGCCTTGAAAAAGGGGCGCTACCCTTTCGCCACATAGACCATGACATTGGACAACATCCATACAGCAAAAAAAACCAACAGCACAGTGTAGTATCTAACATCCAATGCTACCTACATGACATAAAATGGGTAGACAATAAAAAATAAAATAAGTAGATGGTAAACAATTATGATATGAATAGTCATATATATTCCAATAAATTGGAAAAATAACCCCGGCTTATGCAGCATGTCTATAAAGAAAAATTTTGCAAAAAAACCGCGCCGAGTACAATATTATTAAAATAAAATATAGAAATGATTTGGAAAAAAGTGAAACAAAACCTAAAGAAACGATGTACCTGTAATATTTGTCGCCTCTCTTTAATAGAGAACAGATAACAAGCATGCTTGTAATAAAAATAAAATAATAAGCTATATCCATTATAATAAGGTTGTGATTATAACGCCAATATAGATATTTATTAGCTTCTGACACGACACCTTTGTCAGAGAAAAACTCTCTATCAAGTATCTTTCAAAAATCATTATCCCTACTGTAGCAAAAAAATAAAATACCCGCTTGACATTGGTTTTAGGTGATCAAGTCCTGCCTTGTTAAAACAGAATATCTTCCAGGAACCATACATATTGTTCCGTATTTCTGAAAAAAAATCCATAATGATCCCCCTCCAGAACGAGAATTTTACAGTCTAAAAGAGGTCTTCATCAATTGAGGCGTCCTCTTGGGGCTCCCGCCCCAAACCCTGGCTGGGATTGCATCCCAGACCCTTCTTTCTTTTTATCGATGAAAGAAAAAGGGGGTCTGGGGCATCGCTCCAGTCGGGGTTTGGGGCGTCAGCCCCAAGAAGAGGCCCCAGAGATGCTCACTGTCACATATCTAGCTGTAAAAACTTCCCAAAACAAGAATAACAAAAAACCACGCGGCAATATCTAGGGCAAAAACACCCATTCCAACTTGCCACTTTACATTTAACGCAACCTTAGCGACATAAATTGGATATACAATAGAAACAACAGAAATAGCAAAAAGTGAAAATAAGCTAATTCCAAGCATAACAATACCTAGGATCGTTTGAATTAATGACCCATCTATATTTTCAATTTGAGACATGATAAAAATCTGAATCATTGTAACCACAAAAACGACAAACATTTTAATCAGAGAAGACCAATTGTAGCTAACAATATAGCTTAGATAATTTTCTTTTCTATCTAATTTTTCTGAGACATAAAACATCATAAATGGGAAAATAATCCACGGGACTACAATAATAATTGTACCCACAACAGGATCATACCCGTTCGGCTGAAAGCGAGATATTAACTCATAAACCATAGAGTTATGACCATCACTCTTCATACTCACAAGAAAAGAGGAAAAGATGATCTGTTTTGTAAACTCTAACGCCAGAACAACAGCAATAACAGAAAAAGATCTCCAATACCCTTCAATTGTAGCATCAAAACGCTGCATTCCACTTTGATCCCACCGAAGAAGGCGCCAGGATCCATAAAGACTATTCATTGCTTCAACAATAAAATTCATATCCCTACACTCCACTAGTAATTAGATAATCCATCAACATACATGATAATAGACAATCCAACAAATAACATAAAAACATCAAGGAGAAAAATCCCTACCCCAATATACCATTCCACCTCAAGAATTATTTTGCAACATAAATTTGATAAGTCACGCTAATAAAAAATAAAGCAATTATTTGGAACTCAGGAATAAATAAAACAAATAACCAAATATAATATCTGGCTTAAATAGACCAACTACAGAAAAATTTATCATTACAACAAGGAAAACCGCAGAAATTTTTATAAATGATACCCAGTTATAAGCAAAAAATATAACGAATATAATTATGCCCCCGATAAATCATACCTGAACCGCAAAACACAAGCCCAACAAAAATAATCTATTAAAATAAAAATATGAATTCCGATCAAATAAAGCTATAAAAATTCCAAGAGAACCCATGCGTGAGATCTGTATAAGTATCAAGCATAAAAATAATAGGGATGCAGAATAAAATAGCACTAAAAAATGGGCAACATCCATAAAATGTCACATTGATGCAGCCCATCTCGCTTTTATCAAAAGAGGCAAACTTCCAGGAAGCATAAATGCCATCCTTAATTTCAGCACCAATGGACTCTCACCCCCCTATGATGTCTTGCAGAATAAGGTGGTAAATTTTCGTTAAATTTTCTAGATCATCAACGCTTACATTTTCATCTGGTTTATGGATTGTCTGAGAGACCAGGCCAAACTCCAGCACGGGGCAACAGTTCTTAATGAACCGTGCATCCGAGGTGCCGCCGGTCGTGGACAATTCCGGTGCGAGACCCGTAACAGCCTGAGCCGCCCGCGCCACCGTCTCGGACAATGGTCCGGGAGAGGTCAGAAAACTTTCCCCACAAACCTCGATATCGCACTGATAGCGCCCGCCTACCCCGTCGAGGGTCGTGCGGATCCAGCGTTCCAGGGAGGCTCCTGAGTGCAAGTCATTGAAGCGGATATTGAAACCGGCCCGAGCCTCGCCGGGGATAACATTGGTGGCGGGATTAGCCACATCCACCGTCGTCAGGGCAAGGGTCGAAGGCTCAAAGTGTTCCGATCCGTGATCGAGGGGCTGCTCCGTCACCTTCTGGAGCATCCGAATCAAGCGCAGAACGGGATTATCCGCCAAATGCGGATAGGCCGAGTGCCCTCCCGTGCCGAACACACGCAACCGTGCGTTCAACGAGCCGCGACGCCCGATCTTCATCATCTCCCCTAGGCGCAGGGGGCTGGTGGGCTCCCCCACCAAGCAGAGGTCGATGGTTTCGCCGTTTTGCTTCAGCCAGTCCAGAACCTTCACGGTTCCATCCACCGCAGGGCCTTCTTCATCGCCGGTAATGAGCAGGCTGATACTGCCCCGAGGCTGCCCCTCCGCCAAAAACCGCGCCACCGCCGCGACGAAGCAGGCGATGCCGCCTTTCATATCGGCGGCCCCGCGTCCAAACAGGTGCCCGTCCCGCACCACACCTTCAAACGGCGGGACTGTCCAGCCGGGACCGGCGGGAACTACGTCCGTATGACCGGCAAAGCAGAAATTCGGCGCCGAGGTTCCTCGTCGCGCATAAAGATTGCGAATCGTCGGACCGCCAGTGGCGGAAACGATCTCATGACAGGTAAAACCGAGCGTTTGTAGGGCTTGAGCGAGCAACCCGATTGCCCCAGCGTCCTCGGGGGTGACGCTGGGGCAACGGATCAAATCCTGGGCAATCGCCAGAGGATCCCGAAGACTCATCAGTGACGCAGCAGTTCATTGATGGAGGTCTTGGACCGGGTCTGCGCATCCACGCGCTTAACGATCACCGCACAGTAGAGATTCGGCCCCGGCGAACCATCCGGCAGAGATTTTCCGGGAAGGGTCCCAGGGACCACCACCGAATACGGAGGCACTCGTCCCACGAACACCTCGCCTGTGGAGCGATCAACGATCTTGGTGGAGGCCCCCAGGTAGACGCCCATGGATAGGACCGAGCCCTCCCCCACGATCACGCCTTCGGCAACCTCGGCCCGAGCGCCGATGAAGCAATCGTCCTCGATGATGACCGGGTTGGCCTGGAGGGGCTCCAGCACGCCGCCGATCCCCACGCCGCCCGAGATGTGAACATTGGAACCAATCTGGGCACAAGAGCCCACCGTCGCCCAGGTATCCACCATTGTTCCGGTATCGACGAAGGCCCCCACATTGATAAAGCAAGGCATGAGAACCACGCCCGGCGCAATGTAGGATGAGTGACGCACGATGGATCCCGGCACCGCGCGGAAGCCACGGCTGCGGAATTTTCCGTCATCCCAATCCATGAATTTGGATGGAATTTTATCAAACCAGTGAACGCCGCCCGGTCCGCCTGTCACCAAGGCCATGTCGTGCAGCCGGAAAGAGAGGAGAACGGCCTTCTTCAGCCACTGATTGACGATCCATTCGTCATCCAGCTTCTCCGCGACACGAAGGTGCCCCGTATCCAGCATCGCCAGCGCCTGTTCCACCGCCTCGCGTGGCTTTCCTGTGGTTTTATGGCTAATGGTATCCCGTGCGTCCCAAATATCCTCGACGGCTTTTTGAAGGTCGGCGAAGCCCATGGTGTACCCCCGATCTAGTGAGTGGTCTCGAAGATAGACGATTGGGTGGAGGAGTCAACGTGGGACGCAGCGCTCAGGGCTGCGTGCCAAAAAGCTCTCGCGTCACCTGCTCCATCATCTGCTGGAAATTCTTCCCCGAGGAATTTTCCTCTCGCTTCACCCAGCCCTTGACAGTGGATAATTGGTTGACGTCCTCACAGAACACCCCCACCACGGTGATCTTATCCCGAGGCTCTGCGGCCGTGGCGACTTCCTTGCGACACAGTGCCGCGCTGTTGGTATCGGGCGGAGGGTTAAAGGCGAGAACCACTCGAGTCCGCGGATGCAAGGCCTGTTCCGGATGGGTGGTGAAACTCATGGGTCGTCCCATGACTTTGTTATTCATGATCTCCACCAGTCGATCACGGAATCCCGCTGCTGGCTCGCCAAAGGGGCTGCCATAGACTTCCAGAAGCAAGGGGCTGGAGCTGGTGGCATAAACCATCACGCTCCAGGTGGCGGGGCTGCGCCATCCTCCTGGTACGGTGGCGGGACCGTCATCGCACCCCGCGCAGAGGGAGGCCAGCACGGCGGCTGTCAGGGAAAAGAAGCGTTTGAACATGATAAACAGCCCTCCGAGAGACCAAGCCAAGCGTACCCGAGCCGCTCACCCCCCCGCAACGGTTTTGCCGCGGCTCTTAAGACGTGTTCTTTTCGCAAAAAGATGAAGAAAGGCGGAAGAATTTTAGGATTTTCCCTTTATACTCGATCTCGACAGTGTCCTTCGGGACTCCGGCCGGGAATATCCGGGCGGTGCACGATGGCGAAAGGGGGAGTACGCTATGGACCACAGTATTGTACAAAACCTCCTCATCTTCTTGGCACTCGCGATTTTCGTGTCCGCTCTCTGCCATAAGTTGAAAGTCAGTTCCGTTCTCGGGTTTCTGTTGGCGGGATGTTTGGTGGGGCCGAATGTTCTAGGATTGGTGGCCGACACACCAATTTTGCGAGGATTGGCCGAGCTTGGCATCGTCTTCCTGCTCTTTTTGATCGGTATGGAACTATCGTTTGAGCGGCTTAAGGTCATCCGATACTATATTTTTGGTTTTGGTGCTGCTCAGGTTTTTTTGACATCTATTGTTGGTGGCCTAATTATTAACTTTACCATGGATGTTTCTTCTACCACGGCAATGGTGCTGGGACTGGCGATTGCTTTTTCCTCTACAGCGTTCGTGTTGCAAATCCTCTCGGATCGGAATGAGTTGACCTCGAAAACCGGGCGGATCGCCATTGCTATTCTGATTTTCCAGGACCTCGTGGTTGTCCCCCTCTTGGTGATGATTCCCCTGTTGAAGGCAGAGGGAGATGCTTGGTCCATGAGCGCCGCCCTTTTGATCGCCTTTGCAAAGGCCGCCGGGGCGATGCTGACGATCTTTCTTTTGGCACGCGTGGCCATTCGTCCCCTGTTCCGCGTGGTCAGCGCGACCGGTATTCCCGAGGTTTTTGTTTCTGCGGTGCTCTTCGCAGTGATTGGCATCAGCTTCGCCACCGAGGCCATCGGTCTGTCCTACTCCCTGGGAGCCTTCTTCGCCGGAGTGATGCTCTCCAGCACCGAATACCGTCATCAAATCGAGGCCGATATCCGCCCGGTGCGCGGCTTGCTCATGGGCGTGTTCTTCCTCACTGTCGGCATGGCCATCGAACCCCGGACGCTCCAACTTCACTCCCTTGAAATCATCGTGGGTGTGCTTCTTCTGATGCTCCTCAAAGCGCTGATCTTGCTGGGATTGGGGAGGCTCTTTCGACTTAAAACCGCGACGGCGCTTCAACTGGGGCTCCTGCTCTCCCAGGGGGGGGAATTTATCTTCGTGGTTCTCGCCCGCTCCTACGAGGCCGATCTCGTCAGCGATACCCCAATGGAAATGCTGACTGCTATCGTCGCTGTCAGTATGATCCTTACCCCAATCTTGGTGGGAATTGGGAACTGGGCCGTCAAACGCCGCACGCCTGAAGTCCCCCTCAACGCCCCTATCCCTTCCGCCGACGATACCAACCAACTCTCCGATCATGTGATCGTTATCGGCTCTGGCCGAGTCGGACAGACCGTCTCCAGTGTCCTGGAGGCGCAAAATGTCCGCTTCATTGCCATTGACAGTGATCCGAACCTTGTCGCCGCTTTGCGCGCCAGTGGAAGGACGTCCGTGTTCTTCGGCGATGTCCGCAACATCCAAGTCCTTGCCACCGTCGGAGCCGCCCGAGCGCGGGCTGTGGTTCTCACCATCAACGCCGCTGCGGAACGGGAAAAATTGGTGCCCCAAATCCGTCAGTTGTATCCCACCCTGCGGGTGCTGGTGCGGGCCAGGGATCGACGCCAAGCCAGAAAGCTGGAAATCGCTGGAGCAACCGCCGTCGTACCCGAAACCTTGGAGGGAAGCTTGCAACTGGCTGGGTTGACGTTGCGGCATTTGGGGGCCTCGTCAGAGGACGTCCATGCTCTTCTGGATGATTATCGGCGGTCGGATTATGCCAAGTTGGCGTTGGCGTTGAATGCGGCTGAGTAGCTGGGTCAAGGGGCTTGGCCCCTTGTGGGGGGTGTCGGGGGGCAAGGCCCCCTGACAAGGCGCAAGCCCACCAACCTCTCCCCCCCACCCAGCCAAAAAAAATCCCCCGAGTTCATCGGGGAATTTTTTTTGGCTGGGTGGGGGGGAGAGGTTGGTGGGCTT
>JAVBJO010000133.1:0-8068 GCA_031546925.1 Rhodospirillaceae bacterium
ACCCAGTGGTCTGGGTAGATTCCTGCAGAATTCCACTTGCTCCGCAGTACTCAGGATACCTCTACCCTCATCATGATTTCGCTTACAGGACTTTCACCTCCTATGGTCAGACTTTCCAGACTGTTCTGCTATCAATCAAAGTAGTGTTATGAGGTCCTACAACCCCCATCTATAAATAAATGGGTTTGGGCTGTTCCCGTTTCGCTCGCCGCTACTAAGGGAATCTCTTTCGATTTCTTTTCCTCCAGGTACTAAGATGTTTCAATTCCCTGGGTTGACTTCCTTTCGGATGACGAAACATTACTCTCGCCGGGTTGCCCCATTCGGAAATCCACGGATCAAAGCATTTGTCCTGCTCCCCGTGGCGTATCGCCGGTATACGCGTCCTTCATCGTCTCTCGGTGCCAAGGCATCCACCATGTGCCCTTTATATCTTACCGATTTTAATGAGTTGTTATACTCTTCATTCACGCTATTATTATCTATTTAAGCTTGATGAAATTGTATCACACAATTTTACTTGATCTTCTTCCTAAAACATATCACCATATATTAAAACTAAAACATGGTTACTACGCTTTCACATCGTTTTTCAATGAACTTTTTGTGGATCCTATCGGGATCGAACCGACAACCTCCGCCTTGCAAGGGCGGCGCTCTCCCAGTTGAGCTAAGGACCCTGTAATCAGCATTCTATACAAAGCACAAAAACTATGCTTATCTCCTATTTTTAGATTAGATGTGGGCCTAACTAGACTTGAACTAGTGACCCCTGCCTTATCAGAGCAGTGCTCTAACCAACTGAGCTACAGGCCCTCTCAGAGCATTAATTCCCTGAAAACAAGAAGCATCGCAAATAGCTCTTAAGTATTCATTATATATTTTTCTCTTTAAAGGAGGTGATCCAGCCGCACCTTCCGATACGGCTACCTTGTTACGACTTAGCCCTAGTTACTAAGTTTGCCATAGGCGCTATCTCTAGCGACTTCGGGCACCCCCAGCTTCCATGGCTTGACGGGCGGTGTGTACAAGGCCCGGGAACGTATTCACCGTAGCGTGCTGATCTACGATTACTAGCGATTCCAGCTTCATGGAGTCGAGTTTCAGACTCCAATCCGAACTGAGGTCGACTTTTTAGATTACCTTCGCCTCGCGGCTTTGCTTACTGTATCGACCATTGTATCACGTGTGTAGCCCAGGACATAAGGGCCATGATGACTTGACGTCATCCCCACCTTCCTCTCCACTTGCGTGGGCAGTCTCCTTAGAGTTCCCAGCCGAACTGTTGGCAACTAAGGATAGGGGTTGCGCTCGTTGCGGGACTTAACCCAACACCTCACGGCACGAGCTGACGACAGCCATGCAGCACCTCTATAGCGGCCCGAAGGCTGCAGGCTTTCACCCGCATTCCGCTACACTTCGAGCCCTGGTAAGGTTCTTCGCGTTGCATCGAATTAAACCACATGATCCACCGCTTGTGCGGGCCCCCGTCAATTCCTTTGAGTTTCAACCTTGCGATCGTACTCCCCAGGTGGTATGCTTAACAGATTTCCTACGGCACTGAGTGCAAGCACCCAACACCAAGCATACATCGTTTAGGGCGTGGACTACCAGGGTATCTAATCCTGTTTGATCCCCACGCTTTCGTGCCTAAGCGTCAATAATGAGCCAGATGACCGCCTTCGCCACTGGTGTTCCTCTTGATATCTACGCATTCCACCGCTACACCAAGAATTCCATCATCCTCTCTCACATTCAAGACCCGCCGTATCAAAGGCACTTCCTCGGTTAAGCCGAGGTCTTTAACCCCTGACGCACAAGTCCGCCTGCGCACCCTTTATACCCAGTAAATCCGGACAACGCTTGGGTCCTACGTATTACCGCGGCTGCTGGCACGTAGTTAGCCGACCCTTCCTTTGATGGTACAATCCCAGCCCGCAAAACAGGCTTTTTTCCCCATCCGACAGTTGTTTACAGGGCTAAGCCCCGTCATCCAACACGCGGCGTCGCTGGATCAGAGTTTCCTCCATTGTCCAAAATTCCTCACTGCTGCCTCCCGTAGGAGTCTGGACCGTGTCTCAGTTCCAGTGTGGCTGATCGTCCTCTCAGACCAGCTATAGATCGTAGGCTTGGTGAGCCATTACCTCACCAACTACCTAATCTTCCGCGGGCCATGCTTAAAGCGATAAATCTTTCCCCCATAGGGCGTATGCGGTATTAGCAGTCGTTTCCAACTGTTATCCCCCACTTTAAGGTATGTTCCCACGTGTTACTCACCCGTGCGCCGCTCTCATTTGGTGCAAGCACCAAATTCCCGCTCGACTTGCATGTGTTAAGCCTACCACCAGCGTTCGTTCTGAGCCAGGATCAAACTCTCAAGTTGATGTTCATTCATCCAAAAGACGAATGACCCCAAGAGACTTTCAAATCCCAAGCTTTATTCTTTGCATAATTAACGCTTAGCATTAAAGATGCGCTGAGCTTGTTCCTATAAGCTCCGGTTTTTTTGGACCGGCGCCGCCCGCGCATCCCTTCCTTCTCGTCTTCACTTGTCAAATAGCCCGGCCCCCTTTCCGAAGACCGCCCAACTCAGGTGAACCGCGTTTCCGCTGACCACCCCTCGCTGGGGAGGCCGGGTTATAGGAAATTCCAAACCCACCGTCAATACCTTTTTTCAGAAAAACTGAAACTGCCTACAGAAGCCTACTCTGGCGTGTTCTGCCCGCCTGCGGGAAGCTTATTCATATAGGAAAGCAGGTACTCCAGATCCGTGGCCTCCAGCGAAACTCCAAGATCCCCGTAGTGAGTCAGCATTCTTTCGATGGCTTTGCGGGAGAATCGTTCCCGATCGTGCTCCCCGCCATCGTAGGCCATCTCGCGCGAGATGGAGATTGCCACTTTCATGGGGGTGAAGAAGGCCCGAGGCAAACTCACCTTCTCGAACAGGGCTTCGAATCCTCGCCCACTGAGGTCATCAATGAGGACACGAGCGTTCTCTGGCTTGATTCGGGCCATGGTGGCCATGGCCGCCTCGAAAAAGGCCAGATCCCCCATGCAGACGGACCGCAGCACGATGGAGGCCGTGAGGCGGCCACTGCGATGGAGATGCTCCGTCAGACGTACCGCGTCGGTTTCCACTTCGCTCAGGCCGAGCACGGCCAGTTCTCGGGTATTGAGAAGCAGCGCCGTGGCCATTTCCGGCGAGAGATCATCGCGGGCCATCAGGGCGACGCGAAGCTGCTCCGACACCTTAGACATCAGCTGTTCGGTGATGGAAACCGGCAGCGAGCCTCGTTCCAGCAATTTTTTGCCGACGCTATCCATCTCGCCGTATTCTTGCACCACCCGTGAGAGCACGGCCTCGGACAGGGTTGCGGTTGGGTTACCGGCCAGCGCCTCCGCCACTTTTTCGTTGTGGGTATCCACCAAGGCATTGGCGAGGGGCTCGGGGAGGCTGGCGCGCTTGGCGACGGCGACTTGTTTGTCCGCATCTTCCCCCCGGATGATCGCGAGGAGATCGCCACTGGTGAGCACATCGGAAAATTCGAGCATCGGCAACGAGACCTCGGCCACGTCCTTGGCCAAGACCAGAGCCAGATCGTGCGGGATCTGCGAGTTTTCCTTCAACTGGTAGGCCAAGGCCTTGCGCACGCGGACCTCGGCATCCTTGGCCATCAGACGAAAGATATCTTCCGCCATGGCTCGTTCGGACGGGCTTAAATCCACGTGCTGGCTGGCGATCTTGCCCGCGAGTTCCGCCCGCGTGTCCGCCGAGGGGTTGCTCATCAACCGGGCGATGTCGTCTTCGTTCAGTTTTGCTTCCACTTTGAAGATCTCTCCACCTGATAGAGTCCGCCCGGATACCCCGATAGACCCATCGCCATGATTAAACAATGGAGATTGTCTTGCGCACAGTCGGTGTGTCAAGGCTCTGTTGACCCAGAGGCGAAAATCCTCGTGAAAACGGCCCCCGAAGGGGCCGCTTGGTACACCAACCCTTCGCCGAATATCAATCGGCCGCAGCGAGATTCCCTGCGGCAACACGGCCTCGGTCACGAACCAACTCGTAGCGTACCCGCTGACCCTCGTCTAACTTGTCCAGTCCCGCACGCTGAACGGCGGTGACGTGGACGAAGACGTCATTGCCGCCGCCCTCGGGTTGAATAAAACCGTAACCCTTGGTTGCGTTAAACCATTTCACAATCCCGAGAGCCATGCGTATCTCCTGAAGTCCTGCTGAAAGGGCTCACTCGTTGCTTGCAGCGCGAGCGTCAGTCCTCGGCAGCGGATGGACCCAGAACAAGGGGAACCCGCGTACCGGGGATTGCGCCAAGGGAGGTGGCCCTTGCTGCAACACCAATCAAGGAGCCTTGTCCTTCAGGGGAAAAGGGAATCGCTTAGGGGTAGGAGCCCAGGAGGAAGAAGGAAAAAATCTATTCCGAGATCCGATGCCACAGGGCATTGGGGATTTTTTCCACGAACCGGCGATGGGCTTCTTCTTCCTCGGGGAGGGGGGCGTGGGGACGCGCCGGGCGCGTCGGGCGCGAGGCGGTTTGTTTGCCAGCCAAATTATTGCCTTGCCCGCCCTTGGTGCCGAGTTCAAACCCCGGCTGCCGTCCGCCGATCAGCTGGAGGTAAACCTCGGCCAGCAGGATCGAATCCAAGAGAGCACCGTGGAGACTGCGGTGGGTGTTATCGATCTCGAAGCGGCGGCAGAGGGCATCCAGGCTGGCCTGGGCCCCGGGGAATTTCTTCCGTGCCAAGACCACGGTATCGGTGGCCCGGCTCATGGGGAGGGCGGGGCGATTGATCCGAGCCAACTCCGCATTCAGAAACTTCATATCGAATTCGGCGTTGTGGATAATGAGTTGATCCTCCCCCAGGAAGGCGAGAAGATCTTCGGCGATGTCGGCAAACAGAGGCTTCTCGGCGAGGAATTCTTCGGTCAGCCCGTGAACTTTCAGCGCCTCCTTGGGCATATCGCGCTGGGGATTGAGGTAGCGCTGAAAGTTGTTGTTCGAGGGCATGTGGTTGATCAATTCCACGCAGCCGATCTCGACGATGCGATGGCCTCCCGCTGGGCTAAGGCCGGTGGTTTCGGTGTCGAGAACGACTTCGCGCATGATTTCAGGGGCTCTCTTTCGATGGGGAGGGGGCTTTTTGCGGGGAAGGCGTTAGGCCTTGTGGCTTACCCACCACAACGAAGGTCAACGTCTCCGGATCGAGCACCCGCTGCGCCACCTTGTGGATGTCGTCCAGGGTGACCGCCTCGATATAGGCGTTGCGTTTGTCCAGGTAGTCAATCCCCAGATCATCCGCCTGAATGGCAACGAGAAGGCCTGCGATCGCCGAGGTCGAGTCCATTTGCAGCGGGAAAGAGCCGGTCAGGTAGGTCTTGGCATCGGCCAGGGCCTCTGGGGTTGGTCCCACCTCCCGCATCTTGCGCCACTGCTCCTTGATGAGGGTAAGCGACTCCGCCATCCGAGAGTTCTCGGTGGCAACGCCTCCCTGGATGACTCCGGCGTGGTCCAGGGGAACCAAGTAGGAGTAAGTGGAATAGGCCAAACCGCGCTTTTCGCGAACCTCTTGGGTCAGCCATGAGGAAAAGCCGCCTCCACCCAAGATATAGTTCATCACATGGGCCGCGTACCATTCCTGATCCTTGCGCTTCAGACCGGCTCCCCCAAAGAGGGCCACGCTTTGCGGGTTGTCCTTGGGGATAATCTCCAGGTGTCCCGGTGCCTTGGGAGTGATGTCCGCCACCTGGATGGGAGGATGTTTGGCCGGAAGCGCGCCAAAGGTTTGGTCCAGAAGGGGCTTTAGGGCCTCTGGCGTGATGTCGCCCACCACGCCGATCACCATGCCCTCACGGGAAAGCCAGGTTTTGGCATAGGTTTTCAGCATCGCGGTGGTGATCTTTTTCACTGATTGCGGCTCGCCTCGCACGGCGGAGGCATAAGGATGCCCGGCAAACGCCAAACGATTCCAGGCCCGAGCGGCCACGACCTCGGGGCTTTGCAGCTCGCGCGCGAGGCCGGTGAGGATTTGCCCGCGAATTCGCTCCACTGGTTCCTTGTCGAAGCGAGGCTTGGTCAGGGAGAGGCGGAACAGCTCGAAGGCCGTCTGCTGATTTTCGGAAAGGGTCTTCAAGTGGCCGCGGAGGCTATCCTTCCCTGCGTCGAAGGACAACTCGATCGCGAGGTCTTCCAGTTTGCCCTGGAAGGTTTGGGAGTCAAACGGTCCCGCCCCCTCGTCCAGCAGGCCGGAGACCATGTTGGCCAGGCCCGCCGAAGAACCCTCCACCGAGGCACCGCCTCGGAACAGCACCTCAAGGGCGATGATGGGGTTGGCGTGGTCTTGGATGAGCCAAGCCTCGACGCCGCCGGGGCTGACCACACGTTCGACGGTGGCGGCTCGGGCCGACGGAACCGTCCAGCCAAGGAGCGCAACCAAAAGCACTGGGAGCAAACGAGACAACATCAACGGATTTCCTTAGCAGGCAAAGGAGCGACGGGAGGACGGGCGGGTGTGCTCTCCAAACGTTTGCTTGGCAGCAGCAGGCCGGTCACCGAGGCTCGTTCGTCAAGAACCTGTTTGGCGGCGGCATTGACTTGCTCGACGGTGACCTCTGCGATGCGGTCGGGCCAGGCCTCGACTTCCTCCACCGTCTGGCCGGTGGTCAGCGCCTCGCCGAGGGTCCGGGCGCCCGTGTGCAGGCTGTCCCGGGCGTAGGCCACACCGGCTTTCAGCCTGGCTTTCGCTTGGGCGACCTCGGCGGGCGTGATCGGGGCGGCCTTGAGCACGCGGTCTAACTCCTCGACCACGGCGGCCTGGAGTGTGTCTAACGTCACACCGGGGCGGGGGGTGGCGGCAATCACAAACGTTGCCTGGTCCAGCGCCGAGGCGTCGTAACCGACCGAGGCTCCCGAGGCGAGGCCTTTCTCCACCACTAAGTGCTTGTAAAACCGACTGGTGGACCCCCCTCCAAGAATCTCCGATAGCACCTCAAGGGCGTAGGGAACCGTCTTGTCCGAGGCGGAAGAGCTGGGAGCCACGAACTGCCGCGTCCAACTGGGCTGCGTGACCCGGGGATCCTCCAAGGTGACAATGCGGGCTGCAACCTGGGGAGGCTCGATCGCGCGAACCCGAGGCGGGATGACCTCGGGGGTAAGGGGGCCATAGTACTTCTCGGCCAGAACCTTGACGTCTTGCGGCTTCACGTCGCCTGCGACCACCAGAATCGCGTTGTTGGGGGCGTACCATTTCTTGTAGAAATCGAGCGCGTCTTGCCGCTCTAGAGCGGCAATCTCCGCCTCCCAGCCGATGATCGGGCGGCGGTAGGGGTGGTTGAGATAAAGCGCCGCGCCCACCCGCTCTGCCAGCAGGCCGGAGGGGCTGTTGTCCGTGCGGGAACGGCGCTCTTCTAGAACAACGGCGCGTTCGGTGCGGAAATTTTCCTCGTCGAGGGTGAGGTTGCGCATCCGATCCGCCTCCATCTGCATCACCTGCTCCAGACGGCTGACGGCAATGTTCTGGAAATAAGCGGTGTAGTCGGTGGAGGTGAAGGCATTGTCTCGACCACCGAGGCGGGCGACAATCTTCGAGAAGTCTCCGGGGGGGATGGTGGGCGTGCCTTTGAACATCAGATGTTCGAGAAGATGGGCGATGCCGCTTTTGCCCGCAGGCTCGTCGGCGGAGCCGACACGGTACCAAACCATGTGGCTCACGATGGGGGAGCGGTGATTCTCCACCACCACCACCTGGAGACCATTGGGAAGTTGGAAGGTGGTGGGGTCGAAGACCTTGGCATCGGCCGTGGGGGAGAGGGCGAGAAGGGGGAGACAGACAGCCCAGGTGGCAAGAGAGGGTAGGCGCATTTTTCCTCCGTCCAAGATCTTTGGGATATGGGGGGGCGCGAAAGAGGGTCAAGGGCCGTGGCCCTTGCGGGGGTGTCGGGGGCGGCGCCCCTGACGAGGGCGTAAGCCCCCCCAGCCCATCCACCCGACCAACCCCAGCACCCTTACCCTTATGAATCAGGGTAAGGGTGCTGGGGTTGGTCGGGTGGATG
>JAVBJO010000160.1:0-4580 GCA_031546925.1 Rhodospirillaceae bacterium
GGGAGAGCTTTCGCTCCCCCCTTTTTTAGAGACCCTAAACCGATTAACGGAAGAGGGACAGAACGCCCTGTTCCTGCTGACCGGCGAAGGACAACGCCTGCACGCCAAGCTGCTGACGGGTCTGCAACGACACCAGGTTCGCGCCTTCTTCGTTCATGTTGGCGAGGGTCAGTTTCCCGCCGCCTTCCGTGAGCGTGTTGACGTAGTTGCTGGTGAAGTCCAAACGGGTCTGCAACAGAGCCACGTTGCTACCCAGACCCTTCGAGGCGGACCGGATCGCCGAGATCGCACTATCGATCTGGGCGACGGCCTTATCGAATTGGCTGGAAGCAGCAGTGCTCCACGCCACACCGGTAAGGACACTTCCTGCGGTGGAACCCGAAGCTTTGAGGATCGTGGTGGCACGAAGATCCTGGGACGTCACGCTCAGCGCAGAGTCGGTCTTTTCGGAGAACTGAACCTTCAGGGTAGAGGTCGAGCTGCTCACCAGGTTCAGGCCCTGGTAAGAGGCGTCGCCACCCAGGCTATCCATCTGCGTCACCAAATTACCAGCCTGGCTTTCCAGGTTGGCGAGTTCAGCGGTATCCGTGCTGGACTTGGCGCTCAGAACCAGACCCTTCAACTGCTGAAGGACTTTTTCCATGGACTCGGTTGCGCCCAAGGCGGTCTTCAACGAGCTGATGCCCTGATCAATCGAAGACTTGCGTTCGTTCAGATCGTTGGCACGATCATTCAGCCCCTTGCCTTGGAAATAGCTGACGGCATCGTCAACAACCGAGGCAACACGCAGGCCGCTGGACAGTCGAGAGTTGGTGCGGTTGGTGAGATCACCGGTCTTTTGCAGGGTAAGCAGATTGCTGCGAACGTTTGCAGAGAGAGTTACATCAAAAGCCATGATCTTGTCCTTTCTGGATCAGATTAAACCAATCCTAAAAAACTGGAGTCTTCAGATCCCCCCCAAACGTCATATAACGTCTGAGGTAGATTATAACCACAGTGAGGGTATGGACAAGCGTTTTTTTCACCCCATGGTGGCTTTTTCTCTATGGCCTTTTTCCTAGGGTTGTTCTCAGTTTTTCCGCTAAGGCATCCCTTTCCGCGTTGGCGTAGCGCTGGCGGGGAGCCACGCCCCAGACTGGACGAGGCCAAGCGGCATCGGTAGAAAAGCGGGCGATGATGTGGATGTGGAGCTGAGGCACCACATTACCCAAGGCGGCAATGTTCATTTTCTCGGCACCATAGAGGGCTTGGAGCCGTCGCGAGGCCTCGCCTATTTCCTCCATGGCGACCGCGCAATCCTCTGCGGCAAGATCGTGGAGATCCCGCAACCCCGTGCGGCGCGGCACCAAAATCATCCAGGGATAGGTGGCATCGTCCATCAACAGCACCCGGCAGAGCGGCCAATCCGTCAGCAAAACCGTATCGGCGGCGAGGACCTCGTGGAGGGTGAACATGGATGGGGGTACTCCTGTAGGGGGGGATGAGGGTAAGATAGCATAGCAAGCTCTACGAGGATTTTCTCTTGATGCGTTTTTCTCCTCCCGGTTCTCGTGCCAATCGCACGCTTTGGCTGCTGCTGATGCTGCTTCCGCCGCTGTTTTGGGCGGGAAACGCCTTGATTGGGCGATTGATGTCCGGGGCGGTGGGGCCATTCACCTTAAGCTTCTGGCGTTGGGCCTTGGCGCTGCTTTTGATTCTGCCGTTCACCTTTCGCGATATCCTGGCCCACCGCGATGGGATTATGCGGTCTTGGCGCGTGATCGTGATTTTGGGGGTGATCAGCGTCGGGGCTTACAACTCGTTGATGTACGTTGCGCTGGAAACGTCTTCCGCCATCAATGTGACGTTGGTGGCGGTGGTGACCGCCCCCCTGGTGCTGCTGTTGAGCCGAGTCTGGTTGAAAGAGCCGATTCTGGCGCGCCAGATGTGGGGAATCGCCATTTCGATAGGGGGGCTGGTGGTGGTGATCAGCCAGGGAAAAATCGAGACGCTGCTGGGGTTGACCTTGGCCCCTGGGGATCTCTTGATGTTGGTGGCGAGCTTGTTGTGGGCACTCTATTCCGTGATGTTGCGCCGCTATCGTTTGCCTCTGCGCCCGACCACCTTGCTGACACTGCTCGTCGCGGCTGGCACGCTGGTGATTCTGCCGCTTTACCTGTGGGAGCAAAGCCAACGTCCTGTCTTGGAATTAACAACATCCGTGTTGTCCACCTTTGCCTACATGGCGATTTTCCCTTCGTTGCTGGCGTATTTGTTGTGGAACAAAGGCGTTGCGGCCATTGGGGCTGCGACGGTGGGGCAATACAGCAATCTGATACCTTTGTTCACGACGGTGCTGGCGATCCTCTTGCTGAAAGAGGATTTTCTCTGGTTTCACGCCATTGGTGGGGGTTTGATTTTCCTCGGCATCGCACTGTCGTCGGCTCGAGGGAAAAAGCTCGACGCCCCGACGCGCCTTTCTGATTGACAAGCGGCGCGACGTTCTCTTTCTTGCTCTCCTACTGTTTAATTTAGGCCTACTGCTTTTCAGGAGCGTTCAAGCATGACCCGTGCGTTCGTCTTTCCCGGTCAGGGTTCTCAAGTTGTAGGCATGGGGCAGGATCTTGCCGCCGCTTTCCCCGAGGCGCGCCACCTGTTCGAAGAGGTGGATGAGGCTCTTCGCCAAAACCTTTCCGACCTCATGTTTAACGGCCCGATCGACACGCTGACCCTGACCGAGAACGCCCAGCCGGCGTTGATGGCGGTTTCCCTGGCGGTGATGCGTGTGCTGGAGCATCAGGGGGGACTCGACCTGGGACGGGCGGCTTCCTTCGTTGCCGGGCACAGCTTAGGCGAGTACTCCGCCTTGGCCGCTGCTGGAAGCTTTTCCTTGGCCGACACCGCTCGGTTGCTGCGGTTGCGCGGACAGAGCATGCAAAAAGCCGTCCCGGTGGGCGTGGGTGCCATGGCCGCCCTGCTGGACGCCGAGCTGGCCCAAGCCCAGGCCATTGCCGCCGAAGCCGCTCAAGGGGAAGTCTGCGAGGCCGCTAACGACAATGCTCCCGGTCAAGTGGTGGTGTCGGGGCATAAAACAGCCGTCGAGCGGGCCATGGCGCTGGCCAAGGAACAGGGCATCCGGCGTGCGGTTCTTTTGCCTGTGTCCGCGCCGTTCCACTGCGCCCTGATGGAGCCCGCCGCGCGAGCCATGGCCGAGGCCTTGGCTGAGACCACCCTCTTGCCTCCTAAGGTGCCCCTGGTGGCCAATGTGACTGCCACCGCCACTTCCGAGCCCGACACCATTCGCCAGCTCTTGGTCCAACAAGTTACCGGGACCGTCCGCTGGCGGGAAAGCGTCCTCTTCATGAAAACCCAAGGGGTGACTGCTCTGGTGGAAATTGGCACGGGGAAAGTGCTCTCCGGGCTGGTGCGTCGCATCGACAAAGAGTTGACGGGCCTCTCCGTGGGGACTCCCGACGGAATCGAAGCCTTCCTGAAGACCCTGTGAAAAGCGAGAACCTGATGTTCAATCTGACTGGCAAAACCGCCCTCGTCACCGGAGCCTCCGGCGGAATCGGCGGTGCCATTGCCTCCTGCCTCCACCAGGCTGGGGCAACCGTTGTCCTCCACGGAACACGCCGCGAGGCCTTGGATCGCCTCGCCGCAACCCTGGGCGAGCGCGTCCATGTCATCCCGGCGGACCTCTCTAACCCGGAAGCGGTGGAAGCGCTCGCCAAAACGTGCGAGACAACTCTTGGGGCAAGCCCGGATATCCTCGTCAACAACGCAGGAATCGTCCGTGATACCTTGGTGTTGCGCATGAAAGACGACGATTGGGAAAAAGTGCTCTCGGTCAACCTTACCGCCGCCTTCCGCCTGAGTCGGGCCGTCTTGCGCGGCATGACAAGGCGGCGCTGGGGGCGAATTATCAATATCAGTTCCGTGGTCGCCACCACCGGAAATCCGGGGCAAGCCAACTATTGCGCCGCGAAAGCTGGGATGATCGGCATGACCAAGTCTATGGCCCAAGAAGTGGCAAGCCGATCCATCACGGTTAACGCCGTGGCTCCGGGCTTCATCGCCACCGCCATCATCCAAGATCTCTCTGACGCTCAAAAAGCGCGCCTGCTGGAAAACATTCCCACCGGACGCATGGGGACATCAGAGGATGTTGCTGCGGCGGTTCTCTACCTTGCCTCCGAGGAGGCCAGCTACGTCACAGGGCAAACGATCCATGTGAATGGCGGATTGGCGATGCCTTGAGCCGATGAAAGAAAAGGGGGTCCGGGGGCATCGCCCCGGGCGGGGATTGGGGCGGCAGCCCCGGCGCAAGCCAGCCAGCCCATCCCCCCCGACCCCCCAACAAAAAACCCCCGAAAAAATCGGGGGTTTTTTGTTGGGGGGTCGGGGGGGACGGGCTGGTTGGCTTACGCCACGCGGGGGCGCTGCCCCCCGCACCCCCGCAAGGGTCAGAGACCCTTGACCTCTTCAAGCTCTTGACGCGAAAATCCGCTCGAATGCGCCAATCGCCGCGGCAGGGCCTTGGGGATGATCCCAAACGCCGCCGCAAACCGCCAGAAAGTCCGCTCCCGCCTCAATCAAAG
>JAVBJO010000007.1:0-6737 GCA_031546925.1 Rhodospirillaceae bacterium
GGCGTTTCGCCCCGGTGCTTTGGGGGTGGGGGGCTCGGCCCCGCCCCTGGGCTTCAGCCCACCCCCCACCCTGCCCCCGTACCCCCCACAAAAACCCCCCTAAACATCCGGGGGTTTTTGTTGGGGGGTCGGGGGGCTGGCTGGGGTGTGGGCTTACGCCCTGGTCAGGGGCGCTGCCCCCGACACCCTTAGCTCCGGGGCGAAAGCCCCTGGACCCCGCTAGCGGAATCAACATAGGACCGATTTAGGACCATTTCCCCAAAACCTCCGGCAAAAACCCCAAGAAAATAACCCACCCCGATAATCGCCTAATAACAAGGTCAGTATGACTGTCTCTTTATGAAGATTTTACTGGAATTCGAGGAATTTCTGTCGTAGGAGAGAAAGGCCCCTCTCGGATCAGGGGTGTTTTTCCCTCTGGAGAGCCCCCATGACTCGCAAGATGCTCCAGTTCATTCGGCTTGATCAAAAGATGCCCGACAAGCGCTCTGCCAAGGAGAGGGCGGGAGATTTCGACGAAATCCTCCAGGTTTTCGCCCCCGAGCAAGCCGCAGAACAGGCCTCGCGCTGCGAGCAGTGCGGGATTCCCTTCTGCCAAATTCATTGTCCGGTGGGAAACAACATTCCCGACTGGTTGATGCTGACCGCCGAGGGTCGGCTGGAGGAGGCTTATGCTGTTTCCTCTGCCACCAACACCTTCCCAGAGATTTGCGGCCGCATTTGCCCCCAGGATCGCCTGTGCGAGGGCAATTGCGTGCTGGAGCAATCGCGCCACGATGCGGTGACCATCGGTTCGGTGGAGAAATACATCACCGAGACGGCGTTCAGCCAAGGCTGGGTCAAGCCGCCAGTCCCGGCGCGGGAGTTGGATCGCTCGGTGGCCATCATCGGCAGCGGTCCCGGAGGCCTCGCCGCCGCCGAGATGTTGCGGCGCCAAGGCTACCAGGTGGAGGTGCTCGACCGTCACGACCGCATCGGTGGCCTGATGGTGTACGGGATCCCAGGGTTCAAGCTGGAAAAAGACGTGGTGCAACGCCGGGTGGATTTGCTCGCTCAAGGGGGGGTGACGTTCTCCACCGGGGTCGAGATTGGACGGACGCTCTCGTTCGCCGCGCTGCGGGCCCGACATGACGCGGTGTTGATCGCAACCGGTGTGTACAAGGCTCGTGCCCTGGATTGTCCTGGTGCCAACCATCCCATGGTTCATGCCGCTCTGGATTATCTGATCACCTCAAATCGGGTGGGCTTGGGCGACGCGGTGGCGGCGTGGAAGGATGGCACCCTCAATGCCGCCGGGAAGGACGTGGTGGTGATCGGGGGCGGAGATACCGCCATGGATTGCGTGCGTACCGCGATTCGCCAGGGTGCTCGTTCGGTCAAATGCCTCTATCGCCGGGACCGCGCCAACATGCCGGGCAGCCAGCGCGAGGTTCTTCACGCCGAGGAAGAAGGGGTCGAGTTCCTCTGGATGGCCGCCCCTGAGGCCATCGTCGCAGAGGGCGTGCGTGCCCTGCGGATGCGTCTCAGCGTGGCGGATGCCTCGGGGCGACAGACTCCGGTGGCGGTTGAGAACTCGACCTTTCTCGTCCCGGCCCAGATGGTCATCTCCGCCTTGGGGTTCGAGCCGGAAGATCTCCCCGCTCTGTTTGATGAGCCCGCCTTGCGCGTCAGTCGCGCCGGGACCGTGAACGTCGATCCCCAGACCAAGATGACCGCCCTTGAGGGAGTCTTCGCCGCCGGGGATATCGTGCGCGGGGCCTCGCTGGTGGTGTGGGCGATCCGGGACGGCATCGATGCCGCCGCAGGAATCGACACATGGATTCAACAGTCTGCCAGTGTGCAGCCCAGGAGGGCGTCATGAGCCAGTTCGTTACCGATTATCTCAAGAATGCCGCCACCCTGGAGGCCGCCGGAATTGATATCTCGGGTCATGACGCTTGCGGCGTGGGCTTGGTGGCGGCTCTGGACGGCAAGGCGCGGCGCGATGTGGTCATCGCGGGCATCGAGGCCCTGAAGGTTCTGTTCCATCGCGGCGCGGTGGATGCCGACGGCAAGACCGGCGATGGGGCGGGAATTCACGTCGAGTTGCCCCAGGATTTCTTCAAAGAGCACATTCGCCACACCGGCCACGAGCCCGTTCCGGGGCGTCTCGCCGTGGGAATGATCTTCCTCCCCAAGACCGATCTGGGCGCGCAGGAGCGCTGCCGCTGCATCGTCGAGACGGAGATCTTGAACCTTGGCTACACCATTTATGGCTGGCGTCAGGTGCCGGTGGACGTCTCGGTAATCGGCGAGAAAGCCAACGCCACCCGCCCCGAGATTGAGCAAATCATGGTGGCCAACACCCTTGGCACGCCGGAAGTTCGTTTCGAGACCGATCTTTACATCCTGCGTCGCCGCATCGAAAAGCGCGTGCTGGCCGAGCACATCACCGATTTCTACATTTGCTCGCTGTCGTGCCGCTCCATCATCTACAAGGGCATGTTCCTGGCCGAGCAGTTGACCAGTTTCTACCCCGATTTGCTGGATGATCGTTTCGTCTCGCGCTTTGCCATCTATCACCAGCGCTATTCCACCAATACCTTCCCGACTTGGCGGCTGGCACAGCCCTTCCGCATGCTCGCCCACAATGGGGAGATCAATACCTTGCCGGGCAACATCAACTGGATGAAGGCGCACGAGCCGCGCATGGCGCACGCCATGTTCGGCGACCACATCGAGGACATCAAACCCGTGGTGCAGTCGGGAGGCTCGGATTCGGCGGCGCTCGACAACGTGTTCGAGGTCATGGTGCGCGCCGGACGTCCCGCTCCTCTGGTGAAGCAGATGCTGGTTCCGGAGTCCACCGGCCAGACGCCCTTGATGCCCGAGGCGCACCGCTCCTTCTACAGCTATTGCAACGCGGTGATCGAACCGTGGGACGGTCCGGCGGCCCTGTGCGCCACCGATGGCCAGTGGGTCATGGCGGGAATGGACCGAAATGGCCTGCGTCCCATGCGCTTTACCCTCACCACGGATAACCTTCTTATCGTTGGTTCCGAAACCGGAATGATCCGGGTGCCGGAAACCAGTGTGCTGGAAAAAGGGCGTGTCGGTCCCGGTCAGACCATCGCGGTGGACCTGGAGCACGGACGTCTCTACCGCGACCGCGAACTGAAAGATATGCTCTCGGCGCGCAAAGACTACAGCGCCTGGACCAAGCGCATCACCGAGCTGGATTCCCTGGTCAAGACCGAGGCTCCCGAGGTGGTGGAACTCTCCCCCGAGGGTCTCCGGCGGCGTCAGTTGGCCTATGGTCTCACCATGGAGGACATGGAGCTGATCCTCCATCCCATGGTAGAGGAAGCCAAGGAAGCCGTCGGCTCCATGGGGGATGACACGCCTCTGGCGGTGTTGTCGGACCACTATCGCGGCCTGCACCACTTTTTCCGTCAGAACTTCAGCCAAGTCACCAATCCGCCCATCGATTCCTTGCGGGAATCCCGGGTGATGACGTTGCGCACGCGGCTGGGCAACCTCGGCAACATCCTCGACGAGGACGAAAGCCAGTGCGATCTGCTGCAATTGGAAAGCCCCGTGCTGTCCAATTCCGAGTTCGAGGCCATGCGGCGCTATATGGGCCAGGCGGCGGCGGAGATCGATTGCACCTTTGATCCCTCCGTGGGCGATAGCGCGCTCCGCGATGCCCTCACCCGCATCCGGCGCGAGGCGGAAGAGGCGGTCCGCGCCGGCTGCACCCACTTGGTGCTGTCGGATAAGGCCTCCGACGCGGCGCGGGCCTCGGTGCCGATGATCCTCGCGGTGGGGGGGGTTCACTCCCACCTGGTGCGCGAGCGACTGCGGACGTGGACGTCGCTCAATGTCCGCTCCGGCGAGGCGTTGGATGTGCATTACTTCGCCGTGTTGATCGGCGTAGGGGCCACCACCGTCAACGCCTATCTGGCCCAAGAGGCCATCGCTGACCGCTGGCGGAGAAGCCTTTTCCCCGGCTTGTCGCTGGAAAACTGCCTACGCAATTATCAAAAAGCCATTGCGCAGGGTCTGCTGAAGATCATGTCCAAGATGGGCATTTCGGTCATCAGTTCCTATCGAGGCGGGTGCAACTTCGAGGCCATCGGCCTGTCGCGCTCCCTGGTGGCCGAATTCTTCCCCGGCATGACCAGTCGCATCTCGGGCATTGGTCTTTCCGGTATCGAAAAGAAAACTACTGAGCAGCACGCCAAGGGCTTTCCCGCTGGAGGGGTCGCCGTGCTCCCCGTGGGCGGCTTCTACCGCTTCCGCCGCGGGGCCGAGACTCATTCCTTCGACGGAACTCTGATCCACACGCTGCAAACGGCGGTGGCGGGGGATTCGTACTCTTTGTACAAGAAGTACGCCGAGGGGATTCGTCGCCTCCCCCCCATCACCATCCGGGATTTACTCGATTTCCAATCCACTCGCACCGCTGTCAGCGTGGACGAGGTGGAGTCCCTGACCCAGATCCGCAAGCGCTTTCTCACGCCGGGCATGAGCTTGGGGGCCTTGGGGCCAGAAGCGCATGGAACGCTCAACATCGCCATGAACCGCATCGGGGCCAAGTCGGTCTCCGGCGAGGGCGGAGAAGTTCCCGAGCGCTATCGTCCTCGTCCCAATGGGGATAACGCGAACTCGGCCATCAAGCAGATTGCCTCGGGCCGCTTCGGTGTCACCGCCGAGTACCTCAATATGTGCCGTGAGATCGAGATCAAGGTGGCGCAAGGGGCCAAACCCGGCGAAGGCGGCCAATTGCCCGGCTTTAAGGTCACGGTGGAAATCGCTCGATTGCGCCATGCCACACCGGGGGTGATGCTCATCAGCCCTCCGCCGCATCACGATATTTATTCCATCGAGGATCTGGCGCAGCTGATCTACGATCTGAAGCAAATCAATCCCTATGCCCGCGTCACCGTCAAATTGGTCAGTCGTTCCGGCATCGGGACGATTGCCGCCGGCGTGGCCAAGGCCAAAGCCGACACCATCCTGATTTCCGGCAACGTGGGGGGAACCGGCGCATCGCCTCAGACCTCCATCAAGTTCGCCGGTCTGCCCTGGGAGTTGGGTCTGTCGGAAGCCCACCAGGTTCTGACGCTGAATCGTCTGCGCCACCGCGTGAAGTTGCGCACCGACGGCGGTCTGAAGACCGGACGCGACATCGTCATCGCCGCCATGCTCGGGGCAGAGGAATTCGGCATCGGTACCACCAGTCTGATCGCCATGGGCTGCATCATGGTGCGGCAGTGTCACTCCAACACCTGCCCGGTGGGAGTTTGTACCCAGGACGAGGCGCTGCGCGCCAAGTTCAGCGGCACCCCGGAGAAGGTGGTCAACCTGTTCAGCTTCATCGCTGAAGACGTGCGGGAGATCCTCGCCTCCCTGGGGGCACGGAGTCTCAACGAGATCATCGGCAGGACCGACCTGCTGAAACAGGTCAGCCGTGGTGCCTCGCATCTGGATGACCTCGACCTCAATCCCCTGTTGGCCCAAGCGGACGCGGGCGACCATGCTCGCTATTGTACCCAGGAGGAACGCAACCAAGTCCCCGAAACCCTCGACGCCCTGATCATCGAGGACGCTCGCCCGGCCTTGGAAGAAGGGGAGAAGATGCAACTCGCCTACAACGTCCGCAATGTGGAACGGGCCATCGGCACCAAGCTCTCCCACAAGATCACGCGCAAGTACGGCATGAGTGGTCTCCAACCCGGCCACATCACCGTGCGGCTCCGGGGCAGCGCCGGGCAATCCTTGGGGGCTTGGGCGGTCCAAGGGGTGAAGCTCGAAGTGTTCGGGGATGCCAACGATTACGTGGGCAAAGGTCTTTCCGGCGGCACCATCGTCGTCCGTCCCCCCGTGTCGAGCCTGCTCAAATCCAACGAGAACACCATCATCGGCAACACCGTCCTTTATGGCGCGACCTCGGGTAAACTGTTCGCGGCGGGACAGGCGGGAGAACGCTTCGCGGTGCGAAACTCCGGGGCAACCACCGTCATCGAAGGATGCGGCTCCAACGCCTGCGAGTACATGACCGGAGGTGTGGTGGTCATCCTGGGCGGCATCGGTGCCAACTTCGGCGCGGGAATGACCGGAGGCATGGCCTTCGTCTTCGACCCGGATGACTTGTTCGCTCTTTACGTCAACCCCGATAACGTCCTGTGGCAGAAGGTAGAGACGCCCCATTGGGAAAACGTGTTGAAGAGCGCCATCCGGGAACACGTGGCGGAAACCCAATCGTCCTGGGCAGAATCCTTGCTGGCGGATTGGTCTCACCAACTGCCGAACTTTAAGCAGGTGGTGCCAAAGGAAATGCTCTCGCGTCTGGAACACCCGGTGACCCGGGAGGTGGCTGCGGCGGAGTAATCCGGTTTGGAGCGCCCTCGGTGAAAGAAAAGGGGGTCCGGGGCATTTGCCCCGGGCGGGGGTTGGGGCGGCAGCCCCGGCGCAAGCCAGACAGCCCATCCCCCCCGACCCCCAAACACCAACCCCCCGAAAAAATCGGGGGTTTTTTGTTGGGGGGTCGGGGGGGATGGGCTGTCTGGCGTGCGCCGGGGCTGCCGCCCCAATCCCCGCCCGGGGGGGGGCCGCCGCCCCCGGCGGGGGTGGGGGGCGGCCGCCCCGCCCCACCCCCCACCCCCCACCCCCCCCCCCCCCCCAACAAAAACCCCCTCTTTGTTGGGGGGTTTTTTTTTGGGGGGGTCGGGGGGGATGGGCTGTCTGGCTTGCGC
>JAVBJO010000123.1:0-16264 GCA_031546925.1 Rhodospirillaceae bacterium
GCTCCCGCATCCTAGGGGGGCTGGCCGACTCCATGGGGCTGCCGCCCCATACCCCGCCCGGAGCGATGCCCCGGACCCCCTTCTTTTTTACCGCAAGGGGGCGTGCCAGACGGTCTTATTCCCACTTCAAGACCAGCACAGCCAAAGGAGGAAGGATCAGATCGACCGAATAGGGCAATCCATGCCAAGGAATTTCCTCGGCCCAGCGCCCTCCGCCAGTGTCCGCATTGGAACCGCCGTACCACGCGGAGTCCGAATTGAGCGCCTCACGGTAGAATCCGGCCTTGGGAACGCCGACACGATAGGAGCCGCGAATGATCGGGGTAAAGTTGCACACCACCAGGCAGAGATCTTGCTCGGCCTCACCTCGCCGCAGGTAGGTCAAGGCGGAATTGTCACGATCGTTGCAATCGACCCAGGCGAACCCGGCCGGGTCGGAATCGAGCACGTGGAGCGCAGGCTCGGTGCGATACAGGCGATTGAGATCCCGCACCAAGGCATGAACGCCCTTGTTGAGGGGATCGTCCATCTCGTGCCAATCAAGGGAGGCATCGGCATTCCACTCGGCGTTTTGGCCGAACTCCGAGCCCATGAACAGCAGCTTTTTCCCCGGATGGGTCCACATGAAGGTGTAATAGGCGCGAAGATTGGCGAATTTTTGCCACCGGTCCCCCGGCATCCGCCCCAAGATCGAGCCTTTGCCATGCACCACCTCGTCATGGGACAAGGGGAGTACGAAGTTTTCTTGGAAGGCGTAGAGCAGTCCAAACGTCAAATCATCATGATGATAGCGGCGATGGATGGGATCCTTGGACATGTAGCGTAGCGTATCGTGCATCCACCCCATATTCCATTTGAAGCCAAAGCCCAGCCCGCCCACGTAAACCGGACGCGACACCATGGGCCAAGCGGTTGATTCTTCGGCAATGGTCATGACGCCCGAGTGCTCGCCATAGACCTCCTGATTCATGCGCCGCAGGAAGTCGATGGCTTCGAGATTTTCATTTCCACCGAAACGATTGGGAATCCACTCTCCCGGTTCGCGCGAATAGTCGAGATACAACATCGATGCCACCGCATCCACGCGCAGACCATCGATATGATATTGCTCCATCCAATACAGGGCATTGGAGAACAAATAGTTCATCACCTCACGCCGGCCATAATTATAGATCATGGTGTTCCAATCCTTATGGAACCCCAGGCGAGGATCTTCATGCTCGTAAAGATGCGTCCCGTCGAACCGATGCAGCCCATGGGGATCGTTGGGGAAATGCCCTGCCACCCAGTCGATGATCACCCCAATACCATGCAAATGCATGCGCTCGACGAAGGCACGAAATTCTTCGGGCGTGCCAAAGCGCGAGGTGGGCGCAAACAACCCCACCGGCTGATAGCCCCAACTCCCCGAGAACGGGTATTCGTGAATGGGAAGCAGCTCGATGTGGGTAAAGCCTAAATCCTTCACATACGCGGCCAGCTGATCCGCCAGCTCCAGATAGGTCATGGAGCGATTGCATTCCTCGGGCACGCGACGCCACGATTGAAGATGAACCTCGTAAATGGAAACGGGGGCACGATGGTCGTTGTGGGCTTTCCTCTCCTCCATCCACGTCCCATCGGCCCAGTCACGCTTGGCCAAATCCCAGACAATCGAGGCGGTGCGAGGGGGAACCTCGGCATAATGACCATATGGATCTGCCTTTAGCGGCAGCATCTGGCCATCGGAATCCAACAGCTCGTACTTGTAAACCGCTCCGTCCCCCAGACCGGGGATGAAAATTTCCCAAACCCCCGCGCCGTGATGCAAGCGCATGGGGTGACAGCGCCCATCCCAACCATTGAAATCCCCAACCACCGAAACCCGTTTGGCGTTGGGAGCCCACACGGCGAAGTGCACCCCCTGCACCCCTTGCACCGTCACACAGTGCGAGCCGAGCTTCTCGAACGTGCGAAGATGAGAGCCTTCTACCAAAAGATGGATATCCAGTTCCCCAAGCAGAGAAGGGAAACGGAAAGGATCCTCAATGGTTTTTGTGGACTCGCTGGTTTCCACGCGTAGATGGTATTCTTTCGCCAACGCTCCTGGGACAAGAGCGCAAAACACTCCGTCGGGATGGATGGCCTTCAGTACCACCTCGGTCTTGGGGGTAACCGCCCAAACCCGCTGCGCACCAGGCAGGAACGCGCGAACCACCGGACCCTCTGGGGTCTCATGGGGGCCGAGAACACTGAAAGGATCGCGGTGGATGCCCGTCACCAGAGCCTCTAGGTCAGACGCTGCAATCAGGGTGGAGGTATTTTGTGCCATGGTTTTTGCCTTCCCGGCTATCCGTGGAGGATACATTGCGACGTGGCAGGCAAAGGGTCAAGGGTCAGAGACCCTTGACCCTTTGCTGCTCCCCCTTTACCCTGCACGATCATGCTTTCTTACATCACGCTCTGCGCCGACGATTACGGTTTGGCTCCTGGTGTCAGCCGCGCCATTCTTGAGCTTATTGCTCAAGGTCGGCTCCAGGCCACCAGTTGCATGACGGGCTCCCCCCACTGGCCCGAGGCCGCAAAACACCTGAAACCCTTGGAGGAGCAGGCGGATATTGGCCTGCATTTGACGCTGACCGATCAGACGCCTCTGGGTTCTATGCCCAACCTGGCGCCAGAAGGCCGGTTCCCCTCCCTGGGGCAGCTTCTTCGTTTGGCCTTGCTGCGCCGCCTTGACCAGGCGGAGATTTCCGCCGAGTTTGATCGTCAAGTCGACGCTTTCGTGGTTCATTTCGGTCGATTGCCGGATTTTCTCGATGGCCACCATCACATCCACCAATTACCCGTCGTTCGCGCGGCGGTACTCGAGCTTTGGCAGCGTCGCTTCGGAGCGAACACCTGGGTTCGCTCCTGCGTGGAGTCCTGGCCGACGCTGCTTGCTCGAAACGTCAGCCCAGTGCGCGCCTTGGTGATTTCCAGTTTAGGCCTCGTCTTTCGTCGTCAACTGCAAGCGCGAGGCATCCCGCATAATGCCTCTTTCCGGGGGGTTTATGACTTCTCGGGACGAGTTCCGTTCGCCACGTTATTTCAGCGGTTTCTCTCCCCCGCGAAAGAGGGAGCCTTGATGATGGTGCATCCCGGCTGGGTTGATGCTGAACTTGAGCGTGTGGACGGTCTCACGACCCAGCGCGAGGTTGAGGCGCGATTCCTTGCTTCCGATGCCTTTGTGCTTCTGTTAGCGGAACATGGGACCAGTCTGCGTCGTCTCGGGAAGCCGTGACGGCCAAAGGGGCGGCTTTTCGCCTGTCGTGCTACTACGCTGCTCTGTTTACCGCCGTGGGGATTCATCTGCCCTTTTGGCCGACATGGCTGTCGGCGAAGGGGTTGTCTGCCTCGGATATCGGCTGGATCACGGCGGCGACGTATCTGGTTAAGGTTCTGGTGAATCCTCTGGTGGGACACGTGGTGGATCGCCGAGGCGATCAACGGCTTCCCATGGTGGTGCTCTCTGCCAGCGCGGCCTTGGCATGGCTTGGTTTCTCCCTGGTGGAGGGATTTACGCAAATCCTCCTGATGACCGTTGTGGCCATTGGTCTTTGGACCGGACTGATGCCCACGGGGGAGAGTCTGGCCATGGGGATTACGCAACAATATCGCCTTGATTACGGTCGGATCCGCTTGTGGGGTTCCGTTGCGTTTATTCTTGCTGCTGCCGCCACGGGAAGCCTTCTGGTGGATGCGTCCCCCTCGGTTCTGGTGGGAGCCATCTCCGCCTGTTTGCTGGTGACGTCTTTGGCCTGTACGGGTGTGCCTCGAGGGGAGCCACTCCCTCAAACAAGTGGACAGCCCCGACTTTCCATTATGTCGTTGTTGAAGAATCCTCTATTTTTATTATTCCTCTGCGTGACGAGTCTCAATCAAGCTTCCCACACAGTTTATTATGCGTTTTCCACCTTACACTGGCAAAGCGCAGGAATTGACAATCGGATTATCGCCGCTCTGTGGGCGGAGGGCGTCATCGCCGAGATCATCCTGTTCGCCTTCTCCGCCGCTCTCCTTCGACGCATGGGGCCGCGTGGCCTTCTGCTGCTGGCCGTCCTGGCCGGGGTGGTGCGCTGGAGCGTGCTCGGCCTCACCACGGCTTTACCCGCCTTGATTGCGGTTCAGATGCTCCATGCGGCGACTTTTGGCTGCGCCCATCTTGGGGCAATGCACTTTATCCAGCGCGTGGCAGCGCGGGAAATCTCGGCCCGGGCGCAAAGCGTGTATGCCGCAGTGGCGCTTGGTGTTGCGCCGGGGATGATGAGTCCTCTGACGGGGAAACTCTATGGCGGGTTGGGAGGAAACGCATTCTGGGTCATGGCGGGGATGTCAGGCGCGGGGTGCCTCTTGGTGTTTTTATACCGCCGCCGGATGGGGTGAGGGGGAGGCCCAATGCGCCCTAATAGCCCCGTGACAGCGCATGCCGCACAATCTTACGCATGATCGTTGGCAGAGCGTGCTCCTCCAGTTGATCCAGCGGGCACCACAGCCCATTCACGATGGGGTTGGCTCCGCCTTTTCCAAAGGCAACCTTCATTTCCAGGTGAAAGTGCGTGAAGGACTGAGTCACCAGTCCTGGTAATAGCCGCCACGTCTTTAAGGATAGGGGGGCCTCTGGGGTGGCCTCTTCCAGGCTCCAGGGGGTATCGTCTCGCCAGGAGGTCGAGGGGATCTCCATCATCCCCCCCAAGAGGCCTTGGGCGGGGCGGCGGCGAATCAAGACCGCTCCATCCTTGCGTAAGGTCCAGAAGGCGAGGCCGTGTCGCGTTGGCTTGGTGGGTTTGGCGAGCTTGGCGGGGAGGTCTTTTTCCTTGCCTTGCTTGCGTCCCTCGCAGGCATCCATCCAGGGGCAGAGGCCGCAGGCTGGGGAGCGCGGGGTGCACAACGTCGCCCCCAGATCCATCACCGCTTGGGCATAATCCCCACAGCGTTGATCGGGGGTGAGCCGTTCCGCCAGATCCCGCAAGAAAGGCTTGGCGGCGGGAAGAGGCGTGGTGACGGCAAACATCCTTGCCAGGACTCGCTCGACGTTTCCGTCCACCACCGTTGCTTTTCGTCCGAAGGCAATGGCGGCGATGGCGGCTGCGGTGTAGTCTCCGATCCCTGGGAGTTGCCGCAGGGCCTCTTCCTCTTGCGGGAAGGCACCGCCGCGCCAGGCCACCACCATTTTCGCGCACTCGTGCAGCTTGCGGGCACGGGCGTAGTAGCCCAACCCGGCCCAGGCATGCATGACGTCCTCGACCGGGGCTTCGGCCAGCGCCTCCACCGTCGGCCAGCGGACGAGGAAAGCCTCGAAGTAAGGGATGACGGCGCGAACCGTGGTCTGCTGCAACATCACCTCGGACAGCCAAACCCGGTAGGGATCGACGGGCTGGCCGGGGCGATACCGCCAAGGGAGTCGCCGGGCACCGTGGTCGTACCAGGCCAAAAGACGGGGTGCAAGATCGGGGGGGAAGGGTGGCGTCATGGCGGGAACAGTTTATAATAGGTCGGAGCGAAATGCGCGATCTCTAGGAATCTCTTATGCCGCTTTCCCCTAAAGATCTACCCGAGACAAAGCGTTCCTATGGCTTGGTGGCCATTGCGGTCCCTCTGGAGGCCGTGGCTGGGCCGCTGTTTGCCAAGCGCGGTCTGTTGAATGGACGCATGGCAGTGGATTGGTCGGCGATTGTGGGTTCGGTGCTGGCCTCTCGGACGTTGCCGCTGCGCTGCTCGTTTCCGCAAGGGCGACGAGAGGAGGGCGTGCTCCACATCAAGGTGGACGCCAGCGCCTTTGCCACCGAGTTGACCCATCTGGAGCCCTTGGTCATCGAGCGCATCAATCGCTACTTCGGTTGGAAGGCCATTGTCCGCCTGCGGTTGATCCACGGTCCTTTGCCGGAGAGACGTCAGGCGGCACCTCTTGCGGCAACATCGGGGCCCCCCCTGGAGCGCCCCCAGCAGGCGTGGCTTCAGGAAACGTTGAGTCCCCTCCCCGATTCGCCTCTCCGCGAGGTTTTGGAGCAATTGGGACGCAGAATCGCGGAAAATTCCAAACCGGCGAAAGAAACGCCTTAGCCTCTTTCCCTCTATAAGGAGATTTTTGATGCTCGCCGAGTGCCTCGCAGGAATCCGCGTCCTTGATTTGACTCAGTACATCCCTGGACCTTTGGCCACCCAATGGCTCTCGGACCTGGGGGCCTCTGTCATCAAGGTCGAGCCTCCCTCTGGCGATCCCATGCGGACCATGGGGCCTCTGGATGAGGACGGGACCACGCCGTTCTATAAGCTCGCCAACCGCAACAAGACCGTGGTGCGGATGGATCTCAAGACCCTTGGGGGGAAACAAGCCTTCGCGCACTTGCTGAAACGCGCCGATATCCTGGTAGAGGCCTATCGTCCCGGTGTCTTGGCTCGGCTGGGGTTCGGGCCAGAGATATTGGGAAGCCTCAATCCGCGGCTGATCCATTGCTCCATATCGGGATATGGCGGGACGGGACCCCATGCGCCGGTGGCGGGACACGATATCACCTATTCCGCTCTGTCCGGGGTGTTGTGGAATACGGGGACCGCAGAGCGTCCCGCAGTGGTTTTTCCTCCGCAAGCCGATCACGCGGGGAGCATGCTCGCGGTGATGGCGGTCATGGGGGCCTTGATGCGGCGCGGCGTGACCGGCAAGGGCGCGCGTCTGGATATCAGCCTGGCGGAGGCGGCTCTGTCCTGGATGGGGGGCGTGATGACCGCCGCGCGTCGGGAGAAGATCACGCCTCGAGATGCCGACTACATCAATGGTGGAGCGGCTTTTTATCATGTCTACGCGACCAAGGATGGGCGCTTCGTCGCCCTCGCGGCCATGGAGGAGAAGTTCTGGGAAAAATTCTGCCAGACGGTCAACCGTCCCGACTGGCTGTCTCGTCAGGCAGAGGCTCTTCCCCAGACGGCCTTGATTGCCGAGCTGGAAGCCTTGTTCCTCACCCGGGATCGGGACGCCTGGACGGCCTTGCTGTGTCCGGTGGATTGCTGTTTCGAGCCCGTGCTCGACCCTCTTGAACTGCCGGACCATCCCCAGTGGCAAGCCCGAGGCTTCATCCAGACCGAGGTGGACGAAGATCGCATCGTCGAGGTCTTACTTCCCATCCTGATGAACGGGAAGGGCGTCCCCACCCGCAAGCCCTTCCGTGAAATCAGCATTGAGGCCGTTTTGGAGACGTGGGAGCAACCCCAGTAATGCGCCGTCGCGATCCTTCCAATAATGCAGATCGGTTGAAGACCTCTGGCCCTCGGAGCGACTGGAGTACCATTCGGTCATTGCTTCCCTATCTGTGGCCGTCCGGGCAGGTTGGATTGCGCGTCCGCGTGGTGGCGGCAATGGCGTTTCTGGCGGCGGCGAAGGGCGTCAACGTGCTGGTGCCGGTTCTGTACAAACAGGCGGTGGATGCCTTAACGGCGCGGCCGGGAATGACCTTGGTGGTGGTGCCGGTCGGGTTGCTGTTGGTCTACGGACTGGCGCGAATCTTCGCCGGAGCTTTCTCCGAACTGCGCGACATGGTGTTTGCTCGGGTGGCGCAGCGAGCGGTGCGCTCCGTTGGATTGGGGGTGTTCCGTCACTTGCACCGGCTGGCGCTCCGTTTCCACCTTGACCGGCAAACCGGCGGAGTCAGCCGCGCCATCGAGCGCGGCACCAAAGGGATCGAGTTCCTCCTCAACTTCATGCTGTTCAACATCCTGCCAACGCTGTTGGAAGTCGGGATGGTGACGGTGATCCTTTGGGTGCTCTACGACGCCGCTTTCGCCTTGGTGACGTTTGGGACCATTTCCGTTTATATCGCCTATACCTTGGGCGTCACCGAGTGGCGGACCAAGTTTCGCCGGACCATGAACGAAACCGACTCCGAGGCCAGCACCAAGGCCATCGACTCCCTGCTCAACTTTGAGACCGTCAAGTACTTTGGGAACGAGGAACACGAGGCCGCTCGGTATGATTCCGCTCTCAGGCGTTACGAGGCGGCCGCTGTCACCAGCAAAGTCACTCTCTCCCTGCTGAATATTGGCCAAGGGACCATCATCGCCGTTGGGCTGACTGCCGTTATGATCATGGCGGGGGAAGGGGTTGCTTCGGGCCGTATGACGCTGGGGGACTTCGTTCTCGTCAATGCCTATTTGGTGCAGCTTTATATGCCGCTCAATTTCCTGGGGTTCATCTATCGGGAAATCAAGCAATCCCTTACCGATATGGAGGCGATGTTTCGCCTCCTGACAGAACATGCCGAGATTTTGGATTCTCCCGGGGCGCAGCCCCTCCTTATCCCCCAGGGAGAAGTGCAATTTGAAGCTGTGGCGTTCTCCTACCACGTGGATCGGACGATCCTCCACCACGTGGATATCACCGTTCCCGCAGGCCGGACCGTCGCCATTGTCGGACCCTCGGGAGCCGGGAAAAGTACCATCTCGCGCCTGCTGTTTCGCTTCTACGACGTGACGGGCGGGCGCATCTCCATCGACGGGCAGGACATCCGCGACGTCACCCAAGCCTCCCTGCGCCAGGCGATCGGTATCGTGCCTCAGGATACCGTTCTGTTTAACGATACCATTCGCTACAATATCGCCTATGGGAAACCTCATGCCTCCTGGGAGGAAATCGAACATGCGGCAAGACTCGCTCGAATCCACGATTTCGTCTCGGGGTTGCCCGATGGGTATGAAACCCGCGTGGGGGAGAGGGGATTGAAACTCTCTGGAGGGGAAAAGCAGAGGGTGGCTATCGCGCGGACCATCTTGAAGCAACCCCGGATTTTGCTGTTCGATGAGGCGACCAGCGCGCTGGATACCCACACCGAAAAGGAAATTCAGGCGTCGTTGCGCGAGGTGTCTCGGAACCGGACCACCATCGTGATCGCGCATCGGCTGTCGACGGTGGTCGAGGCGGATGAGATTATCGTGCTGGAACAAGGCCGCGTGGTGGAAAGAGGAAATCACGGGGTGTTGATGGGAAGGAAGGGACGGTATGCGGAGATGTGGGAGCGGCAGCAAGAGGCGATGGAGAGGGCTGCGGAATAGGGGTCAAGGGTCTCTGACCCTTGCGGGGGTGTCGGGGGCGGCGCCCCTGACCAGGGCGTAAGCCCATGCCCAAGCCACCCCCCCGACAAACCCCACCGCCCCTACCCTGATGCATCAGGGTAGGGGTGGTGGGGTTTGTCGGGGGGGGTGGCTTGGGCATGGGCTTACGCCCTGGTCAGGGGCGCCGCCCCCGACACCCCCGCAAGGGTCAGAGACCCTTGACCCCTATTCCTGGAGCCCCCCCCATGCACCGCCCCGAGATCCGCCTCCTCTGCATCCAAGAAAACCCCACCGTCGGCGATCTCTCTGGGAATCTCGACCTGATCCGCAAACACCGCACCCACGCGACCAACAAGGCGGATCTGCTGATTTTCTCCGAATGCTTCCTGACGGGTTACCCCCTGGAGGATCTGGTGTGCAAGCCCGGCTTCCTCCGTGACGTAAGGGCGATGCTCGACGCCTTTGCCGAGGAGGTGGCCGCGACGGAAGGCCCCGCCATCCTGCTTGGCGCCCCGATGGCCGGCGCGACAAAACCCTACAACGCAGCGGTTCTCATTGATGAAGACGGCTCGACCAAGGTGGTCCTGAAGCACGTTCTCCCCAACGACGAGGTTTACGACGAGTCGCGGGTTTTCGAGAGCGGCCCCCTCCCCAAGCCGGTAGAATTCCGCGGTCTAAAGCTCGGCGTCTTGATCTGCGAAGACTTCTGGCACGGTTTCACCTCGCGCGCGCTAGCAGACGAGGGGGCCGATGTCCTGATCGTCCTCAACGCCAGTCATTTCAACGTGGGCAAGCAGGCCCGGCGCGAGGAGATGGCGCGTCGGATCACCAGTGACACGCATCTTCCGGTGGTTTACGTCAACCAGGTTGGCGGTCAGGACGAGGTGGTGTTTGATGGCGGCTCGTTCGTCATGGACGCCACCGGCGCCATCACGCGACGAGCGGCGTTCAGCGTCGATAGCCTCCAGGTGACGGTGAGCAAGGAGCGGACGGGAACGGTTGTCCAGGGCGACCAGCACGGCCTGGCCATTATCTACCCCGACACCATTGAGGCCATGTATGCGGCGATGGTGGTGGGCTTGCGGGACTACGTGGGAAAGAACGGTTTCCCCGGCGTGGTGATCGGCAAATCGGGCGGCATGGACTCGGCCTTGTCGGCGGCGGTAGCGGTGGATGCTCTGGGCGCCGAACGGGTTCACTTGGTGATGATGCCCTCTGCCTACACCAGCGAGGAGAGTCTGGTGGATGCGGCGGAGACCGCGCGACTCCTCGGGACACGCTACGACATCATCCCCATCACCCCGGCGCTGGAGGCCTTTCACGGCATGCTCGCGCCCCTGTTTGCCGGGACCGATCCCAATGTGACGGAGGAAAACCTCCAAGCCCGGGCTCGGGCGGTGATCCTGATGGCGATTTCCAACAAATTCGGCGGGATGGTGCTCTCCACCGGCAACAAGAGCGAACTCAGCACGGGGTATTCGACCCTCTACGGCGACATGTGTGGCGGCTATTGCGTGCTGAAGGACGCCTATAAGACAGAGGTGTTTGCCCTAGCGCGGTGGCGCAATACCCATGCGCCGGCAGCGGAATTGGGGGCCTTGGGTCCCGCCTCCAGGGTGATGCCCGAAAACATCCTTCACAAGAAACCCACAGCGGAACTGCGGGAGGGACAAACGGACGAGGCGACACTCGGCAGTTACGATGTGCTTGATCCGGTTCTGCGATTGTTGAATGATGATCTTTATCAACCGCTTTTTGCCGCTCGCGCCGCCTCGCGCCGGTTGGGCCAAGACGTGCCGGAGGCCTATGTGGAACGCATCGCCGGCATGGTTCGCCGCTCAGAGTACAAACGCCGCCAAGCTCCGCCCGGAGTCGCCCTGACACAGCGCAATTTCGGCCGAGGCTGGCGTTTCCCCATTACCAATCGCTATAAATAATCCTTCGCCCTTGCATCTGGAAAGAAAGAGACCGTCATGCTGATCAACCACGCTAAGCGTGCGGATGATGCGAATTATAAATTCGATGCCATCATCCGGAGTCTGCTGGACACGGATTTCTATAAATTTCTGATGCTTCAATTCATCTGGAAAGATTTCAAGGACGTTCCCGTCACATTTTCCTTCATCAACCGAACCTCGTCGATCAAAATCGGCACCATGATCGACGAGGAAATCCTGAGAAAGCAACTGGATCACGTTCGCAGTCTGCGCTTCACGGAATCGGAACTGATTTGGCTGGCCGGGAATAAATTTTACGGTTATCGCGATATTTTCGCTCCAGAATTCATCGAATGGCTGCGCTTTTTCGAGATGCCTCCCTATGAACTGGAGCACCAGGACGGCCAGTGGGTTTTGCATTTTTCCGGCGACTGGGTGCACACCAGCATGTGGGAGATTTATGCCCTTTCCATCATCAATGAATTACGGACCAGAGCCGCCTTCCAAAACATGAATGAGTTTGAGCTTGATATTTTCTATGCTCGGGCCAAAAGCAAATTATGGGATAAAATTGATCGTCTCCGAGGAATTCGCGGGTTGAATTTTACGGATTTTGGAACCCGTCGTCGGCACAGCTTCCTCTGGCAAGATTATGTTGTACAGGCTCTGAAGGCTCAACTTCCTGGAATCTTCATGGGGACCTCTAATGTTCTCCTAGCTATGCGCCATGACCTAGAAGCCAAGGGAACCAATGCCCATGAATTGCCCATGGTGCTGGCGGCATTATCTCGTTTGAATATGATGCCGTGCGATCTCAAGGAAACCCAGTACGAAGTCTTGCGCATTTGGCAGAAAAGCTACGGCGGAGCCTTGTTGATGATGCTCTCCGATACGTGGGGCACGACTCAGTTCCTGCGCGATGCCCCCGATTGGGCGACGGATTGGACCGGTTTGCGGGTGGACAGCAAAGACCCCGCGACGGCAGGAGAGGAATATATCACCTGGCTGCAATCCCGTGGCCGCGATCCCAAGGGAAAGCTACTCCTATTCAGCGACGGCCTGGATGTGGATGATATCATTCGTCTCTACGCTCAATTTGGTGGAGAAATTCAACCCGGTTTCTCCCCCCAAGACTTCACCGGCCCAGAGGATTTTCTCAATCCAAAGAAATGGCTCCATAAACCCCGGATCCGGGTAAGCTTCGGTTGGGGAACACTGCTCACCAACGATTTCCGCGACTGTCACCCCCGGAAACTGCAAGCCTTCGAGCCGCTTAGTCTGATCTGCAAGGTATCCGAAGTGTGCGGCCATCCGGCGGTGAAACTGAGTGACAACTACTTGAAGGCCACCGGATCCCAGGAAGAAATCGAATTCTACCGGATGCTCTTCGGCACAGATGGAATGTCGAACTTACCCGTGCTGGTGTAGGGAGAAGAGCCATGAAACAGGCGATAAAAAGTGGGCTTTTCGCTCTTGCTCTTCTGCTGGGGACGACATCTTTTGCTTTTGCTCATAATAAGGAATCTTTCTGTGAAAATTTTAAGCGCGAGTTTGGGACATCGCCGGAAATAGATTCCGAGCCTGTCCTCAAAGCCGCCGAGAATGGGAATGCCGAGGCTCAAGTCCTTCTCGCGGTCCATTTATTCTGTAACGAGGACAATATACACAAAGGAATGAACCTCGCCTTTCAATGGATCCGCAAAGCCGCCGACCAGGGGTATGCTCCGGCCCAGTACAAGATGGGGCTTTTGGAATTAGACAAGAGGGAAGAATGGCTTCTCAAGGCCGCTGAACAAGGTTACGGCCCAGCACAATACGATCTTGGAGAAGCGTACTATTATGGCCAGATGAAACATTTGAAGTTGGGTGCGTCACGGGATTTTGATCAGGCGGCACGTTGGTTTGCAGCAGCCGCAGAACAGGGAATGGATAAAGATGAGGGCAGGCAGACTTTAAATGTTGCCTTCGTCTCTGACTATACTCCTGAAATAGGTCGCGCAATCGATTTTGCTGAAGTGGCAGATGTGACCAAAAAATACACACCGCCCAAGGTCCGACTGGAGAGGCTTCTCGAATCCTATAAAACGGCTATGGAACAGGAAAATTCCAGCTTTCGTCATCAATACTGGCATGTGATGTCCGGTTGGACAGATCTTTCCGCTCCTCTCCTCGTTTCCAGGGAGATCGTGGAATGGACACGCCAAGCGGCCGAGCGTGGGGATGCGGGAGCCCAGGTGAACCTGGGCGTTCTCCATGCTCTTGGTCTTGGAGTGGAGGCGAACGACGCCCTTGCCCTCCAATGGTTCAAGAAGGCTGCCGAAAGGGGAGAGGAGGGCGGGCAAAACAACCTGGCAGCACTATTGGCCCAAGGACGCGGTGCACCTAAGGACACGATTCAAGCCTATGCTTGGTACAGCCTCATCACTTCTACCAGGAAAGACGCTGGGGGCAATACTTATCTCTTGAAACGCGCCTTGGTAAAACTGAACATGACCCCCGAAGAGGTCGCCGAAGCCGAACGACGGGCCGCTCTCGGAACCCCCGCTACCCCTTCCCACCTCAAGGAATCGCCATGACCTTTTTTTCTGCTCTTCCGGTTCAGCCGGGGCGTTTGGTTTTAGGGACGAAACGGGTGGGGTTGCTCCATGTGGATCCCGTCAAGGGATTCGCCGGTGTGGGCTGTGGTCCCTTGGCTCCCAGGGTGGAAAACGCTCAGGTTTCCCGTATGATCGGGGAGATGGATCGCTTCTCCCGAGAATTTCTGAAAGAAGGACGCCCAGTGGCGACGTTCCTCGACACCCACCAGCCCGGCAAGCCCGAGGAGCCCTATCCCCCCCATTGCGAAACGGGCACGGGGCAGGAGGATCTGGTGGAGGCTTTGGCCTGGATGTCCACTGCTCCGGGCGTGACCTTGATTCGCAAGGATTGCATCAACGGATTCGTTGGCTCTATAGATCTGGCCAGCGGGCGCAACCGCATCACCGACTGGATCACGGCAGAGGGCCTCGACACCTTGGTGGTGATGGGGATTTGCACGGATATTTGCGTGCTCCAGTTTGTCCAGACGCTGCTCTCGGCCCGGAACCACGGAATGACGGGGGCCCTCAAGGATATCGTGGTTTACGAGCCGGGATGCGCCACCTATGACCTGCCGCTGGAAACAGCGCGAGCGTTAGGATTACCAGACACAGCAGCCCATCCACAAGAGATTGCCCATCATGTGGGTCTCTACCTCATGGCCGCGAGCGGTGCCCTGGTGGTCAATGAGATCGCCTCGTGAGCGCCGTTCTATGCCTGACCGCGGCGGCGTTGCCTCTGGCGCGGCGGATCGTGGCTCTCCTGGGGGAGGGGGCCACCGTGCACGGCTTGGCGGGACGCGTGACCGCCACCGAGGTCACCTTCACCGACACGGCCGCCCATGTGCGAGGCCTCTTCGCGGCGGGGCAAGCGGTGATTGGGGTTTGCGCGGCGGGGATTCTCATCCGGGCGTTGGCTCCTCTGCTGGCGGATAAGCACGTCGAACCACCGGTTCTCGCCGTCGCGGTGGATGGCTCCAGCGTGGTTCCCTTGTTGGGAGGACATCACGGAGCCAACGCCTTGGCGCGTCGTCTGGCAGAGGGATTGGGCGGACATGCCGCTCTCACCACGGCGGGGGATGTTGTGTTGGGGGTGGCTCTCGACGAGCCTCCGCCGGGATGGCGCGTGGCCACGCTGAAGGCGCTCAAACCCCTTGCTGCGGCTCTGCTCGCGGGGGAGCCCGTCCGTTTGGAAGGCGAAGCCGCGTGGCTGGAGGCTTTGCCCTTCACCCCCAACGGAACCCAAACCATTCGTGTCACCGAGCGCACGGTCTCCGCCGAGGATCCGGCCCTGGTTTTTCATCCTCCGGTCCTTTCCGTCGGGGTGGGATGCGAGCGCGGTTGCTCCGAGGCGGAGCTTCTCACCCTGGTGCGGACGACCCTTGAAAACGCCGGGCTGGCTGCGGGAGCTGTCGCCTGTGTGAGTTCCCTTGATCTGAAAATGGACGAGGCCGCCGTGTTCGCGGTGGCGCGGGATCTGGGTGTCCCGGCTCGGTTCTTCACCCCCGCAGAGCTGAACCACGAGGCTCCTCGTCTCATGACACCTTCGGCTGTGGTGCTGAGGGAAACCGGCTGTCCCGGCGTTGCCGAGGGGGCCGCCCTCGCCGCCGCAGGAGCCGCGTCCGTTCTGGTGGTTCCCAAGGTGAAATCCCCCCGGGCCACGGTCGCGGTAGCGCTCTCACCCCAGCCCATCGCCCCCTTGAGCGTGGGCAAAGCCCGAGGAACCTTGTTCGTGGTGGGAATTGGACCGGGGGCCGCCGTCTGGCGCACCCCAGAGGCCTCCGCCGCTGTGGCCGCCGCGTCCGATCTGGTGGGGTATGGCTTGTACCTCGATCTCCTGGGGGAGGCCACCTTGGGCAAAACCCGCCACGAGAGCGCCCTGGGGGAGGAAACCCAACGCGTCCGCATCGCCCTTGACCTCGCGGCAGAGGGCAAGACGGTGGCTCTGGTGTGCTCGGGGGATCCGGGCATCTACGCCTTGGCAACCTTGGTGTTCGAGCAGATTGACCGGGAGGACTCTCTGGCGTGGCGACGTCTCGCCGTTTCCGTCGTCCCCGGCATTTCCGCTCTGCAAGCCGCAGCCGCTCGCGCCGGAGCGCCCGTCAATCATGACTTCTGCACCATTTCCCTGTCGGATCTGCTGACCCCTCGGGAGATGATCCTCCGCCGCCTGAAGGCCGCCGCTGAGGGCGATTTCGTCGTCTGCTTCTATAACCCTGTGTCCCAACGCCGCCGCGAATTGCTGGGCCACGCTCAGGCGATCCTCCTGGAGCATCGTCCTCCTCATACGCCGGTGATTCTGGCGCGGCAACTGGGGCGAGAGGGGGAGAGTCTCCGCATTGTCCCTCTCAGCGATTTGAGGGTCGATGACGTGGACATGTTAACCCTGGTCATCGTCGGCAGCACCGAGACGCGGCGGGTCGGAACGTGGGTGTATACGCCTCGGGGGTATGCCGCCAAGCGATGAAATGGATGGGGGTCCGGGGCAGCGCCTCGGGCGGGGGTTGGGGCGGCAGCCCCGGCGCAAGCCAATCCCCCTATCCGCCCCGACCCCCCAACAAAAAACCCCCGAGGGTTTCGGGGGTGTTTTGGTGGGGGGTCGGGGCGGAGAGGGGGATTGGCTTGCGCCGGGGCTGCCGCCCCAAGCCCCGCCCCCGGCGATGCCCCGGCGCCCCTTCCTGTTGCTCGCGT
>JAVBJO010000086.1:0-7738 GCA_031546925.1 Rhodospirillaceae bacterium
GCGATGCCCCGGACCCCCTTTTCTTTCATCGGGCAGGAGGAGGGTGGTCATCGTCCACGATTCCAGCCTCAACCCGTGCCAACGAGCGCGAACACTTCTGCCGCTGACTTTCCGAACGCAACTGTCCACACGCCGCCAAAATATCGTCCCCGCGTGACTTTCGGATGGGAGCAGAATACCCCCCCTCCTGGAGGATCTCCGAAAACACGCGGATCGTCCGCAGGTCCGAGCATGCGAAGGTAACGCCAGGCCAGGGATTGAAGGGAATCAGGTTGAATTTCGCCGGCAACCCATCAATCAAACGCAACAACTGACGCGCATCGGCAGGAGAATCATTAATCCCCTTCAGCATCACGTATTCGAAGGTGATCCGCCGGGCATTAGAGGCTCTGGGATACGCGTGGCAGGCGCGCATCAATTCGGCCAGAGGGTACTTTTTATTGATGGGCATGATCTGGTCCCGCACCTCGTCGGTAACGGCATGGAGACTAACGGCGAGATTGACTCCTAATTCCTCGCCGCAGCGCTTCATCATCGGCACCACGCCAGAAGTGGAAAGCGTAATCCTGCGTCGGGAAAGGGCAATGCCATCCCCATCCATGATGATCTTTAAAGCGGTGGCCACGTTCTCGAAATTGTAGAGCGGCTCCCCCATGCCCATCATGACCACGTTAGACAGTTGCCGCGCCGTATCGTCGGGCGTCGGCCACTCTCCATAGGCGTCTCGCGCCACCATGAACTGCCCAACGATTTCCGCCGCCGTCAAATTTCGCACCAAAAGTTGCGTCCCCGTGTGGCAGAAGCGACAGGTCAGCGTGCAACCGACTTGGCTGGAGAGACATACGGCGCCCCGCTCTTCGTCTTCATCGGGGATATAGACGGTCTCGGCCTCGTTGCCATCGTCGAAGCGCAACAGCCATTTGCGCGTGGTGTCCGAGGATAACATCTCGCGCTCTACCTGCGGACGGCGCACCTCATAGCGCTCGGCCAGTTGAGCTTGCATCGTCTTGGAAATCGACGTCATCGCGGCGAAATCTGTCTCGCCTCGATTGTAGATCCAGTGCCAAAGTTGTTTGGCGCGAAATGGTTTTTCACCAATTGCAGACATCTCTGCCAACAACTGATCGCGTGACATACCAATAATATTTAACTTTGATTCCTCGGTCATTTTCATCTCACAAATTGCCTAACCTTGATAAAGAAGCAAGCTAATCGGGTGATCATGTAAGCAGAGGTGGATTCTTTTCTAATACAAGAGATCAGCGGTGTGGTATAGGAATCGAAGCAATAACTCTGCGTTGGATTTCTGATATGACTCTCTCAGAGCACGAAAGTGGTTGCGGCTGCCAAGCACACGCAATGGATCGCCGTTCTTTCTTGAAGGCCTCAATGGTTGTGGGCGGAGTAGCCGCCCTTGGATCGCTGGTCTCGTTCCCCGTGCGCGCCCATGGTGGTGCGGAAGCACTGCTGCTCTCCTGCATGGACTATCGTCTGGTGGACGATATCGTTCACTACATGGACGGGCGTGGGATGACCAACAAGTATGATCACATCATTCTCGCCGGCGCGTCCCTCGGGGCCGTCTCGAAAAGTCTGGGCTGGGCGCAGACCTTCTGGAAGCACTTGGACGTCGCCATCAACCTTCATCACATCCATAAAGTCATCATTCTGGACCACAAGGATTGTGGTGCATATCGCCTCGTTTTGAAGAAATCTCTCACAGGAGAGGCGGAGATGGAGGCTCACCGCAAGGAAATGCACATCCTGGAGGCCGCTGTCAAGAAGCGTAAGCCAGGGCTGGAAGTCGAAAAGTTGATGATGGATCTGGAGGGGAACGTCGTCGCAGTCAGTTAAGCCCCTCAAAGGGAAGGGAGAGGGCACACGCCCTCTCACAACCCGATCACGTCACACGCCTGCCGATAGAGCTTGAACGTGGTGCAAACCTTCTGTGCCTCTGCCTTTGTCTCCTGGGGCGTCACGACCACGCGCCAACGCATGGGTTTTCCTTTTGCCGCCGGGACTTTGATATAGACGGGCACTTTCCCCTCCAACTGGACGGGAAATTTCTGCAGCAACTTGTCCCAGGCTGCCTGGGCTTCGGCTTCGGTTGGCGCAAAGGAGAGGCCAGCGCCCCATTTCCCTGTTCCCCCTGCGATGATGACGGCTGGGGCTGTGGTTCCCGCTGCTCCCCCAGCGCCCCCCACGGCGGCTCCACCCACCGCAGCCCCTCCTGCGGCGGCGGCTCCCACGGCCTCTCCCCCCGGGCTTGGGCCAGGAGCAACGCCCTGGGCGAGTTGTCCCCCTGGAGCGGGAAGCAGACCATCCAGGATGGTTACCCGTTCATTTGCGAGTTGCTGCGGGGTAATTTCCCGCTCTTCCACCGCTCTGCCGAGGTCGCGCAACCGGGCGACAAGGGCCATTTCGTCGGGAGCGGGGCGTTCCAGTCCACGAGCGCCTCCCCGTGCGTTGGCTTGGATTCGGGTGTTGTACTCTTCTGGGGTGATCAGCCCCTCATCGAGCAGCCGTTTCATGGTGCGATAGCGAGCGGCGACGTTTCCTTCGGGGGTATTCGGAAGGGCGGCCACGATCTTGGGGAGGTTTCTCCCGGACATCCCCATGGTTCCCCGTGCGGCGGGAGCGATTCGTCCTCCGCCCATTTTTTCCATCTGGGCCATGTTGGCACGCGCCACATCAACAATGGCGCGCGGAACAATGACGCCGTCGCTTCCGGGCAGGAGGATACTTCCGGGCAGTTTATTGGTGACGATCACGTCGTAATATTGATAGGCAATACTGTAGTTCCCCAGTCCCTGGTGAGAGAGCCCGGCGGCAAGCAGCGCCATAGGATTCTTCGGACTGGAGCGCAGGGCTTGGGTGGCGTTTCTTTCCCCAGAGGTGTAGTCGCCCCGGGTGGCTGCGGCCATGGCTTTGTCCGCGAGGCTTTGAGGCGAGGCGCATCCGGCGAGGACCGCGGCAACAAGGGCTGCGCTTCCCAGGCGTTTAACTTTATTCTTAAGATCGCTGAGCATGTCTTCCCCTGATGTTACGTGCGCCCTTGGTCGACTCATAGGGTAATGAAATTCAAATTTTATTAACAAGGAAAATATGATTCCTTGCCGGAGTCCGTCGCTCTAGGGAGCCATCTTTCTAGGAAGCCCTCCCCAGGGCATTCACCGCCGCAGCGGCCAGGGCAGAGCCGCCACGGCGTCCGCGCAGGGTGAGGAAGGGGACGCCTGCCGTCCGCAAGGCCTCCTTGCTTTCCGCAGCACCGACGAATCCCACGGGGAACCCGAGCACCAAGGCGGGACGAGGTGCTCCCGCCCGCAGAATTTCCAGCAGACGGAAGAGGGCGGTGGGTGCATTGCCGATGGCAACGATGGCTCCTGCCAGATGGGGCTCCCACAGCTCCACCGCAGCGGCGGAGCGGGTGGTGGCCTTGGCGGCGGCGATGGCTTCCGTCCGGGGATCGTTGAGGGTGCAAAGGACGCGCTGAGCGGGGGAGGAAAAGAAGCGGCGAATGATACCATGCGCCACCATCTCGGCATCCACCAGAACGGTTGCGCCCGCAGCGAGGGCTTGCCGTCCCCAGGTTCCCGCGCCGGAACTAAAGGCCAGATCGGCAACGATATCGCTCATGCCGCAGGCATGGACCAAACGAATCGCAACATCGACCAAATCTTCCGGCAGTCCGCTCAAATCGGTTTCCGCTCGGATCAAGGCAAACGACTGGCGGTAGATTTCCGCCGGATCGCGGACCCACCCCGTTCTCTCCTCAGTGCTCATGATCGTGGGGATGGTCGTGATGAGGGTGATCGTGAGGATGGTGGTGGGGGTGAGGCTCGGCGTCGGTCCCAATCCCGCGCACATGGTGGTGATGTCCAGCTTGAACGGCACCCACCTGCTGCTCGTAGCCGATCACCTGCTCGCGGTATTTACACAGGGTGCAATTCATGTGCGTATCGCCGGTCAGGATATCCCTGACCCTCTCGACGAAGCTCTCGATCACCAGAGGATGGTCGTTCAGGTACGAGGCTTGGAGAATCTCAATCTCGGGATGCGCCGTGGCGGCGGCCAGCGCCTGGGTGTAGATGCGCCGCACCAACACGCCGGTAAACAGGAAATAGGGGAAGACGATGATTCGCTTAAAACCATGCTTCACCAGTCGCGCCAGCGCCTCATCCACCAGGGGATAGGCCACCCCGGAGTAAGCGGTTTCCGCCCAACCGAAGCCCATGCCCTCCCACAGCATCCGCGTCACCTTGGCGACATTGCCGTTGGCATCGGGATCGTTGGTGCCCCGTCCCACCACCAAAAGGAGCGTTTCTTGACGGGACACCTGCGTCGCGGCAGCGGCTTCGCATTGGACGATGCGATCAGCGGCAGCCTTGAGCAGCTTGGGATCGATGGTCAAATCGCGGCCAAAGGCCACGGTCATATCGGGGAATTCGGCGGCGAAGGAATTCACTTCCCAGGGCAGATCATTCTTCACGTGCCCTGCCGCGAACAGCATGCCGGGAACGGCGAGGATATGCCGGACTCCCTTCGCTCTCAAGGCCTCCAGCCCCTCGCGGATGATGGGGCGGGCAAACTCCAGATAGCCCCCCTCCACCTCGAATTCGGGGAGGCGCTGCCGAAGGGTCTGGGTGAGACCATCGAATTGTTGCACCGCTTCGGGGTCGCGACTGCCATGACCACACAGCATGACGCCGATTTTAGACTTTTCCGTCATGGGCTTCTTCCGTCCTTACCTAGGCCAAACGCCCATGACAATGCTTATACTTCTTTCCGGACCCACACGGGCAGGGGGCATTGCGAGAGGTTCCGCTCCAGGTATCCGGGTCATCGCTGGCCACCGCGCTCATCCGACGCACCGAAATGCCGCCGCCCGTGGCGGTACTGTCCGAGGCGAAGGCGGGATCGGTCCGACCTTCGTGCATTTCGCGCGGTCGACGCGGAGTCAGCGCCTCTTCCATATCCTGGTCCGCCGGTCCCATCCGCAGTTCCACATGAGCCAGGGTGCTGGTGACGCGCTCGCGCAAATCGTGCAGCATCTGCTCGAACAAATTAAAGGCCTCGCGCTTGTACTCGTTCAGAGGATCGCGCTGGCCATAAGCCCGCAACCCAATGCCTTGCCGCAAATGATCCAATTGCAGCAAGTGCTCCTTCCAGGCCTGATCGAGGATCTGGAGCAACAGGCTCTTCTCCACCATACGCATGACCGAGGCGCCACAATCTGCCGTCTTGGCGGCCATTTTGTGGTTCGCGGCCTCGGTGATCCGATGCTTGATTTCCTGATCGGCGATGCCTTCTTCCTTGCCCCACGCCACGACCGGCAGGTCGAGATTGAAGACGCGAAGAAGCTCCTCGTGGAGGCCGTTCATATCCCATTGCTCGACATACGCCCGCTCAGGGATGCAGCGCTTGATCAGTTCATCAATGGTATCGAGGCGCATATCGACGATATCTTCCGAAACGTCCTCGGCCTGCATCAAGTCCTTACGTTGCTCGTAAATGACCTTGCGCTGATCATTCATCACATCATCGAACTTCAACAGATTCTTACGAACGTCGAAATTCCGCGCCTCGACCTTTTGCTGTGCTTTCTCCAGCGCCTTGTTGATCCAAGGATGGATGATGGCCTCGCCATCCTTCAGACCCAGCTTGCGCAACATGCCGTCCATGCGCTGCGAACCAAAGATTCGCATCAGGTCGTCTTCCAGCGACAGGAAAAACTTCGAGGCTCCCGGATCGCCCTGACGTCCAGAGCGGCCGCGGAGCTGATTATCAATACGACGGCTTTCGTGACGCTCGGTGCCGATCACGTACAATCCGCCCGCCGCGAGCACTTTCGCCTTGTTGTCGGCAACCTCGGCCCGTAGAGCGGCGATCTTGCGATCGGCCTCTTCCCCGGCAGGCACGTCGGACAACTCCAGGCGAATGCGCATGTCGGCATTACCGCCCAACTGGATGTCGGTTCCGCGCCCGGCCATGTTGGTGGCGATGGTCACGGCACCCGGCTGCCCGGCTTGAGCGACGATGTTGGCTTCCTGCTCGTGATAACGCGCATTGAGAACGTGATGGGGAATCTTGCGCTTCTTCAACAGCGCCGCCAGCTGCTCCGACTTTTCAATGGAGGTGGTGCCCACCAAAACCGGCTGCATCCGCGTCCGGCATTCCTCCACCAGGGTAACAATGGCGTCGTATTTCTCGTTGGCGGTGCGATAGACCTCGTCGTCGTAATCCTTGCGCAGAACCGGCAGGTTGGTCGGCATATCGGTCACTTCGAGATTATAAATCTCTTGGAATTCCCCCGCCTCGGTCAAGGCCGTACCGGTCATGCCCGCGAGCTTGGGATAAATGCGGAAAAGATTCTGGAAGGTAATCGAGGCCAGCGTCTGATTTTCGTTTTGAATATCGGCGTTTTCCTTGGCCTCCAGCGCCTGGTGCAGCCCGTCGGAGTAGCGACGTCCCTCCATCATGCGGCCAGTGAATTCGTCAATGATGATCACCTTGTTGTTCTTGACGATGTAGTCCACATCGCGGGTGAACAACTTATGGGCGCGCAATGCTTGGTTAACGTGATGAACCAAACTGACGTTGCCGATGTCGTAAAGGTTGCCCTCCCCCTTGAGCATCCCCGCTTCCGTCAGGAGCTTCTCCACATGCTCCACGCCTTGCTCGGTCATGGTGACGGCGCGGACTTTTTCGTCTTTCTCGTAGTCCTCCGGCACCAGCTTCGGCATCAGAACATCCACCATCCGATATAATTCGGAATTATCCTCGGTGGGGCCGGAAATAATCAGCGGAGTTCGGGCCTCGTCGATCAGGATCGAATCCACCTCGTCAACGATGGCGTAATTGAAGGGCCGATGGACCATCTCATCGAGGCGAAACTTCATGTTGTCGCGCAGATAATCAAAGCCCAACTCGTTGTTGGTGGCATAGGTCACGTCGCAGGCATAGGCATCGCGCCGTTCGGCATCCTCTAGGCCATGAACGATGATCCCCACCGTCAAGCCAAGGAAACGGTAAATCTGCCCCATCCATTCGGCATCACGACTGGCCAGGTAATCATTCACGGTGACCACATGAACGCCTTTGCCGGTCAAGGCATTCAAATACACCGGAAGGGTTGCCACCAGGGTCTTTCCCTCACCGGTGCGCATTTCCGCGATCTTGCCCGAATGCAGGATAACGCCACCCATCAACTGCACGTCGAAATGGCGCTGGCCCAGGCAACGCCGTGCCGCTTCGCGCACTGTGGCGAAAGCCTCCGGGAGGAGATCGTCCAGAGACTCGTCTTGGGCCAAGCGAGCGCGAAACTCTACCGTCTTGGCTTGGAGTTCAGCATCGGTCAAAGCCTCGAACGAGGGTTCGAGGGCGTTGATGGCAATGATATGCTTCTTCAGCCCTTTAATGATGCGATCATTGGCGGAACCGAAAAGCCGCCTGGCAATAGCACTGAACATGGGCTGAGACCTTGAGGTTTTTGGACGCGCAACAGATAGAGGGCCGAAGCGAGTCTGTCAACGGCGGTAGTGGGGTGGGGGGGGGGGGGGGGGGGGCGCCCCCCCCACCACACCGCCGCACAGAACAAAACCCACCCCCACCCCCCCCCCCCCCCCACCCCCCCCCCCCCCCCCCCCCCCCCCCACCACCAAACAAACAACCCCCACCCCGCCCCGTGGTCGGCCCCGCCCCGCGCCCCCCCGCGGGGGGGGGCTTGGGCATGGGCTTA
>JAVBJO010000056.1:0-4480 GCA_031546925.1 Rhodospirillaceae bacterium
CCAACCCCAGCACCCTTACCCTGATGCATCAGGGTAAGGGTGCTGGGGTTGGTCGGGTGGATGGGCTGGGGGGGCTTACGCCCTCGTCAGGGGCGCCGCCCCCGACACCCCCGCAAGGGCCACGGCCCTTGACCCTCTTTCACCCCGCCCGAAAAACCTTAATCGCCTCGATCAACCCATTGGTCGAAGCATCATGCCCTGTCACGGGGGTCTCCGCCGTTAATTCCGGCAGAATCTTCCCCGCCAAAACCTTCCCCAGCTCCACTCCCCACTGATCGAACGAATTGACGTCCCAAATCACCCCTTGAACGAAGACTTTATGCTCATAAAGGGCAAGGATCATCCCCAAGGTCCGAGGATCCAGCAGCCGATACAGCAGCATATTGGAAGGCCGGTTCCCGGAGAACACCCGATGAGCGACCTGTTCCGGCGACAGCTTCGGCAATTCCTCCCGAACTTCCTCAGCCGTTTTCCCGCGCATCAAAGCTTCAGGCTGGGCGAGAACATTCGAGAGGAGCAACAGCTGATGCTCTCCCACGGGATTATGGCTACACGCGGCGGCGAGGAAATCGCACGGAATCAGGGTCGTCCCCTGGTGGATCAGCTGATAAAACGCGTGCTGTCCATTGGTACCAGGTTCCCCGAACAGGATCGGCCCGGTCTTCCATTCCACGCCCTCCCCCTCCCGAGCGGTCCCTTTCCCGTTGGATTCCATGTCCAACTGCTGGAGATACGCCGCGAGGCGGTGGAGATGTTGATCATAAGGCAGGACCGCATAGCCGCCCGCCTCAAGGAAGTTGTTATACCAAACCCCCAGGAGCGCAAGGATCACCGGCATATTTTGCTCCAGGGGCGCGGTGCGGAAGTGCTCATCCATGACGAAGGCGCCCTGGAGCATGTCCTCGAAATTGTCAAACCCGATGGCGACGGCGATGGACAGCCCGATGGCGGACCAGAGGGAATAGCGCCCTCCCACCCAATCCCAGAATTCAAACATATTCTCGACGTCGATTCCAAAGGCGGAAACGGCCGGTTCATTGGTAGAGAGGGCGACAAAGTGATGCGGAACTGCCGACTTCCCCAGGCGCTCCACCAGCCAATCCCGCGCGGTGGTGGCGTTGGTGAGGGTCTCGCGGGTGGTGAAGGTCTTGGAGGCAACGATGAAGAGCGTCGTCTCCGGATCGCATTCCCTCAGGGTTTCCGCGATGTGAGACCCGTCCACGTTGGAGACGAACCGCACCATGAGCCCTGGTTTGCAATAGGGCTTCAGCGCCTCGGTGGCCATAACCGGCCCCAGATCAGAGCCGCCGATTCCGATATTGACCACGGTGGCGATGGCTTTCGCGGTTGCCCCCTTCCAGGCTCCGGAGCGCACCCTTTCGGAAAAATCGCGCATTTTCGCGAGAACGGCACGGACTTGGGGCATGACATCGACGCCGTCCACCAGGATCGGCTGCGTCGAGCGATGGCGCAAAGCGATATGCAGGACGGAGCGATCCTCGGTGGTGTTGATTTTCTCGCCCGCAAACATCCGATCCCGCCAGCCTTCCACCTTGGCCTGCCGCGCCAAGTCGGTGAGCAACCCCATGGTCTCCGGCGTAATCCGATTCTTGGCGTAATCGAGGAGAAGGCCCTCCAGACGCAAAGAGAAGCGTTGGAATCGCAAGGGATCGCGCTCGAACAGATCGCGCATGTGCAAGGCCTCGACAGCCGTCGCATGTGCCCGAAGAGCCTGCCAAGCGGGAAGATGGATGGGGTGCGTCATGGTGGAAATCCTACGGAAGGCCGATACGCTTGGATGTCTATACCAGAGCCACGCTTCTACGGCGAGACCTTACCGCGCCACCCAACCTCCGTTCGGGCTCTGCTGATAGTAGACCAGGGTATGTCCCTCCGCCTTCCACTGGCTCCACAACCGGCGCGCCTCTTGAACCGCCTGGGAGTCGTTGCCGTCAAAGAGAGTTAGGCACCGCGCGTAGCCGCCCACCGCCACCGACGCGCCGTGACACAACACCACGGCGGTGGCCTGATTGGGATTTTCTTCCTCCGAGGTCAACCAAATGGGCTGATGGGTCGCATTTTCCCGGTCTCCCGCGCCACTCCCATGGGGCAGCCAACTGTCATCGGTATAAGTCCACAGATGGGCGCTCAGGTGCTCGACCCGAGCGGGCGTATCGGTCACGACAACGGTGCGATAGCCCTTCTCCAAGGCTTTTTCCAGCAGCTTGGGGAGGGCTTGCTCCAGGGAGAAGAGGGTCAGGTGGTAAAATCCGATTTCCGTCATGCCTTCTCCGCTGGTAAAAGCTGGTCCCCTGAGCCACGTCACCCTATCATGACGGACTCGCCCCGAGAACCTCTTGCAGGTGTTGAAGCGTTCATGCCCATTCAGAACACATATCGCTCTGGCCCCGATGACCGGGGACATTTCGGCATTTTCGGCGGCCGCTTCGTGGCCGAGACTCTGATGCCGTTGGTTCTCTCGGTGGAAAAGGCCTATGGCGAAGCCAAGGCCGATCCCGCTTTTCAGGCGGAGATCAAACGCTGGCTTGAGCACTACGTGGGTCGTCCGACCCCCTTGTATTTCGCCCACCGCCTGACCGAGGCCTGGGGCGGCCCCAAGATTTTCCTCAAGCGCGAGGATCTCAATCATACCGGGGCGCACAAGGTCAACAATTGCATTGGCCAGATCTTGCTGGCGCGCAGAATGGGCAAAAGCCGGATCATCGCCGAGACCGGTGCCGGACAGCACGGGGTGGCCACGGCGACCGTCTGCGCTCTTTTCGGCTTACCCTGCGTGATTTACATGGGGGCCACCGACATCGAACGCCAAGCCCCCAACGTCCAACGCATGCGCCTGCTCGGCGCAGAGGTCCGCCCGGTCATCTCCGGCGCGGCAACCCTGAAGGATGCCATGAACGACGCCATGCGCGATTGGGTGACCAACGTGACGGATACGTATTACCTGATCGGAACCGTGGCGGGCCCTCATCCCTTTCCGGCGATGGTTCGGGATTTTCAGGCGGTGATCGGCCACGAGGTCCGTCAGCAGATCTTCGCCCAAGAGGGACGCCTCCCGGATCATCTGGTGGCCTGTATCGGGGGCGGCTCCAACGCCATCGGCCTGTTCCATCCCTTCCTGGACGACCCCAGCGTCACCCTGACCGGAGTCGAAGCGGCAGGCTACGGCCTGGAAACGGGACAACACGCTGCCTCCCTCACCGGGGGTCGCCCCGGAGTCCTCCACGGCAACCGCACCTACCTGTTGCAGGACGAGGACGGACAAATTGCTCCGGCGCACTCGATTTCGGCGGGGCTCGACTATCCCGGCATCGGCCCCGAGCACGCATGGCTGCACGAAAGCGGCCGCGTGCGTTACGTCTCCATCACCGACGACGAGGCCCTCGCGGCCTTCCAACAGTGCACCCGCGCCGAGGGCATTCTTCCCGCCCTGGAATCCAGCCATGCCCTGGCGTATGGTGCAAAAATCGCCCAAAGCCTGCCCAAAGAGAACTTAATGGTGATCAACCTCTCTGGCCGAGGCGATAAGGATCTCGCCACGGTGGTGCAGGCATTGGAAAAAGGAAGCCCCTCATGAGCAGACTGACGCGCCGTCTGGCGGATCTCGCAACCAAGCGCCAAGCGGCTCTGGTCACCTACATCATGGCGGGCGACCCCGATCGAGAGACCAGTCAGACCCTGCTCAACGGCCTGGCTTCCGCCGGAGCCGATATCATCGAGCTGGGAATGCCGTTCACCGATCCCATGGCCGATGGGCCTGTCATCGAGGCGGCTGCACAACGCTCCCTCGCGGCAGGAGGGTCATTGCGGGTCACCCTCGATATGGTGACGGCGTTCCGAAAGCTCGATCCCGCCACGCCGGTGGTGTTGATGGGATATTATAATCCCGTCTATGCCTACGGGGGAGCCCGTTTCTGCGCCGATGCCGCTCGGGCGGGAGTGGATGGGCTGATCCTGGTGGACCTCCCCCCGGAAGAGGTCGGCGAGTTGCTCCCGCACTGTCGCGCCCACGACATCGATTTCATCTTCCTGACGACCCCCACGAGCGACGAAGCCCGCTTGCCGGTGGTCATGCGAGAAGCCTCGGGGTTTGTGTATTACGTCTCCATCGCGGGGATTACCGGAACGGCCTCCGCCAACCGCGCGGCCATTGCTACGGCGATAGAGCGACTCCGTCGGCATACCGCCTTGCCCATTTGCGTTGGCTTCGGCATCCGTACCCCCGAACGGGCGGCGGAAATCGCGGAACTTGCCGATGGCGTGGTGGTGGGCTCCGCCATCGTTGAGGCCCTGAACTCGGGCGGGGTGACGGCAGCCCTCGCCTTGGTGAAAGACCTGGGAGCAGCGGTGCGGGGTGACCCTGTTTGGCCCGCCCCCCCTTGATGAAAGAGAAGGGGGTCCGGGGCATCGCGTCCTAAGCGGGGTTTGGGGCGGCAGCCCCGGCGCAAGCCAAGACCTTCCA